>DASTOD010000533.1:0-3853 GCA_035762645.1 Binatia bacterium | reverse complement strand
TAAATTTTTGGCTATGCGTTACGCGATATCTTGCATCGAGTCAGGGCACGGCACATAGACCTCGACGATCTCACCTGTGCTGTCATCGACAACGGTTCCCAAGTAGCAATAGGTCATCGCCACCTCGAAGGACTCATTCGGATCTGTTCGGGCGGCAGACTCGTCAGCCTGCGCGGCGACATGTGCCGCCGGCGCTCCCAACAGGCCGCCCGCGAGAAGTAGGCTTGGCAGGTATCTACACAGCTTCATGATTTTGCCTCCTTTCACATTAGGAAAGAGACGCAAACGCGGTGCCATCGGGGCGGCAGTCTGGCGTGGTTTTTTGGCCTTAAAAAAGCTCCATTGTCGCAAAATCGGCAAAAAATTTGCCGCGTATTCGGGCCTGATTGGGACGAAAACACCGATGAGGAGAGCGGCTCTTTTCGTGGATCGATCGGTCAATCACACCCCTGAACCCGGTTTTGTTTCAAGGATGAGACACGCCGCTCGCCGGGCCGGGTTGAGTTCGACGTGTTTTTGCGGGCAATAAAAAGAGCGTTCCTAAAGCCCAAATCCCGAACAGCAATCCTGCAGTCATCCAGAAGTTTTTCCGGCGCCCGCTATGAGCGGCAATCACACGGCAGAGAATCGCATCCAGAATGTGGACCAGGGCCGCGGTATGGAGCAGAGTGTTGGGTTCAATATCCGGTTTTATGAGAAGCAGACCCGTGAGATAGCCCAACGTATGATAAAAATCCACCAGCAGCCCTTGACGCTTCCTTCTCGCAGTTAATATACTCGCTCTTCGCTGAAATGAAAAACTTGTCATGGCGGTAAAAACTATCCAATGGAAAAATAATCGGGTCATCGTTTTAGATCAGCGGATCCTGCCTCAGCGAGAAGTTTATCGGGTGTACCGCGACTACTTGGATGTGGCCCGGGGCATTCGCGAGATGGTGATTCGCGGGGCGCCGGCCATTGGCGTGGCCGCAGCCATGGGTGTCGCCTTGGGCGCGCTCAAGGCGAATCAGAAGAATTTTGACCGGGAGTTCGAGCGGATCCTGCTGACGTTATCGAAGACACGTCCGACCGCGATAAACTTGTTCTGGGCGCTGGACCGGATGCGAAAGGTGTACACCGAGAATCGCAGCCGCGGGATCGAGGTGGTCAAGCGCCTTCTCAAAGAGGAGGCGCAAAATATTTACAAACGCGACATCGCCGCGAACCGACAGTTGGGTAGATTGGGAGCCAACCTGCTTCGCAATGCGCGGCGGATTATGACACATTGTAACGCGGGAGCGTTGGCCACCGCGGGCTATGGCACGGCGCTCGGGGTGATCCGGGCCATGAAGGAATCCGGCCAACCGGTTCAGGTCTGGGTCAACGAGACGCGGCCGTTTTTGCAGGGCGCGCGGCTGACGGCATGGGAGCTGAAAAAGGAAAAGATCCCAGCGACCTTAGTCACCGACAGTATGGCCGGATATTTGATGCAACATGGCAAGGTCGATGCCGTCGTGGTCGGTTGCGATCGGGTGGCGGCCAATGGCGACGTGGCCAACAAGATCGGCACTTACGCCATCGCGGTTTTGGCCAAACGGCACGGCATACCTTTTTTTGTCGCGGGGCCGACGTCATCCATCGACCTCAACTGTCCCTCGGGCCAGGAGATCCCCATCGAACAAAGGGATCCCAAAGAGGTGTCGCATATTTTTGGTCGAGCGCTCGCGCCTAAAGGCATCAAAATCTTCAACCCCGCTTTTGATGTGACTTCCCAAGATCTGATCTCGGCGATCATCACGGAAAAGGGAGTTATTCATCCGCCATTCCAGAAGAATATTCGCAACCATGTCAGTCATTGAAAAGAAAGATGAGCTGGAGGCCTTTTTCCATAACTCTGCAAAGCCGCGTGACCGTTGGCGCGTTGGCACCGAATACGAGAAAGTCGGCATCGATCGCAACACCGGCAAAGCCATCCCCTACTCTGGGCGACGGGGCGTCGAATACATCCTGAGAGAGCTGATCGAGCGTTACGGCTGGGAGCCGGAGGAGCAAGACGGTCATATCATCGCGCTCAGCCGCGCCAATGCCCAGATTACTCTGGAACCCGGCGGCCAGATCGAGCTGAGCGGCGAGCCGTGCGAAACCATCGACTGCACGCACGCGGAGTTCACCCAGCATATACGAGAGCTGCTAGAGGTGGCGGAGCAGGTGGACATCGTTTTTCTGGGTCTCGGGATGCAACCCGTCAGCCGGCTCGACGAGATCGAGTGGGTGCCGAAGAAACGCTACCGAATCATGGCCCCTTACATGCTCAAAGTCGGTCGACTCGGCCACCGGATGATGAAGCAAACAGCGACGGTGCAAGCGAACATCGATTATGGCGACGAAAGAGACGCCATGGCGAAATTTCGCACTGGCATGGGACTGACGCCGATCTTTATCGCCATCTTCGCGAATTCTCCGATTTGCGAGGGGCGGCTCACCGGCTATCGCAGTTTCCGCGAGCACATCTGGACGGACACGGACAAGAACCGGTCCGGACTGCTCAAGTTTGCCTTTTCGCCCGATGTATCGTTCGAGCATTATGTCCAGTATGCGCTCGATGTGCCGATGTACTTCATCATTCGAGACGGCGGCTACATCGACATGACCGCCGTGACGTTCCGTCAGTTTCTGGAACAGGGTCACAACGGCCACCATGCGACGTTGGAGGATTGGGCCGACCATCTCACCACGTTGTTTCCGGAAACCCGAATCAAGCGCTACATAGAGCTTCGATCGGTGGACAGCCAGCCGCCGGAACTGATGCCCGCCTTCCCTGCCATGACCAAAGGAATTTTTTACGACTCCGACTGCCTTCAGGCCGCGTGGGACCTGGTGAAGGGATGGAGTTGGGACGAACGAATGGAAGTCTATCTGGATTCGCATCGCGATGCTTTAGCGGCGCGCATACGGCGTTATGGTTTGCTGGATTTGGCGAAGGAATTGTTTCAGATTGCGTGGGAAGGGCTCAAACGACAGAACGCGCTCAATGATCAGGGCGAGGACGAGACCCGCTATCTCAGCCCGCTCAAAGACTTGCTGTTTCAAGGGAAATGTCCGGCCGACGTTCTTATCGAAAAATGGCAGGGCGAATTGGCGCAGGATATCAAAAAGCTCATTGCCTACAGCGCCTACCGGCTGCCGTGACATTGTTCCACGATCGATCGATGGTCGAGTTGCCGAAGCTTTTCTTCCACTTCGTGATCGGCGGTGGCCGTCAACGTCTTAAGAAAACACTGCTTTAATCTTGCGATTCGCCGCTGGCTTTGCTCCACCCGGCTCAGCAGCAGGGGATCTCGTTCGGCTTCGGCACAAAGCAACTCGAAGGCATCGACGGCTCGAGCAAGCTCGTGGCCGTAGAGCAACATGTCGATGCCCGCCCGGACGGCGAGCAAAACGGCCTCTGGACCGTAGTTATCGCTAATCGCCTTCATCTCCATATCGTCGCTATAGACCAGCCCGTCGTAGCCCAGTTCCTGGCGCAATAATCCGCCGATGATCGCTTGAGAAAGCGTCGCCGGCCGGCTCTCGTCGAGCGAGCGAAAGAGGACGTGCGCGGTCATGAGAGATTCGATGCCGTCTGTGCAGGCTTGAACGAACGGAGGCAGCTCGACTCTCTTTAATTCCGCCAGCGGCTTTTCCACGACGGGGAGATCGAAGTGCGAGTCCTTGTCCGTGTCGCCATGGCCGGGAAAATGTTTTGCGCATGGAATGATGCCACCGTCTCTCAATCCCCGCATCCATGGCTGAGCAAACCGGATCACTTCTTTTGGATCGCAACCAAAAGAGCGGTCGCCGATAACGGGATTCTTGGGATTGGAATCGACGTCCA
>DASTOD010000532.1:0-34479 GCA_035762645.1 Binatia bacterium | reverse complement strand
CGACACCTGGGCCAACCGTCCCGGCTTGATCCCTCAGACGTTGGCGCCTGGGCAACTGGGCGCCAAGGTCTGGCGGATGAACCACCAGAGAAACATTATGAACGAACCGAAACAACCAGTTTTCGCCCAGCATCCTTGGTCCTCGACGTTTATAGGCCACGCCGCAGGTGTGGACTATTGGTGGCAGTATAACCACGCGCGCAGCATCGGGCCTAATCTGATAGCAATCAGCGGCGAAAACGCGAGAGACATGATGCACCATCAGTTGCCGCACGGATTCAAACCCGACGGCCAGGGCGTTGATTTTGCAAAGTGCGTTGCCCTGCACAACGAACGCCAGAAGCTATTTCCCCAACGGTAAACAACAAAACCACGCGGCGCCAGCGTGTAAAAGTCGGCAACATAGAACCATGAAAACACAACCAACGACCGGGCAGAAATGCCATTGCAAGCGAGGCCAGCAGCGGGACAACTGTCCAGACTGCGAGGGGACCGGGATGCGGATTGACTTCAAGGCCATCCGCGAACGCGCAACCACCCCAGCGCAGCCGCAGGGCTCCGGCGGGTACTATCGGACACCCGACGGCAAGGCACAGATTGAATGGGCACTTGAGCCGAAGGAAAACGGGCTTGAATTCTCGGCGAGCGGTGAGTTTGACGGATCGGGCGGTCAATGCATTGACGAGATTGCCAAGGCGTATCCAAATGACAGAACCGTTCAGCGGATTGCCAAAGTTTGGGAGGTTTACCACCTGAACGGGATGCAATCAGGAACACCCGAGCAGATGCGAGAGATTGAGCGGCGGCGCAAGCTGGCCGAGGAATACGCGCGCAACCAGGACGACGCGAGTCGCCATTTCTACGACGCCGCATTAACCCAAGCAAATTGGCACTCGCTCTGCCATAAGTTCGGGCATGATTCCTATTACTCTTGGGAATGTGCGGTATTGAAGGAAGCCGGGCTTTACGAGGTGCCATTACCTGAAGGGTTGAAGGCAACCGGAGGTTTTCCCGAGGAAGTCATAAGCGGGAAACGCGGATACCACTTCGGCGAGCGTTGGGTTTTCCTGCCAATCCCGGAAGACGTTTTGAAGGAAATTGCCAGTTGGAGCGAGATCGAGCAGCCCAAAGAATCATTGCACGAGGCCAACGCGAAACGGTTTCTTGCCGAGCACGGTCTAGCAATGCGGATCACGCTTTCAGATACCAAGCCGGCGCCTTGGTCCCCGTCTGGGCATCATTACCGGATCACGATCACACGAGAAGCGAAGCGTGGTTGCCGCTTGGTGTTTGATTTCTGGGGAAGCCAGGCAGACCAGGAGGACAACGAGGAGGCCACGCCTTACGATGTGCTGTCCTGCGTTGGGTCCGATATTTACACCCCAGAGACGTTCGAGGAGTTTTGCCGGGAGTTTGGCGACGACTCCGACAGCATCAAAGCGCAGCAGACATTCCGGCGCGCGGACCGGTTCGCCCGACGGCTCCGGGAATTCTTCACCCAGGAAGAGCAAAAGAAGCTTTCAACCATCCGCTGACATGAAGGTAATCATTGTTTCATCAAAGGACATGGCGCCGAGCCGGGACAACCCGGCCGGCCGTTGGGATGTTGGCTTTCACTCGCTGAAAGTGCATGCAATCAGGTTTGCCAACAACTTAGCGGCGGCACCCGGAAAGGTTGATGCGGAAATGGTCTTAGCGACCGTCGCGAATGATCGGGCCAGACTTGAGTTGCGCCGCAAACTCGATAACGCTGGCAGTGTTGAGGAGGTTTATCAGGTCCTATTATCGGCCATGCGATTGACGGATCCGCGCGAAGACCTAGCTGCCGGGCTTCAACACTTGGCCAGAAGGATCGCTGCGGAGAATGCCCTGCGGCTGACTCGTGAAGCGATGGAACTATTGACGCGCGCGAAGACCATTAAAGCGTCAATCCATTTGACCGAGGTCGCGAAACAACAACACGGAGACTAAACCCATGAAAACCACCATCACACCCCAAGCCGCCGCAGTGAAACCAATCACCCCAGAGTTGCCGGATGAGCCGGCGCGACAATGGTACGTCGGCGAACCCATCCGAAGCAGGGACACCCTAGGCATTAACGTCCGATGGAAGGACGGTGACGAGGAAGGCGAGGAAACCATTGCCGAAGTCCTGCCAGGTTGCGGTCCTGCAAAGATGATGGAACAGGCCCGATTGATTGCCGCCGCTCCGGATTTGCTGGCGGCACTGGAAGCCGCGGCCGAGTGGTTGAACGACATGGGATGCGAGCATGAAGAGCCATGCCCCGATTGTGTTGTCTGCAAAGTTAACGGCACAATCGCCAAGGCCACAACGCCATGAAACCCAAGAAGATTAGGAAGACCAGGAAGAGTCGCCACGTCCACAAATGGGAGACGGTTCAGAGCTTCGGCTACATGGGCCACCGAAGCCGATGCCACTGCGGCAAGACGGCGGTATTCATCGCCAGAGATTGAACCATGGAAACGATTACTTACTACTATCGGGGGACTGTCGAGCGTGGCAATGGAAAGCCGGGATATTCGAGTCATCCCGGTTACAGCGAAGGCCAGGGAAAGAGCGTCACTTATCCATGGATGACTCGCGCCGAATGCCGGCAGGATGCGCGCAAGCGTGGCGCCAAAGCCAAGTTTGAAGGAGAAGGAAGAACACCATGAGTGCCCAGCAATGGACCGGTGAAGATTTCGAGCGATGGCTTGCCTTGCAAACCCTAATGGGCTGGCGAGTCACGAATCCGGAGGCTGTCGAGAAGATACGAGCCGAGTTTAAGAAGGGCGCCACGTTATCGGCGCCCGCACGCGAGACAGCAACCACGAACCAACCATGAGAACAACAACGACCGAGCCAAGTCCGTTCGCATTCGCCACCGCTGGCGAGCAGGCTTTCGATTTTGCCTACGAGCAGATTGCCAAGTTCAGGCCGGGAGGCGCGAACTACAAGCGATTGCGGGCTCTACAAGTGGCCGGAGAAGCGCTCAAGGAGCAGCCAGCGCTCTACGCCGCGGCCCCAGCTATGCTGAAGGCGCTATTGACCGCGCCACTCACTGAACACCCGGCAGATGACCGCGGACCCTGTCTGTGTTCCCAATGCCAATTTTCCAAGGCCGCGCGGCGTGCTATCGCCAAGGCCACTGATAAGCCATGAAACCAGCGACCGAGAAACTCTTCGAACTGCGCGCCAAGCTTCAGGCATTGGCCGAGCGTGGCATTGCCGGAGAGAAGATCGCAGCCAAGGCCAAGCTCCGACGATTGGAAGCCGCCGTTGACTTCTCCAAGCCGGTGATGCGGACGCAAGACATCTTCGCGGACATCCGCGTGCGATTCTCAGCCGACGCGCACCTACTTTGCCGGCTGGATCAGTCGGAACTGGAACTGGCCGACTTCGTCAAATGGGCGTTAGAAGAGCAATTGAAGATCGAGGCCAGCCACCGGTTGAACGGCGAACTCTGGGCCCGGGTGACACCGAACGACGCGGACAAGCTTGGCCGGATTGCCCTTGGCATCTCGGAAAGCTTTCGTTGTCTCTGGTTCAAACTCTCGAAGCAATCAGGCATCTATCCCAGCGACCGGAAGCTCTTCTACCGTGGCCTTTACGATGGAATGATGGGGAGCAAACGTGACGGGCTGCTACCTACTCGGATCATCCCGAAGATCAAAGGCACGAGGACCAACAAGCGGGCCGTGGCCGCGCGCCCAGGCGTGAGCCTGCATCCCTATCAGATCGCCCTGCCATTGGGCGAAAGCATTCGATTTTCCTACACGTTAGACGAGATAAACCAACAACTCGCCGAGGCCATTGAGCCGAAGCAGATCAACCAACCGATTGAACCATGAGAAAAATAGTTTGCCCCGAGTGTTCAAAGGACCACAAAGGCCCGCTCCATCCCGGAGATAAAGCGATGGGATTCAAAAAGCGACTGGTCCACCTGCTGGCGAAGAAGCCGGCAGATCACGCCATCACAATCAATGGCGAGAAGCAGGAACAATTGCCGAGCATCCTTTGCGATGATTGCGGGGAGCCGATAGCCGACGGTTCGCCCGCCGTGGCCGTCAGCATGTGGCGCGGAGATGAACCCGGAAACTGGGAGCAAGAATACGGACAGATCACCAATGACCCTAACCAATGAGGACGCCGTCTGGCTCCTCGAACAATACGGAGAGAAATATATGAGCATGGGAACACCCTCACTATTGGACGCCGCGCAAGCCCTCGTCGCGGACCTGGAAGAGATCGGATTCAGGGATGAACACGCGCACGTTCGGGGGGCCGATTGCGTGGACGTCATCTGCCAGCGATTGGACGCACTGAGAAGAGGCATCGCCGCCGAGGAGGAAGCAGTCGTCAAGCCCGCGAAGTCCAAGCGCCGGGTATTGACCGTCACCGAGTCGGCATACGACACGATCCTCGAAACTCTGGAACTGGATTCACGGGCCACAAACTTTGACCCCAAGCTCCGCAAGCAGATCAGGCGGGCTCTGGATTCAATCCAAGAGGTTGCGCCGAAAGTCCGGATAGATGTCCGCGGTGGATGCGCAGACGTCAGCGTCGCGCCGCCATACGTTGAGGTCAGGATTGTAGATCACGACAACCACTAAGTTTATGGGCGACTACTGCTACTTCGAAATCACATGCCGACCGGAGGATGCCAAGCGCTTTGAAGCGATTGGATTCTCTGAATTCCGGACCGCCGAGCGATTCACAATGCACGAGGAGGAATCGTCCAACTCAGGCGGTGACGACATGCCGATGGACATCCCATGGCACGGACGGAGCGAGGCCGGCGACGAATACGGGCCCGCCTTGCACGCTTGCGACGGGAAGCAATACGCTTCAATTGAATCTGGCCATCATGGCGGATACGTCGTCGAGGTGAAGGCCGGTAACCTTGTCAGAGAGGACCGGCTGCGCGTTCTCAACTACGAGCGGATACTGCGCAGGGCAGAGAAGCTCATTGCGAAAGGCAACAAGTGATTGACCCAGCCAAATACATCGGTAAAACCGGGACGTTCAACATCCCACTCAAAGGCGCCGGCGACACGGGATTCACCATCCCAATCAAGGTCATAGACGCGCGTTCGTTGTGCGGGCGCGTGGACCTGAAGGTCGAACCCGAGCACGGCACTGGCGACGCGTGGATCAAACTCGCAAACCTCAAACTAACCGAATGACATCCGATTACGTGGCTCTTTTCTATCTGGTATTGTGCGTCCTATTCGCGATCTACTGCGCGAGGAAGATGCGCTCAAAGTGAAAGGCAAAAACATGATACGAACCCTGATACAACGACTCGAACGATTCGACGATTGGCTGAGAAAGCGCAACCAGTTTGGAGTCCCCAACGTCGTTCCAGTCCTAATCTGGCTGGCGGTCCTGGCCGTCATCGCCGTAACCATCCACATCACATGCAACTAATCAAATCACGCCAGCGGATGCGCGGAGCTATATTGCTCGCCCTGATCGTCCTACTCATTGCCGCCGTAGTCATTGGCGGCTTGGCCTACACCATCTACAAGGCATTGACCCGGATACCACCACGGAGGATTGACCCCGACGACGTGGCGCAATGGGCGCAACAAGCGGCGGCAGAGATCGAGGCCAACCCTGAAGCTCGCGTCCTGTCCGACGGTACGATCGTTCAACCACTGGGCCCGGCCGCGGGCATCTACATCGTGACTATCGAGATGACAACCAACCTCGTTGACTGGTACGCGGTTACCAACGCGCCGTTGTCCGAGTATTCGAACTTCGTCCACGCCCAGCCGACCGACCGGCCGTACGCGTTCTATCGCTGGAGGCTGGATTGAAAGATTGGCTGCCAGAACTCAGTCCCGACCAGAAGCGTTTCCTCGAATCGAAAACACAATTCGTTTACTGCGGACGGCGACGCGACTTGCATGGCTGGTGGCTTCGCACTGCGTTGTTGGCCACTCAGTCGAAAGTCATGGTCCTGTCCGCCAGGGAAACCCCCGAAGATTTAGCAAAGCGGCTATCCGCCTATGGCTGGAAGGCCACCGCCAAAGGGGAGGAAGTCACCGGGACGCTGCCGACTCTGGGACAGGAATTCAAATTGATCTGCAAAACGGTTGCCAAGCCTCCCGACAATCCCTAACCATTAGCGTATGAGCGATGAGAGAAAGCCCCACGGTATGCTGTTCACTGGTCAGATGATCACTGCGTTGCTGAACGCAAAGCCCGACGTCTGGTCGGCTGAACCGATTGACCCAGACAAGCCGTTCAAATGGCAGACGCGTAGGAAGATGAAGGAGCAACCCGCCGTTGTCTCGGACAGCGACGCCTCGTGGCGCGACGCAAAGCACGATCTATGGGTCAACTCGAAGCAGATGGCCGACCACTTCAGTCCTCACGAGGTCGGCCAGATCATCTACGCCCGCGAGACGTTCATCCTGAAAGACCCATACACGCCGACCTACCCAGTGTTCAGGGCGACCGCCGACGTTGACCGATACAGCGGGCACAAGTGGAAACCCGGCATCCACATGCCGCGCGCGATTGCCCGGCTCTGGTTCATCGTCAAGCGCGTGCGCGTCGAGCGCGTGAACGCCATAAGCGAAGCCGACGCACTAGCAGAGGGTATCCGTTGGCCGGACAGGGATGGCAGACCGTATCGCCCGCCGATTGACCTGACAGGCATGAGCAAGCTGCGCATTGCCGGGGAGCGTTTCGGGGAACTCTTCGACTCGATCAATGGCACGGGCGCATTCGACCGTGGCGACTGGTGTTGGGTGTATGACTTGGCGAGGATTTCAAAACCGAAGGGTATCGAGTGAGTGAGAAGCGAAAGTTTCCAGCAGATGCCGCAATCAAAGTCGCCAAGGAACTCGTGGACGAACTGCGGCCGTTTACCGTCGAGACTCCCGAGGCCATGAAACCACACTGGCCACACTCCCACCTGTTCGCCGTCGCCGGCAGCCTACGCCGACGCAAGCCCGTGGTTGGTGACATCGAGCTTCTCTTCGTGCCCAAGACCGAGAAGCGGAATCAGGATTTCTTCGAGGAGAAGGAATTCGATCTCTTCTGGGAGCGATTGACCCAGATGATCGACGCCGGCCGGCTTGCCCGTCGGCTCAACGTCGCGGGCGTGGCCACCTGGGGGCCGCTCAACAAGCACGGGATCCACGTCGCGAGCGGTATCCCTGTGGACTTCTTCGCGACCACGGTCGAGAACTTCTTCGTCAGTCTGGTCATCCGCACCGGTTCGAAGGAAACCAACCTCAAGCTGACTACTGGCGCAAATGCACAGATGGCCACCCTCAACGCCTATGGATCCGGAGTGACATGGGCCGACGGGACATCGACCGCCGCGATCAGTGAACAGCACGTTTTCGAGATGTGCCGCGTCCCGTATTTGGATCCATGGAAGCGATAGACCCAGTCCCAGACGTCCGCACCTTTGAGCCGAAGCTAAATGGCGCCAGCCCGGAGATCCTCGCCATGGGATACGCCTTCTTGGATTCGAAGCCGCTGAATAGTCCAACCACCCGCACGCGCAAGGCGCATTTCCTGAACGTCCATTTCAAGTTCTTCAAGAACGACTCGGTCAACGTCACGCAAGATCAGATGAACGCATTCCTTGTCTGGATGCGGACCGAACAGAAGTATCGATCGGCAGGGATTGGTAAGGTCAAATCAAACACGATGGAGTTTTTGCGCTACCTGCACTCCCAGGGTATCCGAAAGGAAGAGCCGGATTTCAGGAAGCTAACCAAAATCCCTCAGGACCAATCCCGGGCAACTGCCTTCTCACATGCGGACTATCTCAAGCTGCTCGACGCCGCAATGAGCACGGAAACTCAGTTCGAGTACTGGCCGTCCGCCATCATCATCGGGTGGAACACTGGACTGCGCATTTCCGACGTCACGTTCCTGCTCTGGTCCTCGGTCGATTTCGAAAACAACGTGCTACGTCTCAAGCCAATGAAGCTGAGACATCTTGGGCAATCGCTGGAAATACCCATAGAGCCCGAGCTTCGAACGCACTTGAAATTTCTCTGGGAGAATCGGGATCCGAAAAAGCCGTACGTCCTTCCAAGCATGGCATGGCAGGCAGAGGATCATTACAGGTGGCAATCGGCCGAATTCGGGCAGATCTGCAAGAAAGCCGGCCTCGTCGGCTATTCGTTCAAATCATTCCGCCATGCGTTTGTCACCCGGCTGCTCAATGCCGGGGTGGACGCCAGGGTCATCGGCAGCATCACTGGCCAGTCAGTCCAGACGGTTTACAAGTACACGCGCCACGTCACGCTGGCGGCTAAGGTAATGGCACTCTCGAAGGCCAGACAGGCCATGGCGGACGCGCGGACAGTCGCTTTGAACATCGAGCTTCCGAGTTAGCGCAGCAGCGCCCGCCGCGCCGCCCGCTGCCTGGGCATCAGGCTGGAGCGGAATCTCGCCCGCCTTGTCGCCCGTGCCCGCAACGAACGGCTTCGAATACGCGCCCGCACGCTTGGCCGACGTAATGCCCGCCCGGCTGGGATCCGCGGTCGTGGAATTCCACTGGAAACCGTCGTTGTCCTGACTGTGGCCAGAGGCGTCCGAACCGTTCTGGTCCGGACCGCGGCGCCGACCGACTGAAGAGCCTGATCATTGGCCCGGGTGTATGCCTTACGCACCACCGACGGGCTCGCTTCTTGCCCAATGGCAGCAAGTTCCTCCTTCAGGAATTGGCCACGCGCCTTCGTGTAGTTGACGAGTTCATCCTGAGTCATCGGCCGATATTCCCCGCCGAAATCGTATCCCCTGCCAGGGTTTATGGACGGAGGACGATACCCCGAGGAGTAGAGCGTCGAGTAGGCGGCTTGATCCTTCACCTCCTGCGGGCTCAACGGCAGCCCGGTACCACCCGTGAGGATCTGAAGTATCCGCTGGACGTCGTTGTCCGTCCCGACCGGGTCACCCAGAAGATTCAACTGCTGGGCCCGTCCACCTGGGACAGGGATGAGGAAGTCGGTCACCCCAGCCAATTTGGCATCCGCCCGCGCGCCGGCCATCCGGGATAACTCTTGGGCCATCGGAAGCGTCGGCAGCACAGGGGAGATCACCGCGGCCGTGCTTTTCTTGATGTTTGGCGTCCCGTAATCGGTCACCGACCCAATCAGGCCGGCCGCTGTACGTCCGCCGACGATCGAGCCCCAGAGCGTGCTGGCGCCCACCCCGAGGAGATCGGAGGCATTTGGCCCTGGAAGCTGCTTTGCCGGCAGCCCGAGCCTCTCGGCCTCGGCATTGAGCTTGGCCTGAGCTTTCTCCCGTTCATCGATGAGATCCCGGATTGCCCCAGCCGTCGCCAGCCACGGACGGAGAAGGGTCAACGGGCCCGTGGTCATCGAGATCGGCATGAAGTCGCCGCCACCGAGGTCGATCTCGACCGTCCCCGGCCGATGACCCTCGCGCTCCCATAGCTCCCGCTCCTCCTTGTCCTTTGGCCACCGGTTACGGACACGCAAGACGCCGGAGACTGCCAGAGCGAACAACGCGAGCCCCACGCTGGTACCAATGGCGGCTTCAACCTTGCGCTGCCTCTGGTCCTGTTTGGACTTGAACCACGGCGAACCCTCGAACGCGTCGGGGAAGAAGCCCAAGGGCGTGAAAGACAGCGAACGATTGATCGACGTGGCGATGGCATTGCCGAACCGGAGAAGCGGCATCGGGATACCCGCCTTCTGTGTGGCCTGCGTCGCAGCCGACATCACCTTGCCGACAATCCCACCGATGCCCCCATCCTCGCGTTCATTCCAGCCCACGGTGGACCGCAAGAATCGGTTAGACTCCTCAAAGGCATCGGCCGGCAGACCGGCTTCCTGCATCCGCTGGTAAGCCCGGCCCTTCACCAGCATCCACGCCGCGCCCTTGACCTCGTTTGCCGTCGGCGGCTTCTCAGTGAGCCCGGCAGCGTGCAACCCGTCGAGAATCGACTGGGCCCGTCCGATGGCCAATTGATACTCGGCTTTCATGTCGCCGATGACGTTGTCGGCGTTGGTGAACGCCTCGGCCGACGATTGACCGTTCTCCCGGAGCGCCGTAACCACCTGCTGGCGCATCTCCTGATACTCAGCCGGCAAGCCATGGATATTGTCCATCGCCTGGGCGACCCGGAATCCCATCCGGAGGAGGGTGAAGATCCGGAGCGCCGCGGCTTGACCGGTCCGTCCGGCTGCTTCGTGCTCGTCGGCGATCTGTGCCGCCCGGTCGAACACCGCGATCGACGACATTAGCCGGTCCACATTACGGGCCTCGCCAGTCCCAGCGAAGGCATCGCGCGCGGCCTGCAAGGCAGCACGGTAGGACTGCGACCGGGCCTTGTATGCGTCCTTCAGGGCCAGCCCCACCTCTTTCCAGAGCTTTTCCTTGTTGCCAACCTGCCCAGTATTGGCGTCAACAACAGGGGCGAGATTGTACCGCTCAATCGCTGCCGCGATGGCCCGGGTTGGGGTGTGGATGCCACCCTGCGTCAGGATGTCGATCACCTGCCTGAACGGGAAACTCAGCTTGAACAACAGGTTAGCCGACGCGAACTCATTGACCGCCCGCGCAATGTTCGAGCGCCCCACCTGGTTCTTGAACGTCAGGGGGTGCGTCAACCGTGCCCACATGGCCTCGATCTGCTTCTTGATGGCCACCCGCTTTTCGAGCGTGGCACTGGCCTTATCCCTCAGGGCGCGTTCGAGATCCAACGCATTGTCACCGACGGCATCGCGCTCGACTGGCGTCAATTCCTTCATCCGCTCCATCTTTTCCACCCATCCCCGCATCTTCTCGATCTGCTCATCAGTCGGGACTGTCCAGCCATTGGCCGCGGCGATCCGCCTCAGAGCCTCGCCGGAGTCGAAGTACCCGGCATTGACCGCCTCGGTGATCTTCTGCCACGTCGCCTTCTTGGCTGCCGGCTCGTTGCGCGGCTGGGGTGTCAGGCTCTTCTCGACGTTCGCGAGCGCCCGCTCCCGTGCCACCTTGAACCGCTGACCAAAAGCCTCGTTAAAGACCGTGGACGCGCCCTTGGCCTGCTCTGGAGTCAGCCCAAGCTCTTTGACCAACTTGTCGGCAAACGCCCGCCCAAGGTCACCTTGGCGGTAAAATGGCGTATCGAGCGCCGCCTTGATCAACTCCGGGAGGTTGGGGACCAGCCGGGTGAACGGGCTGCGGCCGGCCACTTTCTCGACCTGCTCCCGGGAATCCAGCCTCGGATCCAAGAAAAGTCCCGCATTACCAAGCTGTTCGACCTGCTGCATGGGGGTCGGACCGCTACCCGGGGCCTTCGGATCCCGGAAAATGGGCTGCAATCGCTTCTGCTTGGCCTTGGTTAGCTGGTCGGCCACTTCGTCGCGCACGAGGCTCAGAATGCGCGCCTTGCTCTCAGGGGACGCCCCAGCACGCAGTACCGTGGCTTCTACGCCCTTGTAATACTCCTCGAGGACTCGGCGGACTTCCTCCTCCGGACTGACCGCCAGCTTGTCCAGGTCGATCTTGAGCGCATTTGCCAGCTTCGGGGTGTTCTTCGAGTAATCCGTCCCCTTGAACTCCGACTGCACGAGCTTCTTGGCCAGATTGACCGTGATCGGCGAATATCCCAGCAGGTTGTCCCGGATCTCCCGCCAATGGGCATACTCCTCGAGATCCAGCCCGGCCTCGACTTGCTCCTCGGTCGGCTCCCAGCCTTCGTCCATGATCTCGGCCTTCTCCTCATCGGTCTTGGCCTCCTTCAGTGCCACCTTGCGCGCCGCCGCCTTCTCAGCGTCCTCGACGGCAATGGCGATAGCGTCGTTCAACTGGCCGGCCGTCTCCGGCTTGGCCATCAGGGCGAGTTGTTCCCGGGGAGTGAGCGCCTTTTTGGCGTCCACCGGTGGCGGCTCGATGCCCAGGCGTTTTGCCTGATTGATGATCTCATTGAACGCCTCCGTGAGCTTCGCGCTCTCGATCATCTTCTTGAGCTTGACCGGCTTTGGCTTCAGGTAGGACTGAACCCGACGGTACAGACGTCCGCCGACGTCCGCGCGATTGATCGCGAACACCTTGTCGAAGAACTCCTGAAGCTTGGGATTGCCGGCGACCGCCTGCTTGATCTCGTCGTCCGTGAAGAAACCACGAAACTCCCGGATGATCCGCGGCATGATCTTCTCGAGGAAGTCGCCACCGAATCGCCCGTGGTACTCCTTGTGGAGCATGGCCTCGACGTTGCGGCCGACGTAGGCAATCGTCTTTTGCAACCCGGCCAGGGCGCCAAGTAACAGACCGCGATGGCTGGCCTCCCCCTGAGTCGCCGCGTAGAGATCCATCCGGAGCGGCTTGGAAAACGCCTTCACCCCGGATCCGGTCATGTTGTTCCGGATGGAATTGATCAGATGCCCGAGGTAACCGCTCTTGTCGTCGGCATACTTCTCGAGTTCACCGCGCACCAACTCGAGGAGCTTCTGGCCTTCTGCCTCTGCCGGCGTGGACGGATCCGCGAGTTCAAACCAGCCATCCTGATCGGGAACGATGTTGAGCCCGGCCTGCCTGAAGATCTGGCGCGCGTAGTTGGCGCCTGCTTCCCGGACTTCCGGAGTCAGATGTTGCCGACCCATGATCCGGTCGATGACTCCAATGCGCTGAGTCTTATCGAACAATCCGTCCTTCTGTGCTTCGTCCAACGCCTTCTCAAGCTCACCCGACGCCTCGACGTCGGCGATGTTGTCGCCAATCTGGTCACCGCTCGGCTCTTGATCGGATGCCATAGACGCCAGATCCCCCGGGAAATGGACCGCCTGATGCGGCGGACGGAGAATCATCGGCTGGCCATCCATCGTCACCGGCGCACCCGGAGACGAAAACTTGGCCGACGTCAGCCGGATAACCTCATCCAGGGCGTTCTTCTGGTTCGACGGCAGGCCGATAACCTTCCGCACCCAATCGACGAACTGGTCCCAGAGGGTTTGATTCCCGACCTTCACCTTCTCCATCGCCTGCTGGAATTCCGGACTGGTGAACGCTTCCGCCACCATCTCCAGCGTGTTCGTCTTGCCATAGAACCACCGGGGAAGCTGCTCCCTTGTCGCGGCGAGAATGGATTCCAGTTCCGCCGCCAATCCCTTGTCGGTGACAATCGCTTTGACCGTGGCCGCGTGAACAAACTCGTGCAGCAGGCTCTTGGTGTTATTAGGACTGGCCGGGAACAGGTAGATGAAATCGCCGTCGATGTTGTAAACCGCGTTGCCTTCCGGCAGGCCACGTCTCACAGCCTCGCTCTGGGGCATGAGCTTGATCCGGGTCTGAAGCCCGAGTCCACGCAGCCTCCCAATCAATTCCCGCTCGAAATCATTACGGACGTTCGGGAGCATCGCATCCAGCACGGTGTCCGCCGTCTGCCAGTTCGTCAGCAGATCGTGGTACGCCTTGTCGCCAGCTTGAGAATCGACGTCGATGTCCAGATTCGGCATCGAGAACAGATTCCCCTGGTCGTCGGGCTTTGGCTTGTCCGGAGGCTTCTCGACCACCTGCTCACCCTCCAAGACCAGAGGCTTTGGCGCCACTGCACCCAACGGCAAGTCCTGCGCGCCGGCCAGCTTTTCCAAGTCCTGATATTCTTTCAGTTCGGCGCCAGACAATGGCACGCCACCACGCTCGCGGGCATTGCGCGCCTTGATCGACAACTCTTGAAAACGCTCCTGCTGGACGGGATTAAGGCCGACAGGGGGTTGAAGTAGAGCCTCAACTCTGGCCCTACCAAGACGTTTACCAGCATCCGAATCGAAGATCGCGTCCAGCGGGTAACCTTGCGACTGGAGATTTCGAATGGTCTGCTCATCCTCATTACGTGCGCGCCGCAATGTTTCCGGAGTTTCAGACTCGAGCGTGATTTCAGATTCGTCATCTGGCGCTGCGGCTGGGGGAGGCTGCGATTGTTGCGCCTCTAGGCTCTTGACGGATTGACGAAGCTTTTTGATCTGTGCCGCACTCGCCGCGTCTGTCTTGGAAAACTCAGTGACCAGCTTGACGATGTCCGCCTCGGGTCTGCTCTTGGCGTATTCAACAAACCTGTCGGCCACGTCCATCAAGTCGTAATCGATCTTCCCGGTATGGCGCGCCGGGCTGAATGATTCCAGATCATCCCGCAAACCCTCTGCATACGCTTCCCAGTTGCGACCGGCTGCGGCCGGCACTGGAGCGGCCAGCGCTTTGTTCTCCTGAACAATCTCACTCACGCGCGCGGCCGGTCCGAGATTCGCGTTGGCCAGTGCAAACGCGATGGCAAAGCCTTCTGGCGTTTCCGACCGTTGCGCCTTCTGCTCCGGATCATCCCCGCGGAGCTTGTGCATCCGGCTGCCTTCGTCAGGGAATACATTCGCCTGGGGCAAATTGGGATTGAAGTTGCCGAAGATCTGTGTCCGCTTCGTGTAGGCATCCCCGTAGTTGAACGGGTGAAACTGCAATCGCGGTTCGCCGACACCCGGGACCAGCTTCGACAATCGGCCAACCGGATTCTCGAGGGCCCAGCCAACCGGCTTCAGATACTCGATGATGGCCAGCGTGTGGTTCGCCAACCCGACGGAGTATTCGGTCCGGCCGTCGGCATCCTTCTCAGCCCACCACCGCGCGCCAGAGACAGCGAAGTCATCACAGGGATTGGCCGAAAGCACGAAATGAACGTCCGTCATGTCGTAATCCGCCAACCACTCCATGTCGATGTCCTTGACGTCCACACCATCAGTCGCGAGGTCGATGATCCGGACGTCGTAGCCGGCCGCGAGGAACGGCTCCGCCCAGACACCGGTTCGATCGAACAAACTCAGGACGATCTTTTGACCGTTCTCTGAGCTACGTTCGCCAGCAATCTTCTTCAACTGGTCCATCCACTGCTTCTGGACGTTCTGCGCTTCCTCCTGGGTCAGGACGCGGCCGGCCTGCTTCGCCTTCTCCTCGGCCGATACCGTGCCCTGAATCCGTGGCGGCATCTCGCCGGCCTCCTGCCAAAACTGATCCAGAGCGTCGTCGGCAGCACGGCCACCCTCCTCGAGGGCTTTGTCGAGTTGCTGGTCCTGGCTCGGCTGATCCAAGCCAGTCATGTCCGGTTGAACGATCGACTCGCCATCCGTTTCTGGCTTCCAGTGATCCTCCCACCAGTTGTACGCGAACTTGAACCACGCGGCCTCCTTCGCCAGTTGCTTCGGATCCGTGCTCTTGGTCGGATACTCAGCCCACGCCTGCTCAAATCCCTTGGACTTCGCGCTCGTCAGATCGGCGCGGATGTATTCGACGGCTGCGGCCTGCTGCGGATCTCGAGCGTAGGTCTTGGTCGCCAGATCGTCGGCCGGGGCTGCCTCGACTGGCGCGGCGGCTGGTGGCTGCCCATCAATCTTGGTCAACTCCGACGGCTGGACAACGCGAACGCCGCCTTGCTGCAATCTGACCTCGATCGCCCCGTCTGGCCTGAAGAACCAGACTGAGCCAACGACAGGCTTTGGACCAGCTACTCGAACCAAGTCGCCCTTTGCGAACTGAGACGGCGCCGCTGGTGACCCAGCAGGAGCGGCCGGCAGTTTCTCGCCGTAAAACTTATCCCTCAGGATCTCATCAAACATCTTGAGGTTATCTACCGGGATGGTCCCCATCACGCGCTTATCGTCCGGCGACAAAAACTGAAGCCGGCCAAGCTTCGGATTGATAATGGCGATCGTCTTTCCGTTCCGGTTCTTCAGTTCCCCGCTTTCAATCGTCCAGCCATAGGTGGCTGCGACCTTCTGATAGTCGGAAAGCTCTTGGGCTGGCGCTGCGGCTGGTGATGGCTGCGCCGGTTCAACCGGTGGCGTCTTGCCAATCTCGCCGTTGACTTCACTGAACGGCATCCCGTTGAAGTCCCACGTCTCGATCTCTTCCGCGCCCTGAAGCTTATCACCCTGCACGATCGATCCCATGTCCGCCATCCGTCCGCCAACGCGGCCGGCAAGCTCTTGGTCGAATGGGATGTTTTCCGCGAAGATCCACTGCATCTCGGCCTTGCCTTTGAGCCCGTAGCGCGCCGACCGCTGGGCCACCTGGACAACCCCGGTGGCGGTCCACGGCAAATTGATGTTGATCTGCGTCGTCTGGTGATTTCCAACCTTGTCATGGAGAGACAGTCCCGTCCCGCCTTTGGCGAGTGTCGCCACCAGCACGATCGGCCGGGTAGGCTGTCGCCAGCGATCGAGATTCTCCTGGGCCTTCTTCGGGGTAACCGACCCGGTGAAGATTGCGACGTTCTCAGCCCCGAAATGCTTCTCGATCAGATCCTCGGCCGACGGAATGACGATCTCCTCGATGCCAGTCTTGGCCATGAACGACGCCATGATGTCCGTGATGCCCTGCGGCGGCAGGTTGAACTCGCTCCTGGCTGGGGGCGTGTCGCCCTTCTTCGTGGACGCCACGGCGCGTGCCCATTCGTCCTCACGTCGAATCAAGTCCGGGATGTCGATCTTCCGCTCGGCCTTCGTCTCAACGAAGATGATCGGCCACCGCCCGCGCTTCATTGCCGCTTCGGCCTCCTGAATGCCACGCTCGACCTTGCCTGACTCGAGGATCCGCTTCTGGAAGTTCTTTACCCACATCTTCGCGAACGTCCCGATAGACTCTTCCTTCTCGGTGGCAGCCTCGGTGAACGCAGCGTACATGTCGGCAATGCCGGAGTTCGCCTGCACCTTCACCAGCCGAGAATCAAAGCTGTTCGGATTGAGTCGAATCTTGCGCGAGGTGAATACCCCCTCTTTCCGGAAAAACTCGCGAGCCGCCTTGGAGTCGATGTCGCTGGTTGTCGTGCGCTTCCACACCAACTCCTTCTTCTCGATCTCGCCGCGAGGAGTCCTGATCCTTACGGTGCGCTCCGTCGCGCCATGCGACAAGGCGAAGTTCCAGAAGTCCACGAACGGTGCGAAGATACCCGTGGGCTCGAGGTAGGCTGCCTGTGTTGGATTCTCGTAGGGCGTGGCACTGGCCAGCACGGTCATCTTGGCCTTCTCGATCCAGTTCCGAGCCGCCTGGGCCTGCTGCGAGACGTTGTCCCCTTCGCCGTTCACATTCTTGATCGAATGCGCCTCGTCGAAAATGAGCATGTCCAGTTCTTCCGCTGGAAGCTTGCGCATCTCCGGATACGTGATGAACCGAACGTCTCCGATGTCGTACGCTTTGAGGTCCTGCTTGATCTGAGTGATCAATTCCTGACGGAGCGTGACATAGCCAATCTTCTTCGCCCCGGACTTGCGAGCCTCGCGAATGGCGCCACCGAGTACGAATGTCTTTCCGCTCCCAGGTTCAGACGCCAACAGGAACAGACGATCACCCCGCTGATAACCGCGATTGATCCGCGCGACGTCCTCGATCTGCTCGTCCACCACCATCGGTGGCATCCCAACCTTCAGCCCTTCCTTGAGGAGCGCTTGGGTGTCGCTTCCGACAAACTGGCCGATAGGTTCTGTAAATCCTGATCGGTCGGGTCTTGCGTCAGAAGCCTTTCGTAAGTCTCCGAGTCTTGGATCGCGGAGATAGAGCGGAATCCCAACTCCGCGTCTGCCAGCAGGTCGGGGGAGGGTTCCAAGCTTTGCGATGAAATCGGCAAATCCTTTCGGAGTGAGCCGCCACGAGGTCGTTTCGCCGTCGAAGCGACCGCCAAATTCCTTAATTGTGCCTTTCCAGTCATAAGTTTCGCCTCCAACGAGAATTGATCCATCAGCCTGCGGTTCGGCCGTCATGCCGTAACCTTTCAAAATCTCCCGCGCCTCATTCGTCACGGCCTCGGCCGCGGCAATCACAGCGTTGTTTTGCGACGTGATGTAATCGGGCTGATTGGTGATGTAGTCCCGAATCTGGCCGGCGCGCTTACCGCTCGCCTCGGCAATGATCCACCGGGCGTAATCCGGGTCCGTCGCCCAAAGGTCCTTGATCTTCAGGTTGGGATGCTTCTTCCCGAAATTCAACGGCTGCTCACCGATGGAAACGCGGTCAGTCCCCATCAATTGATCCCGTCCGAGTTCGTCGGGGAGCACGGAGATCTTCTTGATGCCTTCGAACAGGTCCTTGCCCTGAAACGCAATTCCAGTCAGGTCACCGGAGGCAATGCGGTTGGCAGCGGCAATGGCCCGCTCATGCGCCTCAGCCTTGTTACCCCCGAGGATTGCCACATACCGCCACCGGACGGGCGACCCTTCCTTTGGCTTTCGCGATACCCAGAGCGTGTAGTGATTGTTCGCCTGGGAGATTGCCATCCGGAAATCTGAGCTTTGATCAAACCCGATAACCACTTCAGCCTTCGGGCTCGACTCGATCTTGATCGGTTCGGCGTCCTTTGGGGCAACTGGCTTCGCCGAAGCCGGGCTAGTTACAGGTTCGACCGGCTTAGTTACAGGTTCCGGCGCCTTAGTTTCAGGTTTTGACCCTTCAGTTTCAGGTTTTGCCTCAACTGTTCCACTTTTGACCGGTTTCGTTCCATCCAAGGCCCGAATCGTTTCATCCGCCTGGGCGCGGGTGACCTCCTCGATGTCCGGATTGTTGACGGCCGCCGCCTCCCACATCGAGCGGAGATGCACCTTGATTGCGTCCCAGATCTCCGGGAGTTCCGCCTTCACCCTGCCGGAGAAATCAGCAAACTTCCGCACTCCCTGCTTCACATGGATCGACACCAACTCCGCTCCGAGAGTGATGATCTCAGGATCGATCGGGGCGCCGGCGCCCAATTGCTGGGGATCGCCTGGGGAACCGCCGCCGAACTTCTTGCGAAGCTTGGCGTGAATGTCGTCCAGACGGGCCTGCTCCTCAGGAGTCAGACCGGTTGGCTTCGATGGCGTGGCGGGCTTTGTCGGTGGCTTCTCGGGCTTGGCAGGCTTCGGAGGTTGAGGCTTCTCCTTGCGCATGGCCGGCGCGCGCTTCTTCAGTCCCGGCGCGGGCTTTGATTCAGGGGCTTTGGCTTCTGGGGCCGGAGCAACAGGAGTTTTAGCCTTTGGCTCGCCTCGTATCTGCGCCACCAAGTCGGGATGCTCTCGCCACTTATCCCAGCGGGTGAGTTCAGCTTGGAGTTCGGCGATTTTCTTACGGACTCCTTCAGGGTCTTTGACATCGACTCCGTGCTTCGCCGCGGCCGTCGGATTGTTCGCCGCGTTTTTGATCGCTTTGATTTCATCCTCGATCCCCTTTCTTACCGCGATGACCTTCTTGGCCTCCGCCTTCCACCCTTCTGCCAGTGAGGTGTTCGCGAAGAAATCCGCTTGGTCAAGATTGCCAGTCTCGAGCGCCTTGGCCTTGGCGCTTTCCATCGCTTCGGCGGCTGTTGCCGGAGATTCACCATCGAGCGCAGCACGAATCCCTACATCTTGAAGGATGGCATTGCCCGGCGCAGTGCGCGCTATGGCTGCGGCTTGGGCGTCGGAGATTTTGCCGGCTTTGTAGATCGCGAATAAGTCCTCGCTGGCATTCCGACCAATGTCCCAGCCGGTACGCCCCTTAGCGCGTCCAAATAAGCCTGCCTCGCGAGCTTCTGCTTCGGTGATGTTTTGGGCGTGGCGGAAGAAGTCTGCATAATCTTCTGTGGTTCCTTGCTCGTCACGGATGTTGCTGAAGGCGTCAAAGCTCATGACCCGCTCACGGGTCCAGCCGTCCGCCTCTCTTACGACCTGGGCCGGGATGTCTGCCTCCCCGGTGCGCCGCGCCAGATCTACCCGGTGTCTGCCAGTGACGATGGCATACTCACCGGGCTTCAAACCATACTGCTCAGGATTTGCCGGCTCCCAGAGCACGATCGGAGCAACTCCGAGCCGCTGAAACTTGCCAGACAATTCCTTGCCTGGAACAACGCCAGTCTCGACGTCGGCCCCGGCCTTGAAGTTCGGGACGGCGCCATGCGAATAGATGACCCGTCCCATGGGCACATTGGCGACGGGGAAGCGATTCGGATCTAGGACTGTATCGCTTTCGGTGCCATCGGGCACCGAGCCGTCTGCTGGCACGGTGCCCGTCTTGGGCTCGGGGATTAGTATCCCGCCATCTTGCGCTTGCCCTTCTTCTTTCCTTTGCAGGCCACGTTGATCACCGCCTTTCGGTTCGACCACCGCCCCCGGTGTTCCTCCCGACTCAGGCCGCGTCTGGCCGTCGCCGGCATCGGGGGCTGGTGGAGATTGTTTCTGACGCTGGGACACCGCGTCGTAATTGGGGCCTTTCTTGTTCGCACCCTCGATCACGCCATTGATCCAAATCACCTTGCCCTGATTGGCGAGAAAAGCCGTGTTGTCCTGAGCTTGCAGGGCCGCCATTGACTTGGCCATGGCATCGGCTCGCAGCCGTTCCAATTCAGGGACGGCCTCCGGAGTGAGCTTCATCCCCGCCAACACTGCGTCGTATTGCGTGGCGTTCTGGCGTGCCTGATTACCGGTGAAGAACTGCGACGCCTGATCTTCAGGCAGGGCGAAGAGTTCGGCCGGGCTGGTGTCCCCAGGCGCACGCTTGAGCAACTCATCTACCGGGACGAACGGCGCGGCCGGCGCTTCGGCTTGGGCTTGAGGCGCTCCGGGAGGCGGCTGAACGGGACTCGCTGCTCCTTCACCAACCGGTGGAATACCTTCGGTTCGTCGCGCGCCAGACGGCGCCACTGGGCTTTGCTCACGATCGGCATTTGGTCCTCCTGTTGGTATTGAGTCGATTTGTTCTGGGGTCAACGGCGCGCCAGGGCCACCGGGTCCACCGGGCCCGCCATTCCTGAGATTGCGTTCAGCCATCACGTTTGCAACGGCTTCACCGGGCGCGAATTCACCAGCCACCTCGAGCACGAAATCCTTCCAGTCAATCGGCTCACTGACCAACTTACTGCCGGCAATAGTGCCAAGGCCACCGCCCGCCATTTGCAGCCCCATTTCCTTCCCGGTCGCTGTGAGCACCGGGCGCACCCCCTTGCCGATAGCTGGCCCAAGAAATCGTCCAGCCATGCCAGCCGTAAGGGTGTCAAATGTGGCGGGCCCGAGCGCCGCGAGATCCGCCTTGGCCAATTCTGGATCCGCTTTCGCCCTGTCCGAAAACCACGCCATGACCATTTCGGGATTCTTGAGATCCACGCCGGCCTTGGCCATCGCGTTCATCACGCGTCCCGAGGATTCAGCCCTGAACGATCCTACACCGGTAGCCGCAGCGACGGCGACCGGTCCACCAGGGGCCGCCGCCATGCTCTGGGCCATGACAGGCATACTCTCTGCCAGCGTCGTCGCCGTGAGTTCAACGGGATTCTTGAAGAAGTGCCACCAAGGAGTCTCTTCCTTGTGAAACTCCTCCTGAGCCTGAGTCATGGGGAGTTTCTCGATCGCGGTCTGCTGTTTGGCGACTGACTTCGCAAGCTCCGGACGCATCTTCTCCCATCGCTTCAGTTCGTTCTGAAGGCCACCAATCTTCCCAAGCTGATCATTCCGCCAGCGTGTGCCGACCGGATCGGTCGCTGGGTTGGGCTTGGGACCAAATTCAGCGTCATACTTCGCCAGCGCGGCCGTCTCACGATCGAGTTCATCCTTGATCTCCTGAGGCTTTCGAAGCCCCGAGATGCTTCCCGCCTGGACGAACCGACGTCCGCCGCGTTCCAACGCCCGGCCAACACCAGCCAGTTCCTCGCCGACACCTAACTCGTCGGCCACCTTTGGAGCGCGAATCGCCCGCGCACGAACTGGAGCGCTTGGGATCTCAATGGAATCAATCTCCTGGGGAGACAATCCTTTGGGAGCGGCTGTAGAAGGTCCACCGATGTCGATCGAGTCGATCTCCTCTGGTGTCAGTTGCGCCATGCGCGACTAATACTCGGCAGGCTGAGAAGATTCAATCTCTGAAATCAGGGCGAGAACTGCGCCATCACTTGCCGCTTGGCCTCTACGGGGGAAACACCTTGAGCAATCAGAGCGTTGACGGCCTGATAAAACTCAGGTGGAAACTTGGCGCCGCCTCTCTGAGCGGGAGGAGCGTAACCAGGCTGCCCACCCATGCCCATACCCAACGGATCCGCAAGCCGCCGCATCGCCGCGGGATCAAATCCTGTCTCTGGCGCGTACATCGGAGCACGACGCTTGCGGGGATCAATCTCCTCAGCCATCCACGGCTCGACGTCCATTATAGGAACACGGCGGCCGCGAGGACCAACATCCGTGGATTCGATGATGGCGTCACGGCCGTAAGACGGATAGCGCGAATCAAGTTCCGCCGCATTGGCCTCGGCATCCCGCAACCAACCGTATTCCGGCAACTCGTAGAACGGGGTCAGCCGGCTCAAAAGCTTCCGAGTCCAGCCGGCGTTCGATACCGCCTTCTGCGCTTCACCCAGGCGCTTCTTGCCAGACGCCCTGAGATTCTCGGTATTGGCCACGTTCAATTCGCGCTCGTATTCACGGCGCAGCCCGGGACGGGCGTTCATAGCCTCGGCGTCGATCATGTCGGCCAGTTCGTCGCCAATCACCTTACGCGCGGCAGGGCTCACGGCATTACCGGTGGCGCGGGCTGTCTCTGCGGCTTGGCGCGCAGTCTCGGTGATAACCTGCGTGGGCATCTTTGCCCGCTGGCCATCCGCCGACATCTGCCAATCGAGATAGCGGGAATTCTCACGGTCCAGCATGGCCTGACGCTGAAGAGCCTGTTGGTCCATGGCCTGACGATACGCCATCTGGCGCTCGTAATTGGCCTGCTGCTGCTGCTGCTCGCGGGCGCGCATGAAGTTGCGCTGCGACTCCTCGATGGCCCGCTGCTGCATGATCTGGTCCTGCTGGAGTTGGTTCCCCAGTTGACCGAACGAATCCGCGTAGATGGGATAACGCGCCATGTCAGTTGTAACCGCCCCAGGGCGCGTAAGGATTGTAGTACTGGGCGCTCGATGGCGCTCCGCTGCCAGGGGCAAATGAATACCCGCCCCACTGAGTCGTTCCGGCCGGCGGCATTGCTGCCCCACCACCGCCGCCGCCGCCCATGCCTCCCATCCCGCCGCCCATGCCTTGGAACCCGCCCATCATGCCCATCCCCGCTAGATCGCGCATTGTCGAGATGGAGTTGTCGAACGCAGTGCCGAGTTCCTCCGCGAAGCTCGGATCGTACTTCAGCCCGTAGAACGTGTTCGCGCGGTCCTGCTCGCCGAGGTTGCTGAGGAAGCCGAGATTCTGGCCGTAGAGACTGCGACGGACATTCTCCGGCTGCATGACCCTGCCGGTGTTCGCGTCGATCATGGCCGTTCGCCGGCCGCCCAAGCCGAGCCGCTGGTTCATCAGGTAATCCCAGTCCGCACGTTCCTGCGCTGTCTGGTCCATGGCGTTTTGAACCCCGATGTCTCCGAGATACCGCATTCGCTGACGAAGCGCGTACGAGCTTGGAGTTCCAGATCCGAGAAGCCGGGACGAATTCAGTCCACGGATGGCACGCATCGAAGCCAGTTCGGCAGCCTTGTTGGCTGCGGCAGATCGGCGATTGCGAAGCCCGAGCAAATCATTTTCAACTCCGCTGGGATCGTAGAATCGATCGATGACACCAACCTCTTGATCAGTCCGACGTCTGGCGCCGGGGGCATCCGCCTGAAAGTCCGCAAAGTATTTATCGAATGCCGACTGGCCTGAGCTTCGGATCTTCCCGTAGTCGGTGATGCCTTGGTCGATGAGCTTTCCGAGGTCTTGGTTTTTGACGAGCCGCTGAACCGAAGTCTTGCCGTCCTCGGCTCCCAGCCATTTAGCCAGTTGGGTTGTGTTCGATCCTACGCCGCTCATAGTCGAGTGATATGCTGACGCTCGCATTCCGTCAATCCAAACTTGGCATAGTGACGGGCGATGACGTGATAGGGAGGATGACTCGAGGCGATCAGGTGAGTAGCTCCCGCCTTCGCGCATTCATCGACAATAGCCTCGAAAATCTTGATGCCCGATGGTGTTTTGAACCCCCAGAGCATGACGGTCGCAAGCCGGTATTCGAAGTTCCAGAGGCAGGGAGTGATGATTGCGCCGGCATACGAACTCGGACCAACCAGCATGATGCCCCCGGCAATGATCTCGTCGATCGTCACCATGGCTGACTCGGGATCAAACGGGATCTTGTAGGCCGGCAGACAGTGCCGGTTGTAGAACCCGCGAAGCAATCGCAAGATGAACACCCCGTCCGCGGGAGTGGCGCGACGGAACATTAGAAGTCGGTTTTTGACGACATGCCAGCCACGATGGCAACGGATGCGCCAGAGCCGGACGATGAATCCGAGAAGTAGTAGAACGCCCCAGGGCCGACCGGCATTCCTAAGGTCTGCACGGTCACCAACGACGTCAGCGGGCCTGCTGACACCTTCAGTCTATTGGTCACACCTGCCTGCTCGACGTTCATTGTTACCGACGCAGTCCCAGCCACGGCTGCCGTTAGTTCGAATGACGCGGCAACAAAGGAACGGCGCGTTGTGTTGGTGTACCGCGTGCCAATCGCGAAGTCGTTCGTATCGACAATAAATACGACTGACGAAGCGCCGGTCACCACCATCGAGGCATTCGCCTGGAAGAAGTTCGTCGGCGCCAAAAGTATTCCGTTGGTGTCGGACATGACGGACACCCGCGTCTGAGCGTGGGCGACGGAAGCCAAAAGCAAGATTGCTGCGATGATTTTTTTCATACTTCACCCGCTCCTTCGACGGCGATTGTCGGCACGCCTGCCACCAGTCGGATTGTGAGATCGTAGAACAGAGTATTGTCCGGACACTGGAGTTGAAGGCGCGAATTCTTGATGCGAATCGGCTCACCGGTCCACTCGCCACCGGCTGTCGCATTCGTTACAAAGAACAGTCCGGAGCTTGTTCCAGGAGGATAACCCGTGTCTGGCAACAACATGATGTTGCCGCCGATTTGAGTCGCGAAACCACTCGCCCCGCTAATCGTGACGTTTCCTGAGGACACAATAAACAGGTTGCCGGCAACCTCTAACCCCAATGCGCCGATCGACTCTCGCCAGATTAACTGCGACTTTAATGTCCCGGCCGCATTGTTGAAAATGAGCGCGTTGCTATCGCCCTGTATCGTCGCGTTGCCGTAGAGCGTTGCATTCTGCGCTGAGAACGAACCGTTGGAACTACGTTTGACCAGAAGGTCTGGCGTGTTGTCGGGAGTCGCACTACCCAGAAGCTCGAGGTTCGCCAGCGAGACAGTGGTTGCCTTGACTTCACCTCCGGGGCCGATGATTGCGACGGTGTCGGGACTGCCAACCCAAGCTGTGAGGTATAGGCTCCCCGGAACTGTTACGTTGTCGCCGTTTATGCGTGTTCCCATGGCTTCTCCTCTATACCACCGCCAAGGCGCCGTCCACAATCAATTCGCCGTCAATGTCAAACGGGCCTGCCACCACCATGTTGAACCCCGTCGGGATGGTGTAGCTGTCGGTGGAATCGACCTCGCTCTGTTGGATGGAATGCTTGAACTTTCCGTTGCGATGCTGGGATTCTCCGATCGTCTTGCGCGTGAGCGACTGCTCATCGTCCTCTCCAACTACCGGACTCATTGTCCCGTGGACGATGTTAGCCGCGATATGCGCGGCGAGATCTGACGCGATAGCGTTGACCTGGGCGGTCAGGGCGGAAATATCGACTGCCGGCTCGGTCGGGACTTCGGATACGCCTCCTGAACTAGCTTGGACGACGGTCTGAATGATATTCGTGACGGACTCGGTGATCGATTGGTCAGAAGGAAAGATCCTCTGGAGATCCTGCCGCCACGTCTCCATCGCCGCGTCGAATTGAGACGCCCAATCCGGGCTTCCACCTCGCCTGTAAAAATCAGCGACCTTGGGCATCGGCCGGATCTTGACGTCCACCGAGCCGCGCTTCCCGCTGAATCTGTCCAATGGATTAGCCATTCTTGGTAGCCTTCAGGCTGACATCCCCTGCCACGCCGGAAAATTCCACGTTGGCCCCGGTGCCCTCAATGAAGAGTTCAACGTAGATGTAAGGCGCAGTGTGCCAGAAGTTCCAGTCTGCTCGCAGCGACGGCTGGCTCTGTGCGGCTAGGTGTTGCGACGCGGTCAGATTGGAAAGGCATTTCATCTCCTGAGTCGATCGCGTGTGCCAGACAATCCCGCACGGCGGGGACTGCCGCGTCGCCGTATTCGGATCCATGGGCTGGGATGATGCGCCGATGTAAAGCGTGACTTCCGGGACCGTCGGATCTGTCGGGTCGGGATAAACAGCCGGCTTGGCGATGTAGTTGATCTGAAACCTCTCGACGATCACGTCGCCATCCTTGTTGTAGAGCGTGCCGAAGCGAAGGATCGAATCGTAGGGTTGGTCCTCGTATTCCCCAACACTGGCCGAGTAACCGTAGTCCCCTGTTTCTCCGGTCGCCGTTGGATTGGTGCATTTCTCCCGCGCGAAACCGGAGTTCATCTGCTTCAGGCACCAATCGTCGGAGAAGGCCGCTACGAAGAGACGGTTCGACGGGCAGACGCGGCAAATATCATCGAGCCGCTGTCCGTTCAGTAGCGCGCACAAGGAGTCTGAATCCGACGTAGCCTGCTCATAATCCTCGACGGTCAACACGTCGCCATCTGGCGTCACTGTCGGAGCCGGGCCGGTCCCATTGGTCACCGTTGCCCATGCCCCGTCCAAAGTCAGTGGGTTGCTGTAAAGCGACAACCCGGCATCGTTGTGCAACGTCTCGACGCCGTAGAAGTCCGGCGCAGTTGGGTTGGTGCGTTCGATGTAGTAGCCGTTGGGAGCGACGTAGCGCTTCGTGAAAGCGTTGTACGTGTAGATCGTATTTGCTGCCGCCGTGCCAGCGCCAGCCACGGTCAGCGTCCCGCCAAGATGAATCGGGTTGGCCGTGTGGATGACCTGGGGCTCGAACGCCGCGTCCTCGCCATCGATCTCCCTGGGCAATCCCTCGTTGCCAAACAGAAAGCCTTCAGCGTCCAACTGCGCAACCGTGCAGATGTCGTTGTCCAAGATGAAATCCCGGATCGTCGGCGATGACCCCGGAGTGAACTGAGCGAACGCCGTAAACCCGGCATCGATCGTGTCCACCACCTCGTACCGCTTATTGATCCGGATGGTCTTGTCCGGGCAGCCCGCCACCGCGGCCGACGTCGCATACGAGAAATAAGCCTCATCCCCGTCGAGGTGTCCGATGTGAACCCCACACTTGCCGCTGTCGATATTGTCGAAGAGTTCCTTGGTTGCAGCGTGGACCCACTCCGGCGCGGTGGGAGTCTGCTGGTAGGGGTTGAACGTGTAGATCTTGTCCTTCCCAAGGTACATGTGGGATTCGCCAAGATTGATCAGCGTCTCCGGGTAATACAGGCAGCCAAGGAAATCAAACCTGTTGCCTGGGTAGGCTTCGCGAAACGAAAATGACTCCTCTCCACCAGTAACGGACATCTCCCAAATCCCGTGCGTCGTGTAAATCAGGAACACATTCCCCAGAGGCATCCCGCCGAGGATCTGCTCGTTTTCGTTCAGATCGAAGGTGCCCGCGATGCTCTCAGCCTTCTCTGGATCAAACGACGTTGGATTGTCGAAGTCGCCCCAGACCACACGGAAAGGAAACCGCTGTTGGTCCATCTCGACGTCGGCGAAAAACACGACGTTCTTCCATGTCCAGACGTGGCGCGCCTTGGTCAGTCCAATCGTCTCGAGATCGTCAATCTCCCGGATTAACGGGGAAGTCCCCTGCTCGAGGACGTGATACATCGGCGGGTTGTAATCGTTCGTGAAGATGACGTAGTCGCCCTGGCGCGCAGCCTTGAACCGTGGGCCTGTCGCATCAACGCCGCCTTGGCCGTATCCGCTCCCGAGCACAGACCAGTTTCCGGTACTGTTGTTGAGCGCGTAGATGCTGCCTTCCGTGGCCACGAACAGGCTCTTCTGCTTCCGCGAGCTTTCCGATTCGAATATGAGCGTAATCGGTTGGCGGACTCCCAGAGTCAGGGAAAGAAGCTGGTCATGGAGATCCTCGTTGTTGTAGGGATCGGCCGTGGCGAGGAGTTTCCGGAAACCTTGCGCCCGCTGAAGCTTGTTCCGATCGACCGTTCTAAAGTTTTGCCGGTACCGCATTGTCCCACCAGACATCAAATCCGGAGGTGAACGCAGGTCCAAAACCCCCGTCAGTGGGGACAACTCTGTGCTCGAATTGGCGCGCGGCATATCACGTCTTTATCATCCAATTCACGGCATGGTACGGCGGGATGTTGTTGTGATGCGCGATTTCCGGCTCGCTCTCGGCTGGGTCAGCATTCAGCGCTTCGGTTGTTATGGCGTACTTGCCATCCTGCTCATCGAGATCTTCAACATCCAGCGCGCCGGCGCCGCCCTGGCCAATCACGCGACGAGATTCGTCAGACCGAAGCATGTCGTTGTCCGTAACCGGAACGTACAGGTTGTCTGCGTGATCTCCGGAGTCGCCCTCGAACCGGCCGATGACGTGGACGTGATTCCTGCCGTATTCGTCCGGCTGCAACTGAACCTTGTCCTCGCCGCCAGGAGTTCCAAGTACGGCCGTCTCGTGCGATGTCTCAACGGAGCCGGTAAACGTCCCAGCGCCGCACAGAAATCGCGCCCGGTAGTCAGGGACAAGGAACGTGGTCGTGCCGTTGCCAGCCCCGTAGAGAATCCCTATCGCCGTGAAGAGTTCAGGGTAATCAGCGCGCAAAACCTCCTGCCCGTTGCAAAGCAACCATCCTTCCGGAACCGTCGAATGTGCCGATGCCATCACGAACCCAGACGGGATGATCTCCTGCTTGAAGGCGTTCGAGACGTTGCCTCCCGGCGTGAGCATCCAGTTGAAAAACTGGTAGATCATCGTCGGCAGACGCAGGAGGGTGTTTACGAAGTTGCCGCAGATCGTCGCTGTTGGCGACGAAATGGCCTCTTCGAAGTCGCTGGGAAGGATTGGAGATCCCATAATTACGCGATGATTCTGGTGTACGAGTACCGAAGATTGATCTGCAATGAATGCAGACTGTCCTTCACCTGGGAGGCGCCCATGATCAATGAGAATTGCTGCCGGTTGCCCGCGGTGATCGCATCGCCCCAGTGGATCGACCTCCAAGCGCTGTTGTTCCCGGCCGAAGCTGAGAAGAACGCCACCTTGTCATGGAAAAGCGTATTCGCTTGAGGGTAGCTCGCGTAGTTGACGAAAGTCGGGCCTGGTGTGGTTTTCGTCGTGGCGACCGAGGCGCTCGTAAAGCCAGACCGGTTCGGAGGAGTCGTCAGGTATGCGTTGAACGCCGTGCTGTCAGTCGAGAGGAAGCAAGTCGTGTTCTCGCTCGGCTCCATCGGGCTCAGTCCACCACCGAGATACACCCCCTCGACGCCGCTTGTATCGATCGTTTTCAAGCCGGGGAACAGAAGTTGGCAGACGCCACCAGAAGTCGGCCAGCCTGGGCTGCCTCCGATCGCTGACGATACCGTGCTGGTCGTCGGAGACATGGTGACCGTCACTTCATATTTAACGCGCAACTGTTCGCCAGTCGCCACCTCCACGGGGGTCAGCAACAACACACGGCTGTTGATCGTAGCGCTTCCGGCAGTGACCGAGTTTGTCCACCCGACCTCCGCGTATGGCGTGCTTACGCGATCGTCGTTGACTCGAATCTTGAAGTCATAGGTCCGAACGTAGATGACACCCCCAGAGCCGTCGTAACTTACGCCGCAGTTTCCGGACCCGGTCAGATAACTCGTTCCGGTGATGCCCTGTCCGGCGCGCTCCTCGTTCCCCGTGTTGGCAAGCGACGTTTGGGTAGTCTGATAGACGGCAAACTCGTCGGATGCCACCGTCTGGGATGGTGTGACCGTAGCGGTCAGGCCGGATCCAGCCGCGGGCACGGCAACGATACGGGACATCTCCCCGCTATCCCACTTGATGATCTTCCCTACGTCGATCGAGTCGGTTCCGGCGCCTGTCCCGGGCGTGAGCGCAAAACTGCCGCCACTCAGAGTGACGGTCGTGCCAGATTGAGCGACTACAGTCGCCCCGCTATCCGAAGCCGTATCAGTGTTTCCCGTCGAGGCCGCCGCATAGGTGAAGTTGGAAACGATCGAGTTCGCGTAAATGCGCTCCATGAACTGGTTCAGTATCAGGTTGCGCTGCCACGGGAACTCGCGGACCACGCGGCCACTCTTGACCACCATGCACTTCACGCGCGCGGAAATGGCCACGGAGGCGAATGGAACAACGCGACGACGCAGTGCGACCGGTGGAAGGCCGTCGAATTCGTGAGGGAGGATGATGCGACGTTCGCTTTGCATAGTGTCGTTCTCTATATCAATTCACACCCAACGCAAGGTTTTTATAGGTTGACCGGGCCCGACCTAGCCGGGCTCGCGTAATCTCCGAATACACCAAGCTGCATGGTCACCTCGTCAGTTCGCTCTGGCAGATCAATGACGCGAAAGGTGTATTCGCCTTCAGTGCTCAACGCCAGCGCCATTGCATCCTCCTGATCGTCGGCAGGCTCAATGATTTGTGTGTATTCGCCGGAGACTTCCAGCGCAAGCGACATTGCCTCCTCTTCCTCGATCTCGATGATTGTCTCGTTGTACTCCCCGGCCACACTCAACCCGAGTGTCACGTCCTCGGCCGTGTCCTCAGCGAATATCACCGACTCGTTGTATTCGCCAGATGGCGACATTTCGATACCGATCCGCTCTGTAATCGGAACGAGGTTGTAGAAGGACAGCGGGGACATCGCCAAGCCGATCGTCATGCCTTCCTCGATGGGCAAGAGTTCGTATTCTCCCTCGACACTCAACTCGAGATCCATTGCATCGCTAGGGGAGGCCAGTGCGTAATCGCCAGTTACGGAAAGATTGATTCCGATGGCATCCGTCAGCGGCAGGGCTGAGTAATTCCCGGACACCTCAAGATCCAAAGCCACTTCTTCCGAGGCCGCGCCGTCGGTGCATTGAAGCGCAGCCTCCGCAGCCGCACACGCAGCGGCTTGCGCGCGCGCGTCGGCGTCCGCCTGGCTGACGGATGACGATACTGTAACCGTTGCTGTTACAGGCTCGCCAGTAGCGCCTTCAGGGCATTCGACGGTGCAACTCCTGGTACTGGTCCAGACGGTGGACAGCGTGGGAAGTGGGGCGCATGGGGCTACATCCTCGGACAGGTTTGCTTCAGGCGCGCACGGCTTGACCTGCTCCGAATCGCCGCCATCGGGGTAACACGGCTTGTCCTGTGAGTCGCTCATGGCGCGTCATACTGTCAATTCCACGGTGTCGATCAGATACCCGTATCGAGTCCAGAACTCGGCTTTGAGCATTGCGGACGACACGGTGAACTTGATGGCGCCAAACTCGTCGTTCAGCGTCTCCTGACTGCCGGCCACGAGTGACCCGAGGGTTTCCAGCGACGAACCGCCCGCGCCGTTCACCAGATACGGAATCCCGCCGACGGTGATGCGCTCATACATGCCAGCCTTGCCGGCGACAACCATGTTCGCCCCCCATGATTCGAAGGGCCATTGCAAGACGGCCGTGCTCCCAGTGGTCGCCCCGCTGCTGTATGGTGGCGTCTCGAGTACAACCACCTTCCAGATCGCCGTGGAAAGCGCGAGCTTGGCCTGCAACCAAGCCCCCTGGGTCGAGTTGAAGGCATTACCGTCCGGCTCATCGTCCGACGAGCTTATGAAGAAGAAATGAACGTCTCCCCTGACCAGTTCGTAATAACGCTCTTCGTCTGGCAGTTTGAAGAACGCCTTCCACGCAGTCAGATCTCCTGGAGCAACATCCCAGTCGGCCTGCCCCAACGCCGGCCAGAAGGAATTGATAGCCGAACCATCCCCGTACGCGCCTCCGTATGGATGGATGAAGTCATGGTAGAACTGGCCAATGTCGTCGTCGTAATCGCCCGCCGTGGTATTTCCACCACCGGCGATGATGAACTTCGGCCCCCAGCCGCGCACTAGGTCGGCGATATGCCGGGACACTGCGTTGTTGTTACCGTAGTTCGCGATATGGGCGAACACGAATTCGGCCGGGTCCGGCGCTGCATCGTCCGTGACCGCGGCCGGCAACGGACTGCGGAGTTCGTCGTAATCCAGATCGCTCCGCTTCCGGGTGCGCTCCCTGCATTCGTGGATCAAATCCGCCAGCTTGGCGTCGTAGAGTTCCTTGAACCGCTTCGACTCGGCCGCACTTCCGAAATCCCTCTCGTGCGCGTACTGGACATAGAGCTTAACGCAGGCCCGGAAGTCGATGTCATCATTGACCTGATCATCGTCGGACCACGTCTTTTTTATCCCGCTCCACTCAACGACAACCGACTCGTTGCTCTGGATCCACGGGTAAAGGAATACCCGATTGCTCCAAATCGCCCAGATGCCGGCCCGCGCGCGGCCGCACACCGAATCAAGATCCGTGGTGGCCTCGAAATACTGGAATCCGTGAGGAATCTTTGGGTAGCCGACGTTCAGCGGGCTCTCGTAATTCGTAAGTGCCCTGGCGTACTTCTCTGGCTCTGGCCACTCCTTCTGGCGGTAGAATACCGGGTCGCAGTAATCCCCATTGGCAATCGTGTACACCCGGCGAATGATGCCGTCTGGCTTTTGGAAAGCCGTCAGGCCGCAACGAAAGAGCGTGCTGCAACTGGGATAGACATTGACGTTTCTGTCCCGCTCGCACTCGACCCATTTCTGGATCTCGGCCAACGCCTCCTCAATCATCGCTGAGTGTGCTAAAACCAAATTCTCAGCCTCGCTGTTCGGCCAAATCAATGCCCTTACCTCCGACTTGAGAGCGGCAAATGTTTTCACTTGTCACTCTTGTAATCAAAAAGGACGGCTTGGGAAGTAAAAAGAGCGGTGAATTGAGATTTCAGGAATCTTCAAACCCAAGGAAGATCTCCTCCTCTGTCTGCCGTGATGGGGAAAACGGATGAAGCGACGAGCCATCCATATTGTAATCGTAATTCGGGCCAAACGGGCTCTGGACGTGAGCCATGTCGTTGTCGTCGAATTCGATGGCGTTCACTTCGTAGCGACCCCGCGCTTCTTGGTCACCGGCTTGAACTCCTGAACCACTCCGGGAGCGCTCTGGACCTGCTCCCTGGTAGGCGTGGCGGCAACGATTGGCACCTCCCGCCTTGGGACGTCGGTGCCGCTAACCGCGACCGCAGCACTTGCTAGACTTCCTTTGATTTCCGAGATCTGCTGTAATGCGGATGCTCCCGGACCTATCTCCTCTCTCCAAGGCTGCCTTGACGGAACCAAGGAGTTTTTTTTTGCGAGGAAATCGTTTTTGAACTCTTCCGCGGTGATCTCAGAGATGCCGTAGCGCTGAAGGCCGGCGAACCGGACGAACTCTGCCTGAACATACTCGTTGTCAGTCGCGAAGTAGCCGACTACTGAATCGACGGTCTTGAACGTGACGGTGGCGCCATTGGCCAGGACGGGTTTCGTGTCAGGGGAAAGCTTCCGGTAGTATTTCGTCGCCATAGGACGGTTATCTACGGGTCGAAGGAAATCATGTCAAGCGCAGCGTGATAATGCCAACTGGGTTGGTTGAATTAACTGTTAGCAGGATTCCACGCCGTCTCGGACGGACAGAACAGCAGGTCGCTTGTATGTGTTCCGTCATCACGCATCCGGTAGTTGAGCAGTTCGACGCTCATACATGGGCTGCTGAGTTGGTGGCCGGTTTCAAGCCACACCTCGGTTGGTTCTCCCATCGCGTCGGTTTCAGGCCAGTCCGCGATATGCTTTTTGAGTTCAGCCACGGTTACACCCATCCTGCTAACAAGCGGATGCAGCGAACCCTGCATGGGCGTTTCAGGTTTTCCCATAAAGTCATTGGTTGGCGGATGCGTCCCGTTTGCCGGGTCGCTGATCCGCAGCGTTGTGACGCTGAGACAGTATCCGCATCCAATCCGCCATTTCCTTTTGGAGCTTTTGGTCTATCTCAGCCGGTTTGACATTCTTCCGGCGTGCCAAGAACCATTGCAGGCGGTAGTCAGGCGCATTGGAAGGCACTGGCCCGGTTTCGATTGTTTGCACCCACTCCGGCACGCCTGCGTCCTTGAGCAGCAGTTCGATTCTCTCTAGTCGGATGGCGTTCTGACGAGCACGCAGCTTCTCAATTCGCGCGTCACAACCACTTGCTGCTGCGAACCCGGCTTGGGTGTCTCTCGATTTTCTCATAAGGTTTTTGGTTTGCCTGCGTCCCCGTGTGCCGGGTCGCAGAGCGCGGCGTTCGGCGGATTCACATGCCACGTCCATTGCTCGTTCGCTTGCTCGGCAGTGAATGGCCCGGCCCATTGTTGTCGCGCTCCGCTCCATACCGCTTTTGCCTGGGCGCGGAGATAGTTCACCGTTGAGTCGATCGGGAATCTTTGGACGTGGAAGTATCCAGCCTTTTGCCAGACCGCCTGAAACCACAGCCCGCGCTTTGATGGCGGTTGCGTTTTCCATCCACCAGCGGCAGCGACTTTTGTATCCGCGATTTTGCAGATCCGTTCCAACCGCCGAACAAGGCGCTGCACCCTCAATGACTGCCC
>DASTOD010000531.1:0-3145 GCA_035762645.1 Binatia bacterium | reverse complement strand
TACAAGTATCTGGTTCCGTATAGAACGACCTTACTTCTGTATATTAAGATTTCGCTCCCTCTCACTTTGACCGCTTTTATAATGGGGACAATGATTTGTAAAGCCTTCCCTTGAACGCAAGCCGACAAAGGCGGAAAGTTGCTTCCGTATATTCAGCCTTGATAGTCAGTTACCGAAACCAAGCTGTCAGCTGGGCTACGAACTCCCCGTCCACCACGATTCAACACGTGTGTGTACACCATTGTCGTACTGACATCCCTATGCCCCAAGAGTTCCTGAACGGTCCGAATGTCGTAACCATCTTCAAGCAGGTGAGTTGCAAAGGAGTGGCGAAAGGTGTGACAGCTTGCTGGTTTGGAGATACCTGACTTTACAACCGCTTCACGGACGGCTCGTTGTAAAACCGACTCGTGTAAATGGTGGCGGCGTTTTTCGCCCGTAATTCTATCAGTGTAATGTTGAGGAGCCGGAAATACCCATTGCCATGCCCAATCACGACCCGCGTTAGGATATTTGTGTTGTAAAGCGTTTGGCAAAGCAACGCGGCCAAGCCCCTTCCTAATATCTTCTTGATGTTGGGATCGATTCGCTTCTATATGTTTGTAAAGAGATTGCTTGATCGCTGTCGGCAACATTGTGTGACGATCTTTGTCGCCCTTACCTGCTCGAATGACAATCTCGTTGCGAGAAAAGTCGATATCTTTGACCCGGAGACGACAGCATTCCATAAGTCGCAAACCACCTCCGTAAAGAAGAATCGCCATCAATCGTGGCGCACCGTTCATCCGATCGATCACTTTATTGAGTTCTTGTTTCGTGAGCACGACCGGCAGCCTCTGCGGCCTCTTGGCGCGAACGACGCCCTCGATAAGTCCAATCTTTTTGCGCAGCACTTCCTTATAGAGAAATAAAAGCGCATTGAAGGCTTGGTTCTGTGTCGATGCGCTTACGTGGCCCTCATTAGCGAGGCTGGAAAGAAATCCTGCGATCTCTGTCTCACCCAATTCTGCCGGATGGCGCTTGTTGTGGAAAAAAGTAAACCGCTTCGTCCAGTGAATATAAGCTTTCTCCGTTCGGTAGCTGTAGTGCCGCGTACGGATCGCCTGGCGGACCTGGTCCAGCAACTTCGGCTTTTGAGCTGTTGGACGCGTCTCAACGTGAGCTTTTCCATTCAACCCGCCATCGATTACCGCGAGCGTGCGGTTGATTGGTCCTTTCGTATTTGTCGTTTCCATGATGATCTACCTCTTCAGTTGAGTGTTCCAGACGTTCCAGTCGTTCCATACGTTGAAAATGTCAATGCGTTTCGGAGGGACTCGATTGGTTTAAAGTGGTGTACTTCGGCCCACGCATACCGCTACGTTTGAGATGATCGATTCGATGTTTGATCATTACCGACAGGCGTTTCAGATTTATTAGCAAATTGTCCGCTACCTTCTGATCGATATATTCCCGGTCAAGCGCCACGTATAGTTGAGAACGAATCTCTCCGCAGGAGCCCTTCGCAATGTAGAGGAATTGGACAAACTCCTGATTCCCGCCGCGTTCGAATCCTTCTGCGATATTCGACATTATTGAAACTGCCGCCCGCTGCATTTGGTCACGCAGTCCATAGTCTTTCGAGAACTGTGGTGCTTTGGAGAGCGTGTAGATTTCTCGGGTTAAGTAACGCGCTTCCTTCCAAATCTCTAGGTCTGCAAAGTTTTTTATCTGCATGATCCCTCCTTACGATTGGAACGATTGGAACCTCTTGGAGTGAACCCCTACGTTTGGAACTGTGATTATTCAACCGACCCTTGCAAAAACCACCTGCGGCGTGGGCGGTCGTAGTAGATCCACAAGAGCTGGCCGCGGCGGGTTTCGGCGAAGTAGTATTCGCGATGGATTTCCCGGTTCCACCAGCCGCCGGAAAAAAGATAGGGGCCGGTGAGTTTGTCGACGGCGCCGTACTTGGGACCCAGAAGAAGCCAGCCGTCTTCGTGGATCTGATGTGGGCTGGATGAAAGAGGCTGGGGCTTCGCCATGATCCGGCGCACCAACACTTTGAGAATTGGAAAGTTCAAAACGTTCAAGTCGTTCAATCTGTTCAAATCGTTCGGTGCTAAGGCAGCCGGATGGCGATTCAGCCGGGGCAACTTAATGCGGCTCAGAGGTTCCCAGGCAAATCGCGCTTCGGGGAGATGGCCGTCGGTTAATTTCGCCTGCACCACGGAATCATCGCCGAATTCCGCGCGCAGGCGCGCCAGCGCCCGATTCGCCGCCTCTACGTCGCGGGTCGGTCCTTCGGCAAACAAACGAAGTTGTTCAGCCGTGGCCGCACAGCTATCTGCCAGCAGCTCGATCTCTACGACGCCGGCTGGAAAATTCATGGATTCCAAACGCAGCCGAAGGAGATCGATGATTTGAGCCGTTTCAAGCGTCGGCGCCGCCGGACGGATCTGCTCCCTTAGCCAGCCGTTTCTGTCGATTAAAAAAGCAACCGATAGCGACGCGAGAGCCTGAGCGCGCGCTGCGAGCGTCGCCAAAATCGGGTGGAGCAGCTGCTTTAGCAAAAAAAGCAGCCGCGTGGTGTCGCTCTCCGGATCATCGAGAAGGCGTCTTTGAAACGGTGGTTCTTCACGCTCGCAAGGATTGAGCGGTGTCCGTAAATCGCCAGCGACCACGCGATAGAGATGGTGAGCCTTCGGGCCGAATCGTTCGCGTAAGGCTCCGGGTGGAAGCGAAAGTAAAGCGCCGATCGTTTTGATACCGAGCTTCAAAAGGGCATCGCGAAAATCGGCGTCGAGATCCAAACGATCCAAGGGAATTTTTTGCGCGGCCTTTTTCTCTTCGGGGATATCGCTGAAAATCGTTATGCCTGGTTTGGTCTTGGCCACTGCATACGTGCCGAAACGGGTGAAGCCTAAGGCGAGGTTGGCATGGAATCCCTGCGCTTCCATCTCTTTGTAGATGGCGTAGGCCCAGTTTTGGAGAGAGGCGTACAGACGCTCTAAGCCTCTGCCGTCGAGCCAAAAGACCCCGGGTTCTTCGGCTGAAGGTTCGACTTCCGGCGTAAAGCGCATCAGCCGGTCGGCCAGCGCGGTTGTGGCTTTATCAATTTCAGTTGAGGAAACTTCGCCGGCGCGAAGACCGGCTGCGAGCGAAA
>DASTOD010000530.1:0-7195 GCA_035762645.1 Binatia bacterium | reverse complement strand
CTCCAGTCTCGCAACAAATCATCAGGGAACGTCCGAGACCTTGTCTCAGGTGCCATATCGCCCGAGGGACGAACAGGAAGAACGAACCTCGGGAATCAGCTTGCGTTTGTTCGGATTGTGGCTGCGCAGGCTTCCAGAGCGGCTGCATCGTAGTGGTGACGAGAGACGGAAAGCAATCCGGAAGCGTCTGAGTTCTACGTCTGACTATTCGGGAGGAAAGAGCCAGGGGGGTGCTATGACAAACACAGTAAATACACTATTATGGTCATGGTCTTCAACATCTTCGGCGACCACACCTTTCTGGTGCTCGAGGCGGAGATGAGATAACGGAGAAAACATGAGTATAGACAAATCCCTGTTGGAAAAGCTGGAAAAGCTGCCCGCCGAGAAGCGCCAGGAAGTGGAAAAATTTGTCGAAGCGCTGCTTAACAAACAAAAGACAAAGACTAAAGCCAAGCTGCGGCAGGACTGGGCCGGTGCCTTAAGAGATTATCGCGACCAGTACACTTCTCTGGAGCTTCAAAAAAAAGCTCTCGAGTGGCGAGGCGATTAAACCTTGTATCTTGTGGATACCAACGTCTGGCTGGGCCGGGGACACGGAGACAGAAAGCTTCTTTTTAATGCAGATCCGCGTCGCGACGGTGCCAGAGATCGCGTCTAGTGTGATTGACCTAGCCGCTTGACAGGCGTAGGATTGGTCATAATTCAGACCAAGCCCGTGGGAGTGACGAATATGAAGACGATGCCGCTGTCAGAGGTTAAGACTAAGCTTAGCGAGCTGGTAGACGCCGTGGAGCGAAGGGACGAGGTGGTCACCATTACTCGGAACGGCAAACCGGTTGCTATTATCGTCAGCAAGGATGAGTACGAAGGGTGGCAAGAAACTGTAGAGATCATGCGCGACGCAAAGTTTATGAAAGAGATCCGCAAAGGGATCCAGTCGCTCAAGCGCACCAAGAAGCGCTATAGCCTTGATGAACTCTTCACTGACTGAGCTCTAGACATGCCGGCGCGCGGCCTTAAAGTGCCAGCTGAGGTCCGTGACGTCATCCGGCAACTGCATCCTGAGTTAAAGCGGAAACTTCGGGCCGCCCTAGCCGACATACTTGACGATCCGACCTGTGGGAAAGCGCTGAAAGAGGAGCTTGAAGGATATTGGAGTTTGCGTCTGGGAAGGACTCGAATCATCTATCGGGTCGGCGAAAGTGCCATCGAAATCGTTGCTGTTGGTCCCCGGGAAAACATCTATGAGGAGGCGGCCCGGCAAATTCGGAGAGATCAGCGGAAATCTTGAGCGGGTGCTCAATCAGCCGGTTGGATATTCTAGGGATCGGGTCACGGCGACTTCTTGATTTGACCCGAAGAAGCATCAGGCACGAGGCAATAGGCACGAGGCAACAGACAACAGGCTCTAATCGTTCCAGTCGTTCCACCGCTACGCTCAGTTTCAGTCGTTCCAGGCTCACGCCGGTTCAAGGTTCGGTTCAAGACTGCTGCTGCGGGTGTTGAAGGCGTTCCGGTCGTTCGGCAGGCTCACCATGACCGGCTCGATCTTCGGCTCGTCCTGAGTTGGGCGAAGGATGCCCTGCGTTCAAGACGTTCAACGGTTGGTGTTCCAGTCGTTCAATCGCTGCGCTCAGTTCCAGCCGTTCCAGGGCTCACGCTCACTGATCGTCGGGGCTTTATCCCGAAATTTTCTTCTAACCTCGGCAAAACGTCATACGGATAACGATTGACCGGGCTAACGCTTTATCCCGGTTTCACGGACCACTTCATCCAGGAGCCTCTCGTCGAGGAGTTGGGCGGCCGGGATCGCCCGCTCGACTTTTTGCGCCGCCCGGGCGAAGTCGATCAGGAGTTGATATCCGTCGACGCGAAGCTTGCCGTTCACGCTGAGTAGCTCGACGAGCTTATCGTAAGCCGGCGCGGCGATGTCAGGAGCCATGCCGAATTCGCGGCTAATCATCTGCGTCGTATCGGCGCGATTCTCGCGGATGTAGTTCATCGCGCGCAGTGTGGCGCGCAAAAATCGCTTGATCATCTCCGGTTGTTTTTTGATTTTGTCGGCATGCGCGACCAGCGCGGTGCCAGGAACATCCACATAGTCGCGGGTGGCGGCGATCTTGGTGAATCCTTCCTTCTCCGCGTGCAAACTGTGCGGCGCGCTCAGCATCGACGCGGCCAGGGTGCCCGACTTCAACGCGGCGTATCGTTCCGGCGTGCCGCCCATATTGAGCAGAATAAAATCGCGCTCGGGCGATAGCCCGTGTTGAACGATGACTCTTCGCAGCAACGTATCCACCAGCCCGCCGGGATTGAGCGATCCGATCGATTGGCCTTTAAGCTCGGCCAGTGTGCGATACTTCGGTTGAGCATAGAGCACTTGGTCTACGTAGGCATTGAGGCTCATGACCACGCGCAGCGGCGCGCCGGCGACGAATGCGGTCACGGCGGTGGTCGACCCGGTGCCGAAATCGGCGTCGCCCGTAAGCACCGCTTTGATGTCGATGCCGCCGCGCATATAGACGGCGCTAACGTCAAGGTTCTCTTTGCGAAAGAAACCGCGGCGCTGCGCCGTTTCGAGGATGGGGAAACTGGTGATGGACTTGCTCGGATAACTGACGACAATCTTCTCAAGCTGCGCAGCGCTCTGTCCCTGCGCGTGGGTTGCAAAGACAAAGGTCATAATACCATTTAAGGCAAATAAACAGATTTTAGATGAGACCGTCATAGTTCCTCTGCTCCCTGCGGAATTGATGTCGTACATTAATGCGCAAAACGGGATCGTGCGCTTTGCTCTCGTGAGTTTCTCAATAGTCGATGAGGTCTTAAATATCAACGACGGAATAAGCAAGCAACATGAATGGAAGCTTCCCTTCATAAAACTGGTTCCAATGGTTTCAGCCGTTCCAGTAGTTCCAGACGTTTCGCTGCTCTTAATAGAAGCTCGTTCAAGTCGTTGACCCGCTTTGCTCCGTTCAGGCGGGCAACTTTTTGACAAGTCCAGCTTGGGGAGCTACGGTGCGGTGGGATGGGGTTGCCACGGTGTGCAGGCAACGATGCAAAAGGAAGTCGACCGCCTCGCGGACGATATCCGTCAACAAAAAGATTTGACCGCTTCCATGCTCTTGAAGGTAATTTGGATCTGAATGAGAATACCCGAATGGCAGCGTCGTGCATTGTGGAATATCTTCCCCCTTTGACGAGGGAAGATTAAGATCGGATCTGTTCGAGGAAAGATATTCGGCAGTCGCATCCGTCATGACCGTGGGTAGTTTTCCGCAATGAAAGATCTGATCGCGTCTTTGGTCATATTGTGTGTTTGTGAATGGGGCACAAACATTTACGCAGCCGAACCGAAGCCGAACTGGCAATCGGAATGGGAGAGAACTGTCCAGGGCGCCAACAAAGAGGGAAAGCTTTCACTCTATCTCTACCAGGGCGAAGGCGAAGTTAGCGCAGTCGCGGAGCTGTTTCAGAAAAAATATCCCGAGATAAAAGTCTCAACGGTAACCGGCCGTGGCAGTCAGCTCGCCCCGAGAATCATGGCCGAGCGCCGGGCGGGAAAGTTTCTCGTCGATGCTTACATCGGTGGGGCGACCACGCCCTATGAAGTGCTTTATCGCGCGAAGATATTGGATCCGTTTCGGGACGCTCTGATTCTCCCCGAAGTATTGGACGAGTCCAAGTGGTGGCAGGGGCAGCACCACTACATGGACCCGGAAAACAAATACATATTTGTCTTTCTCGGCAACGTCGCCGAGTATATTTCGTACCACACGAAATCAGGCGCCAGCGACGAAATTCGCTCTTACTGGGATTTCCTCCAACCGAAATGGAAAGGAAAAATTCTGTCGCGCGATCCGAAGATTTCCGGCAGCCAGCGGATCGGTTTGAGAATGTTCTATTATACGGCTGAGCTAGGACCCGAGTTCATTCGCCGGCTTTACGGCGAAATGGATGTCACTTTAACGCAGGAAATACGCCAGGCGACGGACTGGCTGGCCAGCGGAAAATTCGCGATCTGCTTTTTCTGTTCCGAAATTCTAAAGGCGAAGAACCAGGGTCTCCCCGTGGACGAATTTCGCACCGCTCGGTGGAAAGAGACTCGCGCGATCTCAGCGGGCAACAAGGGATCCCTGGCTTTGCCGAGCCAGCCACCGAATCCGAATGCCGCGCGTTTGTTCGTTAATTGGCTCCTTTCGCGCGAAGGGCAAACGGCTTTTCAACGCGCTTCCAATACGTCCACTAACTCGGAAGAGTCGATGAGGATCGATATTTCCAAGGAGATGGTTCGTGCCGAAATCCGACGCATCGATGGCGTCAAGTATCTCTTGGCCGAGAGACCAGAGTTTATGGACATGGCGCCCATTTACGAGATTGTGAGTAAGGCTCTAGCGCAAGCCAAGGGCGGTAAGTAATGGGGGTGGTTGGGTGCGCCACAGAGGCGGTCGATCCGGTAGCATGAGTCAGATGCCAACTCTGGTGCTATGCGCGTAGGGAAGGAGCATGAATGCGCGGCGGTTTTAAGATTTTTGATGCGGACACCCACCTCAATCCCCTGGCCGAAACACTGGAGCCCTACTTCGACGCCGCCATGCGCAAGCGGCTGCCTGAGTGGGAGGGCTGCAAGGTTCCATTTCGCGTCGGCTGGGCTGGCGAGATTCTGCAACCACCGTATCGCCATCGTTACCAGTTCAAGAAAAGAGCCGGCTGGCGTGAGCGCCTGCGTATTTTAGGGGAAGCGGGTCCCAGGGAGCATATCGAGCACCATTTCCCGAAGTTCATGGGCAGCCGCTTTCCGACGCCCGGCGGGTCTGATAACGACGTTGAAGCGCGCGTTCGGGATATGGACGAGGAGGGAGTGGACGTCCAGCTCATGCTTCCCGGCCTACCCCCGGACTCGGACGACGTGGAAGTTGAGATCGGGTTTATCCGGGCCAACCACCGCTTTACCAACGACTTCTGCAGCAAGCACCCGCACCGCCTGAAGTCTCTCATTGTGGTGAGCAGCAGAGCGATCGATTCGTCGGTGGAAGAAATCAAAGCATGGGTGCGCGCGCCATGGGCCGTGGGCATCTATCTCCATCTGGCCGAAGGCTTTCCCATCGACCACCCGGATCTGGAGTCGATCTGGGCCGCGGCCAACGACGAAGGGCTGTGCGTGGCGCATCACAGTTTCACGTCCGGCTACCCCGGGTACCGCGATCTCTGGGACAACCCGTTCATCGGCCGGACCGCATCGCACCCGTGGGGAGCGATGAGGGCAATGACAGCCTTTTTCGGCGCCGGGATCATGGACTCGTACCCTAACATTCGCTACTGCATCCTCGAGTCCGGATTTGGCTGGCTCCCGTTCTGGGGAGCGCGTATGGACGATCAATGCGTCTACATGTCTTACGCGCTGCCGGAGAATGTGGCTCGTAAGCCCAGCGAATACATGACCAGTGGGCGCTTCTTCGCCAGCGTCGTGATCCACGAAGGCGAGAAGATGGCCCGAATGGTCACCGACTTCCTCGGCGACGGCGTCTTGATGTACTCGTCCGATTACCCCCACGCGGAATCCCGCTTTCCCGAGTCCACGAACAAGGTGCTGGCGTGGAAATCCCTGGGTGGCGACGTCATGCGAAAAATGCTCTGGGACAACGCGACAAGATGCTTCGGGGAGCCCTGAGGCATTGGGCAATAGGTAAGAGTCAGGCACTAGGCGTCAGGCAACAGCCAGCGGCTTGTTCCAAAAGTTTCAGACGTTCCAATCGTTCCAATAGCCTGCCCTGAGTCCTATCGAAGGGTTCAACCGCTGCGCTCGGTTCATGACGTTTCAGATAAACGGCCGTTCAAAAGTTCAAGGGAGAAGAAAACGCGGGACGTTTCACGTGTCTCGAAATCCGCGATCGGCGCCGCTATCTTCATTGGCTCTTCGAATCGAAGAAGCGCTTTGGCCTTTCGGTGCTCAACCACACGGTGACCTCAAACCATGTGCACCTTCTGGTCAAAGACACAGGCGGGAATGTCATAGCCCAGAGCATGCAGTTAATCGCCGGGCGTACGGCATAAGAATACAACGAGCCGAAGAATCGACACGGGGCATTCTGGGAAGACCGTTATCACGCTACCGCGATTGAAGCCGATGAGCACCTGCATCGCTGTCTGGTCTATATTGACTTGAACCTGGTTCGCGCAGGCGTGGTGAAGCAGCCGCATGCATGCGGCAGTTCCAAAAAGTGACGTTTCTGTGTTTCCGAATTCTGAAAACGTCGAAATGATTTTCCCGCGTCGGATCCTCCCCTATTGGCGAGCAGGTCATAGACGTTGTATTCTGGGTCGATTGGTGGTCGCACACCATTGCGACGACTGTGCTAAGTCGAAAACCGTGGCCGCTGACCCGATCGTCGATTAAATCCTCACGGACCATGCGGTTAGCGAGATGGGCAGGCGCTGATTAGAGGAAAAAGATGTTGACGCAGTGCTAAGAAACCCCGGATAACGATTGGACGTGAGGCCGGGTCGAGTCCTCTTGCAGTCCAAATATCTGGAAGGTGGTGACGAGTACTTAGTGAGAGTGTTTGTTGACATCGACCGGACGCCTGCCGAAGTGGTGACGGCTTACCGTACAAGCAAGCTTGCCAAATACTGGAGGTCTGAGCCATGAAGGTTCTCTACGACTCACATACCGATACGCTGAGTGTTATTCTAAAAGACAATGTCACTGTTCACGAAAGTGACGAGGATAAACCCGGCGTGATTCTCGACTACGACAGAGACGGAAATCTTATCTCATTGGAGATTCTCGACGCCTCGAAGCGTGTCACAGACATCCGCAAGGTGGATTTCCAACTCGCCGAATGATGACACAAAGCGCGGGGCACTAGGATGGACTTATCGGAGCAATTTACGATATAGCATGGATCATGGCGCGCAAGCCGAGAGTGGAGTTTGAGGGTGCCTACGTTTTGATGTCGAATCATGTTCACTTGCTGATCCAGACCGGGAAGGTACCGCTATCGAAGATCATGCAGGGATCCAGGGTGGTTTTACCCAGCGCCACAACCGCCGGCACCGTACCGCAGGATATTTGTCTCAGGGGAGATTCAAAGCGATATTATGCGATCGTGACGCTTATCTCTTGGAACTGGTGCGTTACATCCATTTGAATCCCGCGAGAATTCGACAGCCGCACGATCCATGGGAGTAT
>DASTOD010000529.1:0-2059 GCA_035762645.1 Binatia bacterium | reverse complement strand
TCGCTGTCCCGATGAACTTTCCTAGGAGGTATCGAATTATGGGTAATCTGAATTCAGTCAACAAGATCGACGTCCCGAGCGCGCAGTGGGACCGGTTATTCGCCCCCAGCGCCTGTCTTGTGATGATTACCACGGTGGATGGCGCGGGCAGGGTCAATGCCGCTTCGTTCGGCATCTGCGTGCGGGTTTGCCATGATCCAGTCTACATCGCGTTTACTGTCGGTGCGACCAAGGACACCTATAACAACGTGCTGGCGACCGAGCAGTTCGTCGTCAATGTGCCGCCCTTCGAACGCAGGGTTCTAGAGAAAGTAAGAATCGTCGGACTCGAGTTTCCGCCTGGGGTCAACGAACTGGAAAAAGCCGGGCTTACCGCGATTCCGGCGAAGATCGTTAAAGCCCCGCGCATCGCTGAGTGCCGAAGCCACTTCGAGTGCGAGGTAGAATGGACAAGACAGTGGCTCAATCGGCTTATGGTCGTGGGCAAAGTGGTCGCCGCCTCGGTGGAAGAAGGCTGCGTGGACAAGAACGGCTACGTGGTGTGGGACAGACTCAAGCCTGCGCACTACTGCGGCAGCGCCTACAAGAACGGTTTCGTGGCGGCTTATCAAACGATGCAGGTCGACATGATCTACAACGAGCCGATCGAGCCGCGGCCGCAGAACCTTTAAGATAGCTTCAAAGCGCCGGATCCTAGTTGTGCGGCACCGGCTTCACGGATCCAGTAGCGCCACCTCATCGCCGACGTGAGTCTGTCGGCCCCCGCCGCTTGGAAGCATCGCTACGGCGAAGGTCGGGTTCCGACCGCTTGTGTATCCGCAAAGCGCACGCCGAGCACACGATCGCCGGCGTTTCTCCCTTCGTCGAGAACCGTCAACCTTTCGCAGGCTTCAGGAGTAAAACCCTTCACCGGATAGCGGTACACCGCGGCTACGGACGGCATCCACGCCTCATTGGTTCATTAGCAGGCTGCGGAAAAACTCCCAATGAGTTCTTTTCTGAATAAATCGTCGAAAATTCACCGGTAGTGATCTCTACTCAAAACTGCGTCTAGGGCCCGCCGCCAGATATGATCTCTCTCTTCGTTCGAGATGACAACTCCAATAGCTGTCATTTCGAGCGGAGGCGAGAAATCTTTCGCCCTTTCGAGAACTGGTTCACTTCTAACTGAACCGCTACCTCACGTTGACGTACGGCCCCGCTATCCGATACGCTTCAGCCAAACTGAGCGATCGCAGGAAGGGGGATAACAATGGCCGGGACCCATGTCACGATTGCTGCCGCCGGCAGCGGTACGTTTGACTCCTACGTTGCTTCGCCGGCGTCCGAAAAGGGAGCTGGCGTCGTGATCGTGTCAACCATTTCCGGCGTTGACAGCGACATGACCTACTACGCCGACGCGCTCGCGGGCGAGGGGTTTGTCGCGTCCGCCCCCGACATGTTCTGGCGCGATCGTGATCCGGGCCCGCTGCCCTGGACTGACGACGGTCGCAAACGCGCCTTCGCGCGCAACGACCGGTACGATCTGGAGCTTGGCATGACAGACCTTGCCGACGTGATCGCCAATCTCAAGAAGCATCCCCAATGTAACGGCAAAGTCGCCGTGATGGGATTTTGCTTCGGCGGCCCCTTCGCGCTCTTGGCGGCGGCGCGCTGCAGCACCAACGCCGGTATATCGTTTCACGGATCGCACGTCGAGAACCACCTCGACGAGCTGGACCGCGTGCGCTGCCCCCTGTCCTTCCACTACGGGGACCGCGATGAGGTCGCTCCGATGGCGGCGATCGAGCGCCTCCGGGAGGCTTTCGGCCGGCTCGCCGATGCCAAGCTCTATGTTTATTCGGGCGCGGGCCACGGCTTCATGACTATGACGCGCGGCCGCGCCTATATCGAATCTGTGGCCCGCCCGGCCTGGACTCGGGGGCTCGAGGTGCTGAGAAGACTTCAGGCATGATGTGGGAGGCTGTCAAAGGGAAAGGCTTTAGAGGAGAAGTCAAAAAAGAATTCTGGATTTTAGGGAATCTGAAGATTAAAAAAGCGATGAAGCTACCGATCATCC
>DASTOD010000528.1:0-3899 GCA_035762645.1 Binatia bacterium | reverse complement strand
GGTTTATCGGCTTTTACGACTGAGCTCAGTGGAAAGCGGGCTGGAGCTTCTGAAGGAGATCCTTCCCAGGCTCTCCCGCGTAGCGGTCCTGGGGTTTTCAAACAACCCGGACAACGACCAAGCCGTAAGAGAGGTGGAACTTGCAGCAGGAGCACTTAGGGTGCAGCTTCAATACCTCGACGTACCAGGCCCCACGGATATTGAGACTGTATTCCGAGGGGCCAGCAAGGGGCGTGCTGAGGCGGTCCTCTTGCTGGCCGGCTCGGTGTTTATTCTTCAGCGAAAACAAATTGCGGCGCTTGCGGCAAAGAGCCGCCTGCCGGCAATGTATCCGCGCAACGAGTATGTGGAAGATGGCGGGCTGATGAGCTATGCGACGAGCCTTACCGACTTGTCTCGGCGTGCTGCTACCTATGTGGATAAGATCCTCAAAGGCGCTAAGCCTGCTGAGCTCCCGGTGGAACAACCGACGAAATTCGAGTTCATAATTAATCTAAGAGCTGCGAAACAGATCGGCCTGACGATTCCACCGAATGTATTGGCGCGAGCGGACAAGGTCATCAAATGAATTTTGGATTTTGGATTGCCGATTTTCGATTAGGGATAAAGAGAAAGAGTAGAAGACGTTGGGTACGATGGCGGGATTCTTTTTCCGATAATCGGAAATCTAAAATCAAAAATCTAAAATGGGCGGGGTGTTTTGCAATCTGTGTCGCGCTCGCGGTGTGTGCGGCGAGGGTAGAGGCGCAGCAGCCGAAAAAGATCGCTCGGGTAGGGTTTCTATCGGCCGCCTCTGCATCCTCTCAAGTTCCCCGGCTTATCGTATTCCGTGACAGTCTGCGGGAGCTTGGCTACGTAGAGGGACAGAACATCACAGTTGAGTACCGATATCTGGAGGGGAAGCGCGATCGGCTCCCAGAGCTCGTGGCCGAGTTGGTGCGTCTCAAGGTCGACGTCATCGTCACAGGTGGTCCGCAAGCAACCCGTGCCGCCAAGGAAATAACTGGCACTATTCCCATCGTCATGGCGCAGGATAACGATCCTGTTGGAAACGGGTTCGTGACTAGCCTTGCGCGGCCGGGTAGGAACATCACGGGGCTGACAAATACTTCGCCTGAGCTAAGTGGTAAATGGCTGGAACTGCTCAAAGAGACCGTTCCGAGGCTCTCCCGCGTTGCTGCCCTTGGGAATTCGAACACCCCAGGCAACGCACAAGCGCTGAGAGAGACGGAACTCGCCGCGGGGGCGTTCGGAGTGAAGCTTCAATACCTAGACGTACAAAATCCCAACGATATTGAGAGCGCATTCCGAGCCGCGAGCGAGCGGCGGGCTGACGCCGTCCTCGTACTGCCGAACCCCGTCATCGTTTCTCACCGGGCACAGGTAGCAGACCAGGCGGTAAAGAGCCGGCTTCCAGCGATATACTTCCAGACAGAGTTTGTGGAAAATGGTGGCCTCATGTTCTACGGACCAAACTTGCTTGACTTGTTTCGCCGTGCCGCTGTTTATGTGGATAAAATTCTCAAAGGCACCAAGCCGGCAGAACTCCCGGTCGAACAGCCGACAAAGTTTGAGTTTGTGATCAATCTCGAAGCCGCCAAGCAGATCAGGCTCACGATTCCGCCAAGCGTGCTGGCAAGAGCGGACCGGGTGATCCGATGACAGATGTCAGTGGTCAGAGGTCAGTGGTCAGAAATCGGAAGGCAGAATTTAACCGCCGAGACGCAGAGTACGCGGAGAATGACAGTGAGCAGTAAGCGGAGAGCAGTAAGCAGCAAACGACAAGAGAGAAATGTATGAGGCTGAGAGTCTTTGTCCTTCTCTGCCTACTGCCGACTGTCTTTCTGCTTACTATCTCTCTAGCCGACGCCCAGCAGCCGAAAAAAGTCCCCCGGGTAGGGCTCCTCCTGTCGGCATCCATCGCTGAGACGGCGCCTTGGATTGACGCATTCCGACAGGGTTTGCGCGAGTTGGACTACATCGAAGGAAGAAACATAATCCTCGAAATCCGTGGGGGTGGGGCGGAACCCGATCGAATTGCCCATCTGGCGACTGAGCTGGTCAATCTTAAGGTTGACATCATCGTCGCGGCAGGGAACTTTGCGGTCCAGGCGGCAATGAAAGCGACCAGCACGATTCCCATTGTCATAAGAACGGCCACCGATCCGGTCATAGCTGGGTATATTCCCAGTCTGGCGCGACCGGGAGGCAATATCACGGGGCTTTCAGCTTTATCTGCCGAGTTAGGTACCAAAAGGCTGGAGATATTGACGGATGCGGTTCCCAAGCTTGCTCGAGTTGCGCTTCTCTGGCCGGGAACCGGCCAGCAGTCCCAATTGAAGGAGCTTAGAGCTGCGGCTCCGGCACTGAAGCTGAAATTGGAGGAGGTCAAGACCCAAGCCGACACCAAAAGTTTAGAGAGCGCCTTTCGAACCGCAAAGCAGAAGCAGGTTGACGCGATTATGACGACCCAAAGTCGCACTTTTTTCGCCGAAAGAAAGCGGATCGTCGAGCTTGCAGTCAAATATCGGTTGCCGGGTATTTACTTCCAGAAGGAGTTTGTGGATGAGGGTGGACTCATGTCCTACGGGGCAGACTTCGATGACCTCTATCGGCGCGCGGCTGTTTACGTGGACAAGATTTTGAAAGGGGCTAAACCGGCTGATTTGCCGGTGCAGCAGGCGACGAAGTTTGAATTCGTCATTAATCTCAAGGCAGCAAAGCAAATTGGGCTGACAATTCCAGTCCGCGTGCTCGAGCAGGCGAATCAAATAATCAAGTAGGCAACAGGCACTAGGCATCAGGCAATAGAAAGACAACACATGATAATCAGAATCGTCGGCCCGGCGCTTAGCGCCATGCTCTTTGCGCTTTGCCTGTCGGCCCAGGCGCAGCAGCCGAAGAAAGTCTCGCGGATAGGCTATCTATCAAATAGCGATCCAGCTACTGATTCCACCCGTTCCGAGGGAATTCGGCTGGCTCTGCGGGAGCGTGGCTATATCGAAGGACAGAACATCGCCATCGAGTACCGCTATGCGGAGGGGAGGATCGATCGGCCCCCTGAGCTTGCGGCCGAGCTGGTGCGTCTCAAGGTTGACATCATCGTGGTATCAGGAGGGGCCATTCCGATCCGCGCGGCTAAGAATGCGACCAAGACGATTCCCATTGTTATGACGGGCCAGGGGATCGATCCAGTCGAGGCAGGCTTTGTTGAAAGCCTTGCCCGTCCTGGCGGCAATGTCACTGGCTTTACACTCCTTTTCAGAGAACTAACCGGTAAGCGGCTAGAGCTGCTCAAAGAAGCCGTTCCAAAACTTGCCCGTGTCGCGATTCTGTACGATCCGGCCATTCCAACCGGTGTACCCGTGGTGAAAGAGATACTACCAGTCGCGGCGCGCGCGCTGGGGGTAACTGTTCGGTCTTGGGAGGTAAAGGGTGGGGACGATTTCGAGAAGGTATTCGCTGCGCTAAACAAGGAGCGCCCGGATGGACTCTACACGCTCGGCGGAGGCCCGCTCATGCGTGCTAATGAAAAACGGATTGTCGGCTTTGCGTTAAAGAGCCGGTTACCGTCGGTGTACAACAACAGAGAGTATGTAGATGCCGGTGGGCTCATGTACTACGGAGCGGACGTCGCGGACAGCTACCGGCGCGTCGCATATTACGTGGACAAAATCCTGAAGGGAGCCAAGCCCGCCGATTTGCCGGTAGAGCAACCGACAAAGTTCGAGCTGGTGATTAATCTCAAGACAGCGAAGCAGATCGGCCTGACGATTCCGCCGAACGTGCTGGTGAGAGCGGACAAAGTCATCAAGTAATTTTAGATTTTCGATTCGGGAGAAGAGCATGATTAAACGAGCTTGGATGCGACGCCTGGCTTTTTCCGACAATTGGAAATC
>DASTOD010000527.1:0-4298 GCA_035762645.1 Binatia bacterium | reverse complement strand
AGGTTCAGCCCCAGCACGACAGGTGGAAAGGCGGCGCTTTTGATGATCGTTCTGAGGTCTTCTACACAGCTGTCGAAGTTGAGCGGTTTGAGATCCTCGAATGGGTTTTGGCCGGAGCGTCCGCGCAGATTGATCGCCAGGCAGTCCCAGCCCAAATTACAAAAATGAGTCGCCCATGTGTGCCAGCACCAGCTCGCAGACCAGAGTCCATGCACCAGCAGGAGGGGAGCCTTGAATTTGGCCGATTCGGGTGGATAGTGATCCGTCAGCAGACCAGCGGTTGTTTGTTGCATGACGATGGAAAGAATCTTGCACGCGTGCGAGGAATAAAAAAACAGGCCCCTCGGGGGCGCGTCACCGAGGGGCCTGTTTTTTTTAGATAGCCAGAACGGCTATCCAGGCGCCTGAGAGTAAGGAGGGTTTAATCCACCACCACAACACCACATTTCAAGAGTTACTTCTTTTTCTTCTTGGCTTTCTTCTTGGCCTTTTTCTTGGCTGCCATAGGCACCTCCTTATTAGATTCCTGGGTGGGTTTGTGCGGAATATAGAACTCAGTGGAGACTCAGGCAAGAGAAGTTGACTGCTAAAACCCTCCCATATTTTGTAGGTGCAGTGATTATAGCGACGCTACAAATTGTATGTCAAGAAAAAAGATACCATTTTAGAAAGTTTTTAAGCAAAATTTGTGCAGCGCCATTAACCCGAATAATGACAGAGGATGTTTGCTTCTAACGATATTTAATTTCCGCCAGAAAACAGAAACTCCCGCGTATCGGCGGGCGCGCTAACTGATCCGTAGCGCTTTCATCAATTTCATAAGGTGGGTTCTATGAAGGCCCAAGGCCTTTGCCGCGGCCGCTCGATTGCCCTCAGCTTCCGCAAGCGCGTTGAGAATCAATTGGCGCCGGTGAGTGTTCACCGCCTCATGGTACGATATCGGGTTTGCCGGCGATTCACTTTGTTTCGCGGCAATTCTCGATGGCAAGTGGTCAGGCATGAGCGCCGGTCCTTCACCCAAAACCACGGCGCGTTCGACCACGTTAGCCAGTTCGCGCACGTTGCCGGGCCAGTGATAAGCGGCTAGTTTCTCCTGGGCTTTCGCTGCGATGTCGGAAAAAGGCTTCTTGGTTTCCTGCGAGAAGCGTTGCAAAAAATGGGCGGCCAGAATCGGGATATCCTCCTTCCTTGTTCTCAGCGGCGGCAGGGTGATCGCGATCACATTGAGGCGGTGGTAGAGATCCTCGCGGAACTGTCCGTCCTTGACGGCCTGTTCAAGGTCGCGGTTTGTGGCAGCGACGATTCTCACATCGACGCTGATGGGCTGGATTCCGCCCACCCGTTCAAATTCACGCTCCTGAAGAAATCTTAACAGCTTGGTCTGAAGCTCCCGGGAGATATCCCCCACTTCGTCGAGAAACACCGTGCCGCCATCGGCCAATTCCATCTTACCTTTTTTGAGCTGATGAGCGCCGGTGTAGGCTCCTCTCTCATGGCCGAACAGTTCGCTTTCCAAAAGCTCTTTTGAAAGACCGACGCAATTGATCGGCACGAAAGGGCTCGATCTGCGGTCACTCCAAGCGTGAATCGAGCGCGCGAAAAGCTCTTTGCCTGTTCCGCTCTCGCCCAAGAGCAGCACTGTAGCTTTGCTGGCGGCGGCTTTTTTTGCTTCTTCAATGGTTTGGGCCATCAGCTGGCTCGTCCCGGCAACCAGCCGGTAACGCTCGCCGACTTCCGCGGCCAGACATTCGACCGCCGACTTGAGCCGCATCCGTTCCAGGGCTTTGCCGACGACCAAAGCCAGATGGTCCGGATCGAAAGGTTTGGTAATGAAATCATCCGCGCCCGTTTTCATCGCCTCCACAGCGCGCTCAATGGTGCCGTAGGCCGTCATGATGATGACAGGCAAATCTCTCCCTCGCTTGCGCAGCTCCCGCAATGTTTCGATGCCGTTCATGCCGGGCATCTGATAGTCCAACAGGATGAGATCCGGACCGAAGGTGTCGATCTTCATTAATGCGTCGGCACCGCTTGCGGCACTCTCGGTCACATGACCCCTATCCGCGAGCTCTTGTGTTAACAAATCAAGGTTTAGCGGCTCGTCGTCGACGAGTAACAGCTTATGCGACATACAGCGTGTCAGCGCGTGAGTGATCATGCCTGCTCTGAAAGCAGGGGCGATTTTTTGTCTAACACTGATATGCCGTGGGTGGCAACAGTCAGGGTGGCGTTTGTGGTAAGAGGGAAGCTGTGAAAAAATTAGCCGTTGCCCTTCGACGAAGCTGAGGACGAACGGCTAAGTCCTTTGTTTTCCGTTGTACTATACCGCTCGTGGTGAGCGCGTCGAACCATGAGCGGATTTTTTCGCAGCTTCAGGGATTTAATGGGAGTCCTGGATACGTGCTTTCGTGGGCGTGAGGTGGGGGGTAGTAGACTTACTTGCGCGAACTTTGGTTCAAGACGAGGACCCCGGGGCGCTATGAGGCGGCATTATCGGTGCAGAACAGGCGTACGGGAGGAAAACCGGATCGCGCGAGCGGAAGAAAACGAGGCAGCGTCCGAGACAGGAACTGAAGGGCCGTAAGAACCATTCCCGCGCCTGTGACGATCATATTCACGTTGCCCGTTCGCACATAGCTCTTCAAGACTCTGCGCAGCGAGCCCGTGTACACATCCACGGTCACCTCGATCCCTCGTTTAAGCAAGGCCTCCTGAGCCAAAAACACCTTATGCTCGGCAATCAACCGTTGCTCGTCCATGAAACTGCTGTCCTTGGGCTCCCGCGTGCTCTTCGCTTCCTCTACGCAACCGGCGAAGAGCGCTTCCTCACGGTCATTCAGTGCGCTCATGAAAGTCGACTGTGGGCAGGAGCGCATAAGGAAAACGACTTGCATACCTGGTTGAGCAATCTTCTCGATGTAGGGGATCATGTGGCTGAGGCGGTCTCGACCTTTTAAGGCGACCAGAATTTGCTTTGCCATGATTCTTTCTTTCATTGCTTTGGTCCTCGCCCGGTTATAAAGCAAGCCCCGTGCCGCCTGTCAGCCATTGACGGAATTGAAAAAACCTCGGCAATCCGGGCGATTTTTGCATTTAGGATAACTGAGAGGGTAATAGTGGATACACCATCAGCAACAACGAAACCGAGAATATCCCTTAACCAACTGTAAACGCGTGGGTTTTATATTGTAAACTGTGTTCACCAGATGTTAACTTGGTTGACAGCCGGCCGTTGACAGTGTAATGCAAGATTCAGCTGTCCGAAGGCATTCAGCAGAAACCAAGGGCGAGCCCTTCCAAGCGCGGTCATCGGTCCGTGCCTCGTAGGCGGCCGCCGGGCCCATTCCAAAGCTGGGCCTCAACGTAACCTTTACGTTTTCGTGCCCCGCGCTTTCCATGGCCCGTCCGTCGGTAGTTGTATGTCTACCAGCGAATGAACTTCTTAGTGGTTGCTGCTTTTTATGGGTTTACCTTCCTGGTGAGGACCAAGCATGGAAATGATCAATAATAGATTTTCGAAAGAGCATAACCAGCTCGCCGAAGAACTCCTGAAAATCTGCCAAAAGATGAGTTCGGAAAGGGATCTGGGCGCCCTTTTGGACCTGATTGCCAATGAGGCTACTAAACTCATGCAGGCGGAGCGGGCCAGCCTCTTTCTGCTCGACCGCGAAAAAGGGCAGCTCTGGTCGAAGGTGGCATTGGGTAGTCAGGAGATTTTACGTTTTGATGCTCGGGTCGGCATTGCCGGAGCCGTTGCTCTGACGGGCCAGACAATCAATGTGGAGGATGCTCATGCAGACCCGCGCTTCTATAAGGAGATTGATCTCCGTACCGGATATCGCACCCGGAGTCTTCTCGCCGTGCCCCTGCGAACGCACGAAGGGGAGATCATCGGAACCTTCGAAGTGTTGAATAAAAAAACCGGACCGTTCAGCAAAGGAGACGAGGAGATTCTGAAGGCGCTGGCGGCCCAGGCGGCGATTGCAATCGAGACGGCGCAACTGGTGGAGGAGATGAGGCGCCATCGCGATCAGCTTCAACAGGAAAACGCGCAACTGTGGAAGGAGGTTGAGGGGAGATTTTCTACGCAGAGCATCATCGGGGCGAGCGATAAAATTCAGGCTGTCTTAAGGCTGATTGATCAGGTTAGTCATAGCTCCGTCAATGTCTTGATTACCGGGGAGAGCGGCACGGGGAAAGAATTGGCCGCCAAAGCAATTCATTACAAGAGCCTGCGGGCGCGAAAGCCGTTTGTCGCTTTGAATTGCGCGGCTCTGCCTGAGACTCTGGTGGAAAGC
>DASTOD010000526.1:0-4943 GCA_035762645.1 Binatia bacterium | reverse complement strand
CGGCACGGTCACGCTGGTTTCCATTCTGGTGCAAAACGTTTCTCTTTGGTCCGCGGTGTTCTTGTCGGGCGGCATTCCAACGGTTTCTTGGGTTGCCATCGTTTTGTTTTGTATCGTCGGGATCTTTCAGATGGGAGTCCGGCTGTTGGCCTATACCGGAGTCCTCAAGATTGGCGCGTCGCGCAGCAGCGCGCTGCAGTCGATCAGCCCGCTGATCAGCGCCACGATCGCCATCGCGGTTTTGCGTGAAACGGTCACCCTACTCATCATCGGTGGAACGCTTTTGGTGGTGAGCGGGATCATCCTGGTTTCATGGAAAGCCGAACGTGAGCTGCCGAGCTTTCGCTGGTGGCATCTCCTGCTTCCCATCGCCGCCGCTTGTCTCACCGGCATGAATCATCCGATGCGTCGTTATGCCTTGGGCTTATCCAATGAGCCATTGTTTTTCTCCGCGTTTATGGGGTTTATCTCACTTGCCAGTTTCGTAACCTACATGGCCGTGTCACCGCGGCGACAAACATTAGTTTGGCAGCGAGAGGCGCTCTGGCCATTTTTATGGACCGGTGTCTTCGAGACTCTCTCCATCGTGTTTATTATCACGGCATTGAGCATTGGGCCCGTGGTTGTGATCGCGCCCATTGCCTCGACCTATCCGGTATGGGCGCTTATCGGCGCCAAGCTTTTCTTGCGCGACGTCGAACAGATCAATGTGAAGACCATCATCGGCATCCTGAGCGTTGTGGCCGGCACGGTTGCGATTCATGTGGGACGGTGACGATCCGGTCTCGGTCAACGTCGCCGCAGAGAAGCTGGCGCGCCGAGCTAAATCCCCCTTGGGTCCCCCTTTTTCAAAAGGGGGAATTTCTCCGTAGCAACTTTAAGCCCTCTTTGTAAAAGCATGCCCTGAGCCTAGTCGAAGGGAGGGGCAGAGGAGATTTTTGGCCCGGACGATCGGAAAATATTCATGGACTTCAAATGCTCATACTGCACTTGTCACAACTGTGCTGCTCGCATAAGATTGGTCCTGGGGTGCATAAATGAAGATTTACGACATTTCACTCAGTCTTTCGCCGAGCACGGTGCGTTGGGTGACGGCACAGCCGTTGGAGCTGATCGAGCGCAAGCGTATAAGCCGGGGCGAGCCGAACAACTCCTCGTCGATTCACACCAGCGTCCATGCCGGCACGCACGTCGACGCGCCGTTTCACTTTGTTCCCGACGGCGCGACGATCGAAAAGCTGCCGGTGGATATCTTTATCGGACCGGCGCGGGTGTGCGCCGTGGATGCGCCGAGCCGGATCACGGCGAGCGATGTTGGGCGGCTCGATTTGGCGGGGGAGAAACGGGTCCTTTTCAAGACGCGCAATTCCAGTCTCCTCCACAAGCCGGACTACGATCCTTCCTTCGTGGCGTTTTCGGCGGACGGAGCGAAGGCGCTTGCCGATATGGGCGTTCAACTGGTTGGGCTGGATTACCTCTCGGTGGCGTCTGCCGACGAGCAGGTTCCAGTCCATCGAGCCTTTCTGGATCGTGGCGTCGTCTTGCTCGAGGGTGTGGATCTCTCGGAAGTTCCGCCCGGCCGCTACGAGCTCATTTGTCCGCCGGTTAAGATCGCCGCTTCGGACGGCGCGCCATGCCGGGCGGTTTTACGGGAGCTGAACGACCGGCGTTGAGTCGCTTACCGGCCGAACTGTCGGACTGAATGCACGGAGGAAACATGAGAATCATCGTAGACAGGGATAAATGCCGCGGCCACAATAACTGCATTTCGATTGCGCCCAATGTCTTCGATCTCGATGATCAGTTCAAAGCCATTGTCGTGGACCCGAAGGGCGACAGCGATGCGGATGTTCTCAAAGCGGCGAAGATGTGTCCGAAGCTCGCCATCGCTCTCGAAGAGGAGACCAGCGGCGCGCGCATTTTTCCCGGCCCTGACGACAAACCGCGCGATCAGCTCGATGTCTCGAAGTAGCGTCACAGTACTTCGAGCAAGAAACCGCGGACTACTATCCCCCTCCTTCATCCTCCCCCGCGTTGGCGTGGGGGAGGAAAGAGGTGGGGGCTCTGAATTTCGCTCGAAGGCTCTGAAGCGCAGACGAAACCTTGTCGTCTGATCTCTGACCTCTGTTATGACGACGTTTTCCCGCGCGATTATCGTGCACGGCGGCGCCGGTCCGATCACCGACGGCAGCCTGCCGCGGCGCGTTGAAGGCTGCCGAGCAGCGGCACAGGCGGGCTGGGAGATTCTAGACCGCGGCGGCTCCGCAGTGGATGCGGTCGAAGCTTCGGTGGCCGCGCTCGAAGACGATCCGCTCTTCAACGCCGGCACCGGCTCCACCCTTAACAGCCTCGGCGAAATTGAAATGGATGCTGCCATCATGGAGGGTAATTCTCTGCGCGCCGGCGCGGTGGCCGCCGTGCAGGGTATCAAGAATCCAGTCAAGCTGGCGCGTCGTGTCATGGAAGACGGCCGGCACATTTTATTGGCGGGCGAAGGAGCGTTGTTATTCGCCAGCCAAATGGGCATTCCCCAAGTTCCTCCGGAAAGTTTGATCGTCGCCTCCGCCAGAAAGCGCTGGCAGGAAAAGCACGGTACCGTCGGTGCTGTGGCGCTCGACAGTTTTCAAAAAATCGCCGTGGCGACATCCACGGGCGGGATCTTCAATAAGCTGCCGGGTAGAGTAGGAGATTCACCCCTCCTCGGCTGCGGCACCTATGCGGATGAAACGGGCGGAGTATCGTGCACCGGCGATGGCGAGGCGATCATGCGTATTCTGATGGCGAAGAGCGCTCTGGACATCTTGCGCCGCGGCATGGCTGCCACGGAAACCGCCGGTCGGGCTGTGACCTTGCTCGGGGAAAAGACCGGCAGCACCGCCGGCCTTATCGTCGTCGACCGTCAAGGGAAAATCGGCTACGCGCACAGCACTTCGCACATGCCGGTCTGTTGGATTACGGCAGACGGCGGCGTCAAGGTAGGCAGCTAACGCGGCCGTGGGAGATCCTAGGGGCAGGTTTGAAACCTGCCGCTACGTCATCGTACGCTGTTTTTCACGGCGGCCCGGAGGCTTTTCGTTGCCGTCCAGTCGACCGCTTCCGTTGTTTCGTTTAGTACCACCCCGTAAACTTCCCGGGCTGCTTTTTGAGAGACGATGCCGTCGATAACATCCGCCAAGACCATTTGCGGATCTCGTTCCAACGGATCACCATAGCCGCCGCCGCTGGCGACTCGCATGTAGACAACGTCGCCGCTCCTGAAGTCGAATTCCTTGTAGGCGAGCGGCGCCGCGCGGCCGCCCAAGTCGCTTACCTCTTCGACGGGCCGTCTTTTCTCGATCCTATCGAGAACATTCGTCTCCTCCAGGTGCACGATGACGCTCGGGGCGGCGGAACGGCCGCCAAAAATTCCCTGTCCGGAGTTGCGCGAGCTGGAGACGCCGTAAGTGACGCCTTTGACTCGTTCTTCGGGGGCGTCATGGAGGATGTGGGCGGTCTCCGCGCCGGCGCCGCCGCGAAATGTCCCGGCTCCCGCGGCATCGCGGGCGTGGCGCCGGAAGAGATAGAGAACGGGAAAATTCATCTCGAACCATTCCACGTTGGCGCAGCTCAAATGCCCGCCCCAGGAATTTACGCCGTCTTGATACGATCTTGCGCCGGTGCCATCCAGAGCGCCGTGGCCGAGCGCCGATACCGCATATCTGCCGTACTGGTTAACGCCGGCATGGCGCAAATTGCGGTGGCCGGCGCTGATCGCCATCACTTCCTTACGCCATTTTTCGCTCGTGGCGAGGGCCTGCATCAAAACCGAGCTGGCAAGATATCTCACCATCGATCCAGACGAGGTGGTGTTCAGGGAAACAGGTCCGGGGTATTGTACGTTGACGATGGTTCCAGTGGGCGCAATGACTTCGATCGGTTGGAGCACGCCGTGATTTTTCGGAATGTCGTAAGCGAGGGAAAAGAGCACGACTCGAAAGCAAGCCCCGAAAGTCGCGTGATAAGGGAGATTGATTCCTCTTCGGGCCTGTTTATCCGTCCCCGTGAAATCGAAGATGAGCGTGTCCGCTTTTTTGGTGAGCTTGACGGTGATCTTCCAGTTCTCCTCACCTTGAATCACGTTCGTTTCGCTCCAGGATCCGTCGCCGATCTCGGTGATTCTCTTTCGCAAAACCGATTCCGAATAGCGCACCATGTCGGCGGAAACCCCGTCCACCAGCTCCGGTCCGTATTCGGCGTACATTTCCTGTAGCCTTGATTTGGCGACGTTGTTGGCGGCTATTTGGCACTTGAGGTCCAGGCCCACCATGATCGGTTGGCGCGTCATGTGGGTAATGGTGTCGAACACGTCGCGTCGGAGTTTGCCCCGCTCCACCAACTTGAGACCGGGGATTCTCAGCCCTTCGTGGAAGATTTCGGTTGCTCCCGGCGAGTCCCCGCCCGGAGACATCGCGCCGATATCCATCACATGCACGAAAGTGCCACTCCAGCCGACGAGCCTGCCCTTAAAATGGATGGGGCAGACCATATAGACATCCGACTGGTGGATGGCCGCGAGATAGGGATCGTTGAGAATGAAAAGGTCATCGGCCTCGATCTCGCCCTCCTGGTTGAAGCGCTCCATGATTTTTTTGACCGCGAGTCCGGCGCAGGCGACATGCCAGCCGGTGGTTTCACCGGCGGACAGAATCTCGCCGTTGGCGCGGTAAAGCGCCGCCGCGTAATCGTGCATCTGCGTCGTGTTGACCGTGCCGCCGACTCTTTCCAGGGTGATGCCCGTTTCCTTGGCGATCTGGTGCAGCCGATGCGAGAGAATCTCGAAGGTAATCGGATCGACGGTTCTGTTCCTGAAGTCCATCGGCCACCTCTCACCCTCGTAGATAGACAATAATATTGCGCAGCTCATCCATTCTCGCCCGATCGTTGGGATTCACGACAATCGTGGT
>DASTOD010000525.1:0-13830 GCA_035762645.1 Binatia bacterium | reverse complement strand
CTACTACCGCAGGCACGAAGGCAACACGGGCAGCAATCAGGAACTGAGGCTTTTGGAGAACATCCGGGTGATAGAAAAGTTGCTGCGGGATTTTCCGCAAGCCAGAGAATTATTGGGCCGGGGACGAGTCGCGCGGCGGCTTGCCTACCGCTATTACAGGCTCGCCAAGGGGCGATGGAAGGACGGGCGCAAAGAAGGGGCCAGAGAGGCATTGAAACAAGCCGTGGCTCTGAGTCCTCTAGCGCTGAAATATCGTTTCTACCAGATGTTGGTTTAGACGGCTCCCATGGAACAGCCGACGGAAAAGTTATTTTCGGGCAAGCGAGTACTCGTAACGGGGGGCACCGGATCCTTCGGCCATCAGATCGTCGATCGGCTGCTCGACGAAGATCCGGCGGAAATCAGGATCCTCAGCAGAGACGAAGACAACCAGGTCCGGATGAGTGAAGAGTACGGCATGGAAAAGGAACCGTCTTTTTGTGGGTGCGCTATGGCAATGTGGTCGGCTCGCGCGGCTCTGTCATTCCGCTTTTTAAAGATAGATCGAGTCGGGCGGGCCTATCACGATTACGGACCCGGGAATGACTCGGTTTATGTTGACTTTGTCTGAGGCGATCGAACTTGTGTTCCCTCGCGACAGCTCGCTTGCCGGCCGTTGCGTCGAAGAGCGATTCGGCATTCGGTTGCCGCCGGTGCGCGGCACGCTGGAGCGCCTGAAGGAAGGCCGCAAGCGTCTTATGGAGGGAGAAACGCAAGATGATAGAAGGTGTTCGGGTTGATCGCTTGGAGATCAAGCGGGATGATCGAGGTTGGCTCGCTGAGATTTTGCGCTCCAGCCATCAGGCGGCGGGCGCGAAAATAGCGCAGCTCTACCTGACTGTTGGAAATCCTGGAAAGACCAAGGGGAAGCACTGTCATACCCGCAAGACCGAGTGGTTCTCAGTCGCCAGCGGCAGGGCAAAGCTTTTTCTTAGAGATACCCGGACCGGCGAGGAGCAGATCGTCCCGATGGGCGAAAACAATATGGTGACGGTGACCATTCCGCCTCACGTCGCTCATGCAATTACCAACGACGGCGAGACCCCCTTCTATTTGATCGTTGTGGTGAGCCAAGAGTTCAACCCCGAGGACCCAGATACGCTTCCATTTGCGTTTCCCGGATTGTGAGCGGCGCCATGGAACCTTCCATTAGCATTATCATTGCAAGCTCCGGGAGAGTAGAAAAAATCCGGCGGCTTTTGGAGTCGATCTATCGGACCGAGGGACGCGACCGGATAAAGCCCGAGATTGTGATTGCGAATAATGCCGGCAGCGAAACGATCGCCGAGTCCGTCCGATCGTTGACGCGTGAATTCGACGGCAGAGACGGCGTGCGCTGCCGGCAAGTCCGCGAGCCCTTAACAGGCAAAAGCCGCGCGCAGAATCGGGCCATTACTGAGGCTCAGGGCAGCGTGTTGGCGTTTTTTGATGATGACGTCGAGGTCGCGCCGGATTGGCTCACGGTAGCGGTAGAATTTTTTCGCCGGAAGGATTTCGACGCCATGCAAGGCCCGATTCTCGTGCCGCCGGAGATGGAGGCGAACCAGGAGTTTTTACAAGCTCAGCAGAAGTATCGGACCCTTAGCCTCGTCAAGTATCCGTCTGATCTTACGGAGATCAATACCTTGACCGGCGCGAACATGGCGTTCCGCCGCGAGGTCTTCCCTCGCATCGGACTTTTTAACGAAGCATTGGGACCTGGGCGATCGGGAAACTCGGAAGATGTTGAGTTCGCCCAGCGTTTGATCGGAGATGGAGGAAGGATCGGCTACGAACCGAAAGCCATCGTTTATCACGAAGTTGACTGGAGCCGCTTTACTGAGAAGTTTTTTCGGTTGCGCCATGAACAACAGGGACGTAGCCGGTTTGTTTATAAGAAGCAGTCCTTAGCTTCCATAATCGCTAACTTGATGCGTTCGATGTGGAGTTTTGGCTGGTACTCTCTCGTGGGTGATGTGCGAAAGCAGTACAGAGCAAAAGGGCGGTACTACCACTACCGCGCGATGCTTCAGGAGAAAATGAAAAGGGCCACAGGCAGCCAGGGCTGAACGGTAAGTTTTTGCAACAGGCGGCGGCCCACGGTCTTGGAATGCGGGACGCTGCTCTTGCGCGCGGCGATGTAGAGCGCTCGCAGAGCCAGGACCGCGGATTTTTTCAGTTTGGCGGCGGCAGAGGCTTTTTTGACTTTGCGAACCGCGGTGATGTTATCGACGATGGTGATTTCCTGAAACCGGTCGGAGCGAAATACATTTTCCCATAGGACACGCTTCGGACCCGGCTTGCGAATCGTATCATGCATTGCCAGTATTCCGCCCTCGACGAGGTGCGGTTCCCAAAGCGTGAAGTCGAGTTTCACCGGCGCGTAACGGTGATCGCCGTCGATCCAAAGCACCCGTACCGGTTTGTTCCAGCCCCGCGCGGCTTGTTCCGACGTCATCATCATCGGCACCACCCGGCTCGCCACGCCGGCCTTGCGGATGTTTTCGAGAAATTCCGCCTCCGTGTTTTCGGCGTAGCCTTCTTCGAGCAACGGCTCGTGCGGGTCGATCGCGTAGATCGGCTCCTCGCGCACCGCCGCGGCCCCGCGCGCCAAGGCGATAGTCGACTTCCCCTTCCAACTCCCGATCTCGACGATGACCCCCTCACAGTGATCGATCTGCCCCAAGCGATAGAGAAAATCGACCTCGTCGTAGGTCAACATTCCCGGCAGGCCGTAAACGTCTTCAAGGATTTTCACCCGGGTTTCTCCAGCCGAAACCTATAGCATTTCAGCCGCAAGAATTAAAATCGGCGTTTGATTTTTTGCCGGCCAGCCCCTATCTTCTGCGAAGCATGAGTGGCGGAAAAACAACTCCGGCGACGCGCGGCATTTCCGCCATCGTCGTTTGTTTCAATGAAGAGCGGAACATCGGGCCGTGCCTCGAGAGTTTGCGCTGGTGCGACGAGATCGTTGTGGTGGATTCCTTCAGCACGGACCGCACGGTCGAGGTTGCCCGCCGATATACCGATCGCGTTATGCAGCGAGCCTGGGCCGGATACCGTGAGCAAAAGGCCTTCGCCCATTCTCAGGCGAGGCGGGATTGGGTCTTGCTCGTGGATGCCGATGAGCGGGTGACGCCGGAGCTGCGTGATGAAATCCAACAGGCAATGGCTCGAGACGGGGCCCGCTATGCCGGCTATGCGGTGCCGCGGCTGGTCTATTATTTGGGACGCTGGTGGCGGCGCGGCGGATGGTATCCCGATTATGACATCCGCTTGTTTCGCCGGGAGCGCGCGACCTGGGGTGGCTCCGATCCCCATGAAAAAATCTTGGTCGAAGGTGAAGTCCGCCGGTTGCGCAGCCCGCTCCACCACTTCTCTTACCGCAATATCGATGACCATATCGAAAGAATCAACCGGTTCACATCGATTTCTGCCGCCGAGCTTCAAAAGGAAGGGGGAAAGTGGCGCTGGACCGACGCGTTGTTGCGACCGCCTTTTCGCTTTTTTAAGTCCTACGTTCTCAGGCGCGGGTTTATGGAAGGGTTTGCCGGCTTTTATGTGGCGGTCACCGGCGCGGTTTACGTTTTTCTCAAGTATGCTAAGCTCTGGGAACTCAAATTAGAGGAGAAGAAAAATATTGATCGGAAGCGGTCATAGCCGCCTCCTGAAGATTTTGCACATCGATCCTGAGAGACACTGGGGTGGTGGGGAGGCTCAGGTGCTCGGGCTCTTGGCCTATCTGGCCGAGAGGGGACATGGCATTGATCTTTTGACCCACCCGCGAGGACGCCTCTTCGAAAAAGCGCAAACGTTGAGGATCAGAACGCTTCCTCTGGTCGTGTGGAATGATCTCGATTTGCGGCCGGTTCTTGCGCTCAGGCGGTTGATCCACCGCGAGCGTTACGATGTTGTTCATCTCCATACGAAAAGAGCGCATGCGCTTTCGCTGTGGCTCCCGCGCGGAGCCGGCAGCCCTAAGTATGTCGTCACTCGCCGAATGGATTATCCCGAAAGCGCCGGGTGGTACACGCATCATCTCTATGGCCGGCGAGTCGATGGGGTGATTGCTGTGTCGAGTCCGATTTTGTCTTCGTTGGCCGAAGCCGGGGTGATGCGGGAGCGGATTCGTTTGATCCATAGCGGTGTCGATCCCGACAAGTTCAAGCCCTCGCCCGCCGCCGGGAGAACGCGCCATCATCCGCCGGTCATCGGCAGCATGGCCGTGCTGGAGGAACGCAAAGGTCATCGGGTACTGCTTGAAGCCGCTCGACTGCTAAAAGCGCAGGGTCATCGGGCAAGATATTTTTTTGCCGGCGAGGGCTCTTTGAGAAAAGAGCTGCAAACCCTGGCCCAGCGCTTGGGATTGGCCGATGACGTACGATTCTTTGGATTCGTATCTGACCCGGCGGCGTTCTTGTCGGAGACGGATATTTTTGCTCTGCCGTCGCTTTATGAGGGGTTGGGCGTAGCCGCGCTCGAGGCGATGGCGGCGGGCAAGCCGGTGGTGGTGAGCCGCGTGGGAGGACTTGCGGAAATCGTGCGTGATTCGGTCAACGGATTGCTCGTGACGCCGGGGAATTCCACCGAGCTCGCCGCAGCGCTGGCCCAACTGTTGAACGATCCTGTGCTGGCTTGCCGGTTGGTGTCGAATGCGGCTGAACGCGTGAAAAGTTTTACGATGAGCCAGATGGCGCAGAAAAATGAGGCGTACTATTACGAGCTCCTCGGCAAGTGAGCTCATCAGCCCACAACATCGATCGCGGTAAACAGTTGCGGATGAAGAAGCTGCTGGAGATTTTGCACAAGTTTCATAAAGCGCATCTCTTGGTCGTCGGCGATTTAATGCTGGATCGTTTCATTTGGGGCGATGTGGAACGGATCTCACCGGAGGCTCCGGTGCCGGTGCTGCGCGTTGTCTCGGAGAGCTCTCGGCTGGGCGGCGCAGCCAACGTCATCCACAATATTCGATCGCTCGCGGGTCAGGCGACCGCCTGCGGCGTCATCGGCGCCGACGAGCCGGGGAGAGCCCTGGCGGCCGCTTTGCGCCGCATCGGCGCGTCGACAGCGGGGGTTTTTGCCGACGCTGGCTATCAAACCATCCAGAAAAGCAGGATCATCGCCCGGCCGCGCCACCAACAAATTGTCCGGCTCGATAGGGAAAATGATAGCGCCATACGCCAAGCGACACTTGCGAAGATCCGCCGCTTCGTCGCCCAACGGGCGATCGGCAGTAGTGGAATCGTGATTTCGGACTATGGGAAGGGCGTGGTCCATGACGAACTGCTGGATCTCGTGTCCGGGCTCGTCGAGAGTAAAAAATGTCTTTGCGTCATCGACCCCAAAAAAGAGAACTACGGCCGCTATCGCCATGCCACTCTAGTGACGCCCAACCGGGACGAAGCGAGTGAAGCTTCCGGCATCGTCATTCGTGACGAACCGTCTCTCGTTTCTGCCGGACGGAGGCTCGTGCGACAATGGCAGGCCCAGGCGGTATTGATTACCCGGGGGCCGGACGGGATGAGTCTTTTCAGGCCACGCGCCGCCGTCAAACATTTTCCCACCGAACCGCGCGATGTGTTCGAGGTCACGGGCGCCGGCGACACTGTGGTCGCCGTCTGCGCGTTGGCGCTGGCCTGCGGCGCGGACCCTGAGGACGCGGCGGTTATCGCCAATCTTGCCGCGGGACTGGTAGGCGATGAAGTGGGCACCGTCGCCGTTCCCTTGGAACGGCTGAAGCGGGCGATCGAACACCAGCAATGAAAAGCATGACAGGCTACGGCGAAGCTTCCGGACAGCTCGCCGGAACTAAAGTATCGGTTCAAGTGCGAACCTTGAATCACCGGCACCTGGATCTGCAACTGAGGCTCCCCAAAGAGTATCTTTCTTTCGAAGAGGAGATTCGTAAAACCATACGCCAGAAAATCACCAGAGGCAGAATTGAGCTTTTTATCAACCGCTCGGCGGGCAAGGGACAGGGAAGGAAGGTTGAAGTGGACGACGGCTTGCTCGGCCAGTATCTCGCCTGCATTCGGCAAGCGAAGAAGAGATATCGGCTTGGCGGAGAGATGGACGTGTCCCTGTTGACCCGATTTCCCGACCTGTTCCACACTCGCGATATCCAAGTCGATAGCGCGAAGGAGAAACTCAGGCTGTTTACCATCCTCAAGCAGGCGTTGAAAAAACTGGAACAGTCCCGCGAGCGCGAAGGGCGCCAGCTCCGCGGCGATATGGCATCGCAAATCAGACAGCTCAAAAAAATCGCCGTCCGGTTGGAGAAACTGGCGGCGAGCCTCGGTTCACGGCTCACCTCCACTCCCTATGTTCAGGAGAACGCGTCGCGCGCGGAGCGCAACGGCGTCGAAGCCGGGGGCCCGGTCTTCAAGGGCGATATCAACGAAGAAGTCGTGCGGCTACAGAGCCATGTGAGTTCTCTGGCCGGGGTGTTGCGTGAAAGAGAACCGGTGGGCAAGAAGATCGACTTCATGCTTCAGGAGGTGCAACGGGAGTTGAACACGATCAGCTCCAAGCTGCCGCAGCTCGCCGTGGTTCAACTGGTCCTCGAGGGCAAGGAGCGAGCGGAAAAAATTCGCGAACAATCGCAAAACGTCGAATGAATCGGAACTCCATCTATCCGGCGAAGCGCCGCGGCATCATTTTTATTCTGTCCGCGCCTTCGGGTGCGGGTAAAACGACGCTGGTCAAAGGATTGCGATCCGTGTTTCCGGAGATCAAGCTTTCCGTTTCCTGCACCACCCGGGCTCGCCGAGCCGGCGAAGTCGACGGCAGGGACTATCATTTCATTACCGGCCAGCAATTTCTCGCGCTGAAAAGCCGGGGTCGCTTCGCCGAATGGGCCAGAGTTCATGGCTTTCTTTACGGCACGCCGCGCCCACCCTTGGACCAGAGCGTGCGCGCCGGACGCGACATTCTGCTGGATATCGACGTGCAGGGAGCACGGAAAATCAAACGTGCCTATCCCGATGCGGTTTCGGTGTTTCTGCTGCCACCCTCTTGGCAGGAGCTGGAGCGGAGGCTGGCCTTGAGAGGTACCGACGGAAGGGACACCATCCGCCGCCGGCTGGCCAATGCGCGGGGTGAAATCCACCAGATAATCAAGTATGATTATTACGTCGTTAACCGGGAAGTCAAAGAAGCGCTGGAGCTTTTAAAGTCCATCGTCCGGGCCGAACGGGCAAAGGTTTCTCGAGTGAGTCACTGGCGGATTGCGCCGCTGCGGCCGGGGGCGCCGTCACAGCAGTCATGAGCAAAGAGATCAAAATCACCGATCTGATTGAGAAGGTCCAGGCTTACTATCCGGCGGCCGACGTGGATGTCCTTCGCAACGCCTACGAATTTTCGTCCAAAGTCCACAAAGGTCAGAAGCGATTGTCCGGAGAACCCTACCTCATTCACCCAATCGCGGTGGCCGGCATTATCACCGAACTCAAGCTCGATGTGCCCAGCGTCGCCGCGGGGCTGCTCCATGACACCGTCGAAGACACCCTCACCACGCTGGATGAAGTGAAAAGCATCTTTGGACGCGAAATTGCGGCGCTGGTGGACGGCGTCACCAAGCTCAGCCGGGTCAACTTCAATAGCCGGGAAGAGAAGCAGGCGGAGAATTTCCGCAAAATGCTTCTCGCCATGGGCAAGGACGTGCGCGTCATTCTGATCAAACTCGCCGATCGGGTGCACAATATGCGCACCTTGGATCATCTGCCTTTAGACAAGCAAGTCCTCACGGCGCAGGAGACTCTGGATATTTATGCCCCGCTGTCGCATCGACTGGGGATTGCCTGGATCAAGGGCGAACTGGAGGATCTGGCTCTCAAACACCTCCATCCGGAGATCTATTATCAGTTGAAGCGCAATGTCGCCAAAAAAAAGACCGACCGCGAGAAATATATCAACGAGGTGATTTCGGTCATCACTAAAAAGTTGGAGGTCGAAGGCATCGAGGCCGAGGTCACGGGCCGTCCCAAGCACTTCTACAGCATCTATCAGAAAATGGAGAGCCAGAACCTCCTGTACGATCAGATCTACGATCTGGTAGCGTTTCGCGTGTTGGTCGACACGACGCGGGAATGTTACGAAACGCTCGGCATCATTCACTCGCATTGGCGGCCCGTGCCGGGACGGTTTAAGGACTATATCGCGCTGCCCAAACCGAACATGTACCAGTCGCTTCATACGAGCGTGATCGGGCCTTATGGAGAACGAATGGAAATCCAAATTCGTACCCATGAGATGCACCGAATCGCCGAGGAAGGCATCGCGGCTCATTGGCGCTACAAAGAGGGAGAGGAGTTTCAGGTCAGCGATATTCAGCGGTTCGCATGGCTGCGGCAGTTGCTCGAATGGCAGCAAAATCTGCAGGACCCGCAGGAATTTCTTCACAGTCTCAAAGAAGACCTTTTCTCGACCGAGCTGTACGTCTTTACGCCCAAAGGCGACCTGCTGAACTTCCCCAAAGGATCGACCGTCATCGATTTTGCCTACCGTATCCATTCGGAAGTCGGGCATCATTGCTCGGGCGCCAGAGTGAACGGCCAATTGGTGGCGCTGAAATACCTGCTTAGAAGCGGGGATACCGTCGAAATCCTCACAACGCCGCAACAGGCGCCCAGCCGCGATTGGCTAAAGCTCGTCAAAACGCCGCGCGCGAAGTCGAAAATCAGGAACTGGCTCAAATCCCAACAACGCGAACGCAGCGTGGCCTTGGGTCGGGAAATGCTCGAAGGCGACCTGCATCGTTACGGCCTCAACTACACGAGCCTTCGCGGCGAGGGTAGGATCGAATCTTTGCTGAAAGAGTTGGGCGTCAAAGATGAGGAGACCCTTTTCGCTTCGTTGGGTTATGGCCGCATAACACCGCGTCAAGTGCTCGCCAAACTGGTTGGGCCCGAGAAGCTGGAAGGCGGACAGAAGAAGTCGGAGGGATCGTTGGAACGACTCTTTCGGCTAGCTTCGGGCCAGAAGCGGGGCTTGGGCATCCGGGTGAAAGGCATCGGCGATGTGCTGGTGCGAACGGCTCTTTGCTGCCATCCACTGCCGGGCGAACGCATTATCGGCTTTATCACCCGCGGTCGCGGAGTGACGGTTCACACTGTGGGCTGCCCAACGGTTTTGGAAAGCGATCCGCAGCGCAAGATTGAAGTCAGCTGGGAAGATGACGGGCAGGTTCTGCGGCCGGTGAAAATCGAAGTGAGCTGCGTGGACCGACCGGGACTGCTGGCGGCGATCAGCGCCGCCATTACGAGCGCGGACGCGAACATCGCCAGGGCGCAGATCAGAACCTTCTCAGGGGAGAAGGCGCTCAACACGTTTGAGGTGATGATTAAAAACTCGGACCAGCTCAAACAGGTGCTGGAACGAATCGGCAAAGTTAAGGGAGTCTACAAAGCCGTTCGAGCGCGCGGCAGAACGGATGCCAAAATTCAGCAGCAGCAAAAACTTCAGGGCGTCAGCCAGTAAAACGCTAAGCAGCTGGCAGATCACGCCACCTTCTGAACTCGCCCGGAATGAATGCAATCCGTGCACACCAAAGCGCGCCTTACTCGGCCGCCGAATAGGCCCCGAACCCTCTGCAGGTTGGGTTGCCACGAGCGTTTGGTTTTGTTGTTGGCATGGCTGACGTTGTGACCGATGGACCTGCCTTTGCCGCAAATCGTACAAACTCTTGCCATAATCAGCTCCGTACCCTTTCTATAATCCGTTCTAGGATCCGAGTCGTTGAAAAGCCTTTCAGGTAGGGAATAATCACCACCCTGCCGCCAATCTGTTTGACGATGTCCGAGCCGATGATGTTCTCGGCACTCCAGTCGCCGCCTTTCGCCAATACCTGGGGTTTGAGCTCGTCGATGACATGGTATGGATCCGGCTCATCAAAGAGCATCACGTAATCGACCATTTCCAGGGCAGCGAGCAGTTCGACTCTATCGGCCTCAGGGAGAATCGGACGGCTCGGTCCTTTGAGCTCGCTCACCGACCTGTCACTGTTAATCGCCACGATCAACATGTCCCCGCAAGCCCTGGCTTCTCGCAGCACGTGAATATGGCCGGGATGAAGGAGATCGAAGCAGCCGTTCGTCAATACGACGGTTTTGCCGCCGGCCTGGGCGCCTGCGACGATCGTCTTTAGCTCGTCGAGCTTTTTGACCTTGGCGGACACATCCCACCGGTAACATGAGGAATTGGCATTTTCAATTGGAGGATTTCATCGCTTCGATGTCGGCGCTCTATCAGGTTAGAGGATCCCCCGGAATATTTTCGCGCCAAGACGTCAAGAACGCAAAGAAATTCTCAAATCCCCCTTTCATCCCCCGCTTTACGCTTTTCTCTGTGTCCTCCGCGTTCTCGGCGGTGAGTCGAAGGTTTTTGGTCGAATGCAGAGTTTTTGACAGAGCGCCTTCGCTGCTTGACCGGTCCTCTGATTTTCGCTAAGGTCAATAGCAATTCAAACGATGCCGCTTTCAAGTCCGTTCGCAAAAATCAGGAGGGATTAATGGAATATCAGGATCTTAGGGATTGGGTCCAGGTTGCCGAGGAGATGGGAGAGCTCAAAACTCTGAAGAATTGCGACTGGAACCTCGAAATCGGCGCGATTACCGAACTGGTTCACCACAAGGAAGATGGTCCCGCCGTATTGTTTGACGAGATCAAAGGCTATCCCAAAGGCTACCGCGTGTTATCGAACTCTCTGTCCTCGAGAAAGCGGCTGGCGCTGACCTTGGGGCTGCCCGCCGGCGACACCAAGATGGATTTCGTCCGGATCTGGAAAGAAAACTATAAGAAGGTCAAACCCATTCCGCCGAAATTCGTGAAGAAGAGCCCGCTTCTGGAAAACGTCTACAAGGACGGCGATATCGATCTCTTCAAGTTTCCGACTCCGTTCTGGCACGATAAAGACGGCGGCCGCTATATCGGCACCGGTAGCGTGGATATCACACGCGATCCTGACGAAGGTTGGGTCAACTACGGGACCTACCGAGTGATGATTCACGACAAAAACAAGGTGGGATTTTACATTTCCCCCGGCAAGCACGGCCGCATCCAGAGGGAGAAATACGCCGCGAGCGGGCAACCCTTCAAGATCGCGATGTCATTTGGCCACGACCCTCTGACGTTTTTAGCCGGCAGCATAGAAGTCCCCTATGGGGTGCCGGAATACGAGTTTATCGGCGGCATTCGAGGCGAGCCCTTTGAGATGATCGAAGGCGAATACACCGGCTTGCCGATTCCCGCCAACGCCGAAATTGTCGTCGAAGGCGACGTGCATTTTGATAATCCAAAAGTCGAAGGCCCGTTCGGCGAATGGACGGGCTATTACGCCAGCGCTGAACGCGCGGAGCCCTGGGTGGAGATTAAACGGCTTTATCACCGTAATGATCCCATCATTCTGGGATCTCCTCCGGGACGACCGCCCGCAGAGCTCGGCTGGTACCGTTCTTATCTGCGTTCCGCCTTGATTTGGGATGAAATGGAAAAGGCCGGCGTGCCGGACGTTAAAGGCGTGTGGTTGACGGTTTCCGGCGGCAGCCGGCTCATGATGGCGGTTTCCATCAAGCAGCGCTATCCCGGCCATGCAAAGCAAGCCGCCGTGGTGGCCTCGCAGTGTCATGCCGGCGCTTATCTAGGCCGCTTCGTGGTTGTCGTCGATGACGATATCGATCCATCGAATACGGACGACGTGATTTGGGCCATGGCCACCCGCTGTGATCCCGCTGAAGACATCGACATCCTTCGCCGCTGCTGGAGCGGACCGCTGGATCCGATTATTCATCCGACCAAAAAGGGTTTCAACTCGCGTGCGATCATCGACGCAACGCGGCCATACGAGTGGATGAAAGATTTTCCGCCGGTGGCAGAATCGAGCAAGGAAGTCCTCGACGCCACGGCGAAGAAATGGGGCGCGGAGCTGTTCGGCAGCAACGGTAAGAAATAATCACCGCTACCGTCAAGATCCCGAGGGCAGGTCCGTCACCACGGTGGTGGGCTTGCCCTTTTTTATGACCTCCAGCTTGATTTGGCCGGGTAGATCAAGCGCTTCGAGAAACGCCTCCAACTGGCTTACCGTCTTGATCGGCTTGTCGTTGATTTTGGTAATCACGTCCCCCGCGCGAATGCCCAAGCTCTCCGCGCGACTTCCCGGGGCCACTTCCGCCACCAGCACTCCATGTTGGAACTGCATATCGAGCAGACCGGCAAGCTCGACAGTCAAATCCTGAGCTTGGATCCCGAGCTTCTTTCGCAGTTGCTGGGCAGGATCGGCGGCGGCCGGCACCTCTTTGGACTGCTTCAATACCTTGGCCGAGACGTAAGTCGGAGCCTTCATGCGCAGTGCTATGGCGATGGCGTCGCTCGGTCGCGAATCGATGCGAAACTCTTGGCCGTGCAGTCTGATCGTAAGGACCGCGAAATAGGTGTTGTCGCGAATATCGGTGATCGTGACCCGTTGTAACGTTGCGCCCACGCCGTTGAGGATATTGCGAATCAGGTCGTGCGTGAGAGGGCGCGGTACGGCCACCTGTTTGAGCTCCAACGCGATGGCCTTCGCTTCTGGAATATCTATCCAGATCGGCACGAGCTGCTTGTCGGCCACCGTTTCGAGAACGAGCACCGGCGTATCCGTACGAGGATCGAGGATCATCGTTTTTATCTTTGTCTCGACGGCGTTGTCTGGCTGAGCGGTGTAAGCATTGCCGGTCATCAGGGCGGTGATGACTATAATGATCGGCCCATAAATATATCGCATGGCGGCCTCCTCGCGCGTTTCGCGCCCGTGGTCGATCGAAGCTGTCCCTTAATCCATCTGTCGCAGTGCCGTTGGTTGAGATTATCGACGCCGGATTGACCTTGTCAATGACCGTGAGGCTGACTACGGACTGGAGTACTGGAGTGATGGAGTAATGCTGTTGACCCAATAACCCTATACTCCGGTTTTGCTTCGAGTTTCGGGTTACGTGGTTCGCGTTCAACCCGAGACTCGGAACCCGAGACCCGAAACTGCGAAATCTGAGCTTGACGCAGTCTTTTGCGGTAAGTTAATGTCGTTTACCGAAGCGCTTTAACCCATGAAGATCAACATTCTCTCCGAAGAGATGGCAAGCCGGATAGCGGCGGGCGAAGTCGTCGAGCGCCCGGCCTCGGTCGTCAAGGAGCTCATTGAAAATTCCCTCGATGCGGGCGCCACCGAGGTATCGGTCTGGATTGAGAAAAGCGGAACGTCGGTGATTCGAGTCACTGACAACGGCGAGGGGATGGAGCCCGAAGATCTCCATCTCTGCGTCGAGCGACACTCGACAAGCAAAATCAAAACCGAAGCGGATCTGTTTTGTATACCGACGCTCGGATTTCGCGGTGAAGCCCTTCCGAGTATCGCGTCGGTCGCAAAGATGCAGATTGTCTCACGCCACGCCTCGGCGGAGTTTGGCCACCGGCTCTCTATCGAAGGGGCGCGCAAAGGCCTAACTCCCGCGTCGGCGTCGGCGGGCACCACGGTGGAGATACGAGACATCTTCTTCAACACGCCGGCACGAAAAAAATTCTTAAAATCGCCCGCCACCGAGCTGAGCCACGTTTGTGACGCGGTGAATCGCATGGCGTTGGCGCGGCCGGCCGTTCACTTTCGTTTGTTCCACGACGGACGCACGATCGCCGATTACCTGCCTGCCACCGGAGAACAGGACCGGCTGTACCAGGTGCTGGGCCGCGATATCGCCAGGGCATTGATCCCGTTTTCGTCTCGCGAAGGCCCATCGAAGATCAGCGGCTATTTGAGCGCTGTTCCAAGCTCCTTTCCGAATACAC
>DASTOD010000524.1:0-3662 GCA_035762645.1 Binatia bacterium | reverse complement strand
TCAACATCGTGCGGCGACGCAGGGCCCAAGAAGGCGCGTAACTTTGACGCTTCAGACTGGGCGCTTAACAGCGACGGCTAAGCTTCACGGGTTAGGTGCAAAGTTAGAGTGCTCATTTGGATAGGGATGTTCACTGGGACGCAGGAGTAGTCATGAAGATTGATATCGACAAGTTCACCGAAGAAGAACTGATTGACCTGAACCACAGGATCGTAGAGCGGCTGCGGTTTCTAAGCCAGATGCGCGCGCACTCAAAGATGCTGAAGTTCAGGATCGGTGAGCGCGTCACTTTTCATCCCGAAGGCCGGCCGGTCTTGGCTGGAGTGATTACCCGCTACAATAAGAAAACGCTTACGGTTATCACCGACAGCGGTCAGCATTGGAATGTGGCGCCAGGGCTTCTGCGCAAGACGGTGCCGACTGACAGCGCCGACTCTCCTAACTCGAAGGTTGTTCGATTAAGAAAAGACTGAGTTCGTCCCTGGGCTCCGACAAATGAACGGAGCCTGAAAGACACGCTCGCTTACCGCAATTAAGTAATCGCCTTGGCAAAGCCCCTCAGGGTCTCTTCCCGGCTGCCGCCGGGGGCACTGTAGGGGATAATGGCGATTTGTTGGATGCCTGATTTCCTGATCCGATCAACCTGCGCGCGGCATTGATCGACCGTGCCGGCGATGGCAAATTTATCCACCAACCAGTCGGGAATCACTTCGGCGTGGTTCGCCTGTTGGTCCATGTGATGGTAGTAGTCGTAAGTTTTGCGGATTTCCTCTAAGACCTTCTGTTCTTTCGGATCCAGCACGTAGGGAAGCGGATGCGCGACGACGCGCGCCACATGGGCTTTGACGGCGTCTTTTGCCGGCGCTCGGTCTGACACCGCGCAGGGCACCCAGAGCACGAGGTTGAGGTCCTCCAGTTTTCGTCCCGCGGCTTTCGCCCCAGCGGCAATTTTCTCTCTCGCATGAGCGATATAGTCGTCGGCAACGCCGACCAGGACGATGATGCCGTCGGCGATCCGTCCCGAAAGTTCGAGCATTCTGGGACCGCTGGCAGCAATGTAGACGGGAACTTTGCGCTTGCAGGGATGAAGCAAGTGAATTCTACCGGTCTCGAGCTGGACCTCTTTGCCGGCGAAGAGATCGCGTAGCTGCTGCATAGTTTTTTCAAAGAAAGAAAGTTTCGCCGGCTTCATGCCCATGGTTTCGACGGAGCTGTCGCCGAGGCCGATGCCGACGATCATCCGGCCTGGAGAATACTCTTCCAAGGTCGCATAGGCGCTCGCAACCACGGACGGATGGCGGGTCAACGGATTGGTGACGCCGGTGCCGATCTTGACTTTGGTCGTGTTCAACGCGACTGCGGCCATGTTGACGTAGGCCTCGCGCCAGATGAGGTGCGAGTCGCCCACCCAGATATGAGTGTAGCCCAGCTCCTCGGACAGTTTGGCGAGCTGGATCATCTTCTGCAGCGGCTCGGTCGGAAATAATCCGACGCCGAATTCAAAAGCGCTCAATGAAGTTCCTCCTCAGTCACTGTGTTACTTCTCATCGCTGGCAAGCGAACCGGGAATCGTCACCCCCGAATGTCATTATCGGGGGTCCAGTCAGAGTTCGTCTGGATTCCCGATAAAAGCATTCGGGAATGACAGCTCAAGAAGTTTGGAAACGGCTCGCTGTTACGCTGCTTGCAAGTCATTAAATCGATCGACAGGGGTGCCCATCCTACAGGACCGCACCGCCTAGCAACACGTCTCGCTGGCAACTCGCTCGGGCGGCGGCGTTTGTTGGCTGCGGCCGGCGACCCGGACTTCCCCGTCGATGATTACCGTCGATATGCCCGGCAGGTCGCCTTTGGCGAACGAGTCGAGCGCGTCTTTGGCCACCGATCCGGTAATTTTATGGAGCAGCACGATGTCCGCTGGCCGGCCCTCTTCGATGGTACCGATATCGAGGCCGTGCGCTCGCCCGACATTTCCGGTGGCCATACAGATCGCCGTCTCCGGCGCCACTTCGCCGACAGACGATATAAAGGCAATCTCGCGCAGAATACCGCGGGGAATAATGCCCGTTCCTCCCGGCGTGTCGGTGCCGATGAGCACGCGGTGATAGATCCCTCTTGCCTTCACGGCGCGGATGAGACTCAGCGCCAAACGATAGTTGCCGGAGCTGCAGATCTCGACGAAGTGTTCGGTCTCATTGGCGATCCGGATCATCTCGGCTTCCGGCATCGGTATCGGACCACCGGTGATGTGGCCGATGATGTCAGGCTTGATCGTGCTGATGATCTCCCAGCCTGCCACCTGGCTCACACCCGAGCGCGATACGCCGCCGGAATGAATTTTGACTCTTATGCCGCGCGCCCACGCCCATTTGACGTAGCGTTCGGCTTCGCCGTTCGGCAGCAGGCGATAGTCGTAGAAAATAAATTTCACCAGGCGGATACCGAGAGCGGCGATCTCGTCGAAGTCTTTTTCAGTAAGCCCCGGAACCAGAAGCAGCGTGCCGGCAAAAACTTTGACGCCGGACGGACGCAGATTGTCGTAGCAGCGCTTGGTGACAATCGCGACGGATAGAGCGGTGCGCGGATCCGGCGGCAAAGGCAATCCTGGAAGGTGCAGCTCCCCTGCGGAGATGAGCGCGGTCACGCCGCCGTGCATGTAGTTGGTGATCCACGAGAGCGAGTTTTGCGCCGGGGTGTATTCGCCGATGGAAGGATGGGAGTGGGAATCGACCAGCCCGGGGATTGCGGTGATGCCGGCCGCATCGATGACGCGATCGGCTCTCCGGCTGATGCCGTTGCCGATTTCTCTGATCAATCCGTTGTCGATAAAAATCGAGTCGGCGGAACGTAACGGATTCTCCAGTTTTCCCGTCGCCAGGGTTCCGATGTTTTTGATAAGCAGAGAAGCCATATCAAAACCTTCGCGAACTATATCAGAGCTTCCGCCGGAGTAAAGCCTGGGGATCAACTCTCAGTGAGAGAAACTCAGGAGCCGAAGATTTCCCGCACGATCTCTTTCGCTGCATCGGAGGAGGCTTGACCCAAGTGACCGGCGCCTGCGGTAAGAATAACTCGCTGCACTGTCTTTTCCCATAAGACGCCGCCGTCGCTTATCCGCAACAACTTGAAATCGACCCGCGCGCTCAGCAACTGGCGTCCATCGGCATGCCAGCGCTGAATGTTCGTCATTAGAAGGAGGCCCGACAACTTGCCCTCGCGGGCAGTCTCGGCAGCACTGGTAGGATGGGGGGCGAAAGATCCGAGCCGCGCATCGTGGGCCTCGGGAAAAGCGATCTTGATCTTTTTTTGCTCCAGTTCCGATTGCAGCGAATCTCGCAGCGAGTCCATGACCGTGGGCCGGTAATCCGACGACACTTTTCCCGCCATTTCGGCAAGCGAGCGAAGCGGATTGCCGCTCGGCAGGCGCAATTCCGAACCGGTGGAGTTTCTGACCTTGGCAAGCCAAACCGTCGACTCGTTCAGCGCTTCGACCGAAGCCAGCGGGACAGCGGCCCGCCCCCTTGGTGCGCAACCAGAACCCATGCATGCTGCGGCAAAACACAACATTGCCACCCCGGCTGTGCGCCGAACTCGGACACGACTCATCCCGTGACTGATAAAAAGCAACACGCAGCCGAGCGTTACGTCGGTCGGCCCGAGCG
>DASTOD010000523.1:0-3837 GCA_035762645.1 Binatia bacterium | reverse complement strand
TCGACGTGATGGTCACTGGAGCCGACGAGAGTTTCTTACTAACCTCAGTCTCGCAGGAGGCGCAGCTCTGCTCGGGCTAGAATCCGATGTCGCCGCCGAGCCGGCGCCGGAGACGACGAGAATCAGATTAACGAGTATATCCGGCGTCTGTGTGGCGCCGCAGTATGTCGCCGAGGAACTGCTGCGAGGTGAGGGATTCACCGATGTCCAATACGTCAAGCTCAAACTGGATGGACTCTATAAAGCGTTTGCGTCCGGCGACGTGGATATCAGCATGGCGTACGCGCCACCGTTTATTATTCAGATCGAAGCCGGGGAGCCCATCCTTATTCTGGGAGGCGTCCATTCCGGCTGCTTCGAGCTGTTTGGGTCCCAGCATGTGCGCGCCATCCGAGATCTGAAGGGCAAGACTGTTGCGATACCCGGCCTAGGAAGCCCGCATCACGTCTTCGTCGCGAGCATGGCTGCGTACGTCGGCATTGATCCCCGTAAGGACATCAACTGGGCGACCCATCCGGTTCTTGAGTCGATGCGGCTTTTGGCCGAGACAAAGATTGATGCCCTGATGGGCTTCCCGCCGGTTTCGCAGGAACTCCGGGCGAAGAAGATCGGGAGGGTAGTGGTCAACAGCGGAGCCGATCGGCCCTGGTCCCAGTATTTTTGCTGCGTGATGGCTAGCAACCGTGAGTTTGTTCGAAAACACCCTGCCGCTACCAAACGGGCGATGCGAGCCATCTTAAAGGCCAACCAAATGTGCGCGCTCGAACCAGAGCGCGTCGCGCGACTTCTCGTCGATAAAGGGTTTACACCGCAATACGACTATGCAGTTCAGACCATAAAGGAAATCCCTTACGGCAAATGGCGGGACTATGACGCTGAAGACACAGTGCGCTTTTACTCGTTGCGCCTCCAAGAGGCGGGAATGATCAAGTCGAGCCCTCAGAAAATCATCGCTCAGGGAACGGATTGGAGATTTTTGAGAGAGCTTAAGAAGGAGCTAAAGACGTAGTAAGGGGTGAGGCGTGAGGAGTTAGGCGCGGAGAGTTGCTGCTAAAAGCGAAACCCTGATGGCTGATCGCTTGAGAGAGGGAGATCGTATGAGCAAACGATACAACGATCACTGGACCAGAAGAGAGTTTCTGGGCGCGGCCGCACTGGCCGGAACTGGAGCGTTTTGGGGATTATGCTCCGACTCAATCGCTGCCGAGCCGCCGCCCGAGACGAAACGGATTCGGCTCATTCGGGTCCCCAGTACCTGCCACACGCCCCAATATTTCGCCGAGGATTTGCTGCGTGGCGAAGGCTTCGCCGATGTGGAGTATGTTAAACGGGGGAGCAGCGCGGACATCTCACCCACGCTGGCCGCGGGTGAGGCCGACATCAATATGAACTTCTCTGGACCCGTCCTCTTGAACCTAGACGCCGGCCACCCGATCGTGGTGCTCGCCGGTGTTCACGTGGGGTGCTTCGAGCTGTTTGGGGGGCCAGGCATCCGGACCGTCCGCGACCTCAAGGGCAAGACGGTCGCCGTGGACACGATGGGGTCAAGTCAACACGTGTTCCTGAGCAGCATGCTTGCCAACGTAGGCGTCGATCCACGCCGCGACGTGCGCTGGGTTACGCATCTCTCGGCCAAGCACATTGAGCTGTTGGCAACAGGAAAAATCGACGCCGTGCTGTCCTTTGCGCCGTGGCCACAGGATTTCCGCGAGCGCAAGATTGGGCGCCTGATTGTCAACAGCACCACGGATCGGCCGTGGTCTCACTATTTCTGCTGCATGCTGGTTGGGAACCGTGACTTTGTCCAGCGGCACCCCGTGGCGGTCAAGCGCGCCATGCGGGCCATCTTTAAGGCAGCAAATGTGTGCACCGTCGAGCCCGAGCGAGCCGCCCGCTTTATGGTCGACAAAGGGATCGTCAGTCGCTATGACCACACGCTCCAGACCATCCAGGAACTGCCCTACGATCGTTGGGGGGACTATGACCCCGAGGACACGCTGCGCTTCTATGCCCTCCGCCTCCATGAAGCCGGCATGGTCAAATCGAGTCCACAGAAGCTCATCGCGCAAGGGACCGACTGGCGGTTCCTTAGAGAGCTTAAGAAAGAGCTGAAGGCTTAGGGATGAAGCGCTGGAACGCCTGCCAAATAGGGGGTTTCATTCTGTTGGCCTCGCTATCTTGGCCAACGCATGTTCTGTGTCACGACACTAAGGACAACCAGCGCCTTCCAAAAATCAAGCCGGCGCCTGAGTTCACACTGACGAATCAATATAGTCAGCGCCTTGCTCTGAAGGAACTGCGTGGCAAGGTGCTAGCGATAACCTTTATCTTTGCTAGCTGCGCCGACACCTGTCCCCTGCTCACGGCCAAAATGGCGGGTCTCCAGAAACGATTAGGTTCAGATTTCGGGTCGAAAGTCTATTTCGTCTCGATCAGCGTAGATCCTGAGCGGGACACGCCGGAGGTCCTCAAACGCTACGCTGAAGCATACAAGGCGAATACCGCCGGCTGGGCGTTTCTTACCGGCACGCAGGGCGAAATCCGCGAGGTCGCCAAGCGTTACGGGATCTATGTCAAAAAAACCTCCCGCGGCGACGTAGACCATACGTTTCTCACGTCGCTAGTGGATCAGAGCGGGACGCTTCGCGTCCAGTATATGGGAGTCCGCTTCAATCCAGACGAGATGCTGGGAGATTTGCAGAGCCTCATTAAAGAGGCAAACCGCGCGATAAAAGGGACGGCCTGAGTAATCGGCGTATGGTTGTAAACTCGCTATTTCAGTTCTTGCCGAGGCTCGTCGCTCGCGTGCCGGCGAAAGTGCACGCCAAGCTGCTGATTGCCTTTCTCGCGATCGTGGTGTTACTCATTGTCGTGGGCGCTGTTAATCTTCAGGTGCTGAGTGAATCCCACCGCCGCGCTGAAGAGTTAGTCATACTCCAGCGAAAGATCGCTGCCTACCGCCAGCTCCAACATGACGCTACCGCACAGCTCTACAGTGTGGCCACGGCGCTCTTAGTCCCCGATGAGCGAACCCTTGACGCCACGCTGCGCCAGCTCAATCAGTTCGGATATGACCTCGACCGGCTTCAGTTTGTGGCCAACGACGAAGTCGAGTTGCTTAGCCAGGTCCGCAAAGACTACGACCAGTTTATCCGGGTCGTGACCCAGGTTGTTGCGTTAATCCGCGGTGGAAAGATTGCTGAAGGAAACCAACTTCAACACACTCAGGCCAATGCGTTAGCTGAACGCCTCGAACGCCTCATGAATCAACTTGTCAATCGGGCTGAAGCAGACATGGTTGGCAGCATCGAAATCAGCGATGCGACCTACACCCATTCTCGTTGGATTGTCATCGGGTTTGCCGTTGGCAGCATTGCGCTGGCTTTGGTGCTCGGCTACGCGATGTCCGGGTCGGTCATCGCGCCGGTCAAGCAGATGGACGCCACATTTCAGCGAATCGCGGCCGGAGATTTTTCCGGGCGAATCGAAGTTCCGAACAGGGATGAGCTAGGAACCCTCGCTGCTAACCTGAATCGGATGACCGAAGAACTGGGCACGTTGTATCAGCAGATAGAAACTCGGAACCGAGAGCTGAGCGAATCTCTGGAGCAGCAAACTGCAATGGGCGAAATATTGCGGGTTATCGCCGGTTCGCCTACCGATCTACAGCCGGTGCTAGATACTGTAGCCGAAAGAGCTGCACTGCTGTGCGACGCAACAAACGCTCAAATTTTCCGCGTCGACGGAGACGTTCTAAAACTTGCAGCGTGCTACGGACCCCTCCCGGCAAGCGGCAATATTCCCATTGTCCGAAGTTCGTTATTGGGTCGAGCCATT
>DASTOD010000522.1:0-9872 GCA_035762645.1 Binatia bacterium | reverse complement strand
AAGGACATAAAAACGCCCGGTAAACTCTTATAATGATAAGGCCATCAACTCTGTTAATGCAAGCGCAAAAACATCGTGACGCCGTTTTCTAACGCGTTCCCTCCGCTCCATTCACACCGTGAAGCCCACCCGGGGTACAAGACGGCTCAATTGGCTCTTAGCCTGGGCGGTTGTTTTTGTGACACCTGCCGCCGGATTGTCACCTAATGATCTGCAATTAGGACTGTGAGGATTTGCCCAACGATACAGTGCCGGCATTGGTTTTGGCGGTTTCTTCAACGAGTCGATGGGCCTCTTCGGTGCCGAGGAATCTATCGATGATGGAATGACCGAGATAGAGCAAAGGGGTGACACCGAGCGCAATAACTAGCTTGTACGAGTAGTTCGCTCCCGCCACCATCAAGAACTCCGATGTGGTTACTTTGCCGGGTAACCAGAACGCGATGCCAATGATGATGAAGGTATCGATGAGTTGCGACACGACCGTCGAACCCGTGGCGCGCATCCAAAGATGCCGGCCCCCGGTTTTGTGCCGGACCAACCAGAAGACCGTCACATCGACCAGCTGGCTCGCCGCGAACGCGGTGATGCTCCCCGCAATGATCCAAAGCGACTGGCCAAAAACCGCCTCGAATTGCGCGTCCGTCACCGGCGAAAACGACGCGGCCGGCACCTGCATCGACAGATAGAGGACGACAAAGGCATAGGTAATGAGGCCGATGGTCATAAAGGTGAGTCGTTTAACCCCCTCGCGACCGAAATACTCGTTGATCAAATCGGTGGCGATGAAAACCACGGGCCAGGGAATCACTCCAATGCTCATTGTGAACGGTCCCAGCGTAAAGAGCTTCCCGCCGGTCACCTCTCCCAGGATGGCATTGGTGACAAAAAAACCCGCCAAGGCGAGATAGATCGTACTTCTCCGCGTCCCCACGTCCATGTTGGCTGCGCTCACCACCGTACCCTCCTCCGACGATTGCCCGGGAACTAGGCAGAGTCGATCTCTCCCCGGGAAATGAAACGGCCGGCCGATGATCAAAAGCGACACCGGCAGTCGTCACACGTTCTCAATGCCAATATTTTGAGGAACCCAGGCTTGATCAAAGCCGCGACAAAGGAGTCCTTCTTACGCTCGGTTGACAGAAGTGAGAGCCCTGACTAGGCGCCGGTAACCGCCGCCGGTGGCCGCGCGTCGACGATTCGCAACTCGACCCTCGACGTTCCATTCCATTCATTTTCGCTCAGGCGGTAAGCCAGATCGATTCTTGCACCTGCGGCGACCGGAAACTCTTCGCCCGCTCCGAAAGCGACGCCGCCGATGATGCGGCCGCCATGGCGGAATCGGAATCGGGCGCCGGAGGAAAAGTTCTTTCGTTCACAAACTTCGACGTCCGCCGTCATAAACAACGGCTCGGGATTGCCGACGCCAAATGGCTTCAGGCTTTCAAGCTCACGCATCAAGGGAAAGCCGATTTCAGAAAAGCTCAATGGCGCATCGACTTCCAAAACCGGAACTAAATGCTCCGGCGCCAAAGTTTCACGCGCCACCCGCTCAAAAGTTTCGGCGAATGGCACCAATTTCTCCGCCTTGATGGATAGGCCGCCCGCATATTCATGACCGCCGAATTTGACCAGCAGATCCGCGCAGCGGCGAAACCCCTCTACCATATGGAACCCGCGGATGCTGCGGGCCGAACCTTTGCCTTCGGCCGCGCTGAATCCGATGACCACGGTGGGGCGATAGAACTTCTCCACGATGCGCGACGCGACGATGCCTAAAACGCCCGGATGCCATCCCTCTCCTCCTAACACCAGCGAGTAGCATTCTCCGCCGTTCACCTGCGTCTCGGCTTGAACGAGCGCGCGCTCGAGCACCTCGGCCTCGATCAGCTTGCGTTCTCTATTATGTTCATCCAGTTCACGCGCGATGCGGAGCGCCAGCTCACTGGAGCCGGTCGTCAACAGCTCGACAACTTTGATTCCGTAATCGACCCGTCCCGCGGCATTGATCCGCGGTCCCAATTGGAATCCCACCTGTCCCGCGGTGACCGCGCCCGCGGGCATGCCGGCAACCTGCTTAAGCGCGACCACTCCGGGCCGGACAGAGACGCTCAACTCGGTGAGGCCGCGCCGAATGAGGGTGCGGTTGACCCCTTTGAGAGGCACCATGTCCGCGATCGTGCCCAGCGTAACGATGTCGAGGTAAGGGCGTAAGTCTGGCTCGCCGGAGCTTGTAAACCAGCCGGCGTCCCGCAGTTTGGCGCGCAACCCGATAATGAGATAAAAGGCCAATCCCGCGGCGCAAAGGCCTTTATCCGGAAACGAACAATCCCGCCGATGCGGATTAACGACCGCCACGGCCGGGGGCAACTCATCGGGCGGGTGGTGATGATCTACGACCACAACGTCGAGCCCGATGAGCCGCGCCGCCTCGATCTCATGGGCGTTGGAAATGCCACAGTCGACCGTAACCACCAAACCCGCCCCTCGTTCCTTCAGGCGCTTGAGCCCTTCGATGTTCAGACCGTAGCCTTCCTCGATCCGGTGGGGAACGTGAAAAACCACGGTGGCGCCAATCTGTCGCAAGAAAGAAACCAGCACCGAAGAGCCGGTGGTCCCGTCGACGTCATAATCGCCCCAGATGCCGATCAGCTCGGAATGTTGAACGGCGCGGACGATCCGATGGACCGCGGATTCCATGCCGGCCATCAGGAACGGAGAGGGAAGATCCGACCGCAGGCTGGACGAGAGATAGCTCCGCGCGGACGCTGTATCCGCCAAGCCTCTCCATACCAGCAGGCGCGCCAGCAACGGCGAGATTTTTAATTCTTCGGCGTAACGGGACACAAGACCGTCGTCGCCGCGTTTGAGAACCCAGCGTTTCGGCAACGGCTCACGCATGGTCCGAGCAGAATCCTACGATGCCCGCGCGACTCTTTGCTTGTGCCATAACAGAATGACAGGGCTGGCAATAAAAATGGTCGAGTAGACGCCGGAACAAAAGCCGACCAGGAGAGCGAAGGCGAAAGGCCGGATAACGGAGCCGCCCAGAAAAAACAAAGCGAACAGCACCAGGAGGGCGGTGCCGGTCGTGAGAATCGTCCGGCTCAAGGTTTCATTGATGCTGGTGTTGATGATGTTTTCCAGGCTTTCGCGTTTGATCTTGCGCATGTTTTCCCGAACGCGGTCGCATATCACAACCGTATCGTTCACCGAAAATCCTACGATCGTAAGGAGCGCCGCGACGATCGTCAGGTCGAACTCGTAATGGGCCAGCATCAGCGCGCCGACCGTGACCAAAACGTCGTGAACCAGCGCGATCACCGCGCCGACACCAAACCGGAGATCAAAACGAAACCAGATATAGATGCCCATCATGACCGTGGAAAATAGGACGGACATGACGCCGCGAAAGCGCAGGTCTTCGCCGACCCTGGGTCCCACGGATTCGATTCTTCTGATTTCAAAATTGGCCTGGCCGAATTGTTCGGTCAAAGATTCTTTGATCTGCTCGCCCAGCGCGCCGATTTCGACGGAAGTCTTATCCAGCCGTACCAGATATTCGTTGGCCCCCGGGTCGCCAAAGTCCTGGATGACGCTGCTTCCTAAACCGACGCTGTCCAGCGCCCGGCGAATATCGGGAATCGTGACTTTCTGTTGAAATTTGAGATGGACCATCGTACCGCCGGCGAAGTCAACCCCCAGATTCGGCCCCTTCACAAACAGCGCGATCAAGACCGCCAGGTTCACTAGGGTCGAGAGGATGACGGCGACTTTACGGTAACGGGTAAACGGGATTTTCGTTCCTGGCTTAATCAGCTCCATACTCGTCCTTTACGGACTGAAAATACGTATTTGCCGGCTGCTCCCAAAGAGGTCATAGCGAGACATGCGCAACCAGCATTTGGTTTTTTCAGCGACCTGCTAGACACTGATGCGTTCTAGCCTGCGATGGGCGATGCGATAGTCGTAGTAAATCCGGGTCAAGTACACGGCGGTGATGACCGTGGTAAGAATTCCGATGCACAAGGTGACCGCGAACCCCTTGATCGGACCGGTGCCGAACTGAAACAGGATCATCCCGGAAAGAAAAGTGGTGACATTCGAGTCGAGAATCGCCGGCAGGGCATGCTCGTAACCCGCCTCGATGGCGGAACGAGGAGCCCGACCGGCGCGCAGCTCCTCGCGAATGCGTTCATTGATCAGCACGTTCGCGTCTACCGCCATGCCGATCGTCAGCACGATCCCGGCGATGCCGGGAAGGGTCAGCACCGCCTGGAATCCGGCCAAAATCGCCATCATGAAAAGCACGTTTAAAATCAACGCCGTAACCGCAACGATTCCAGCGCCTTTGTAATAAGCGATCATGAAGACGACGACAAGCCCGCCGCCGACAATAAACGACGTGATGCCCTGTTGGATCGAGTCCTTGCCCAGGGACGGTCCGACGGTTCGCTCCTCGATAATTTCCACGGGCGCCGGCAGCGCGCCGGCGCGCAGCACGATGGCGAGGTCCCGCGCCTCTTGGAGAGTAAAGTTACCCGTAATGGACGCCCGGCCACCGGCGATCCTTTCCTGGATCACCGGCGCGGAGTACACCCGGTTGTCGAGCACGATCGCCAGGCGGCGCTTAACGTTCGCGGCGGTAATCTGTTCAAATAACCGCGCCCCTTTCGAATTCAATATCAATTCGACATAGGGACCTTGCAGTTGCGAACTCGGCCGCACCCGGGCGTCGGTGATGTCTTCGCCGGTCATCAAGGTGCGGGACTCCAAGACGTAGACGATCTTTTCCACTCCCACGCCGCCTTCTCCCTTGCCGGCATAGCCATGAAGAATTTCTCGCCCCGGCGGCGGGCCGTTGCGCAATGCTTCCTCCACATTGACCGTGTCGTCCACCAGTTTAAATTCAAGGAGCGCCGTTTTGCCGATGATCTCCTTTGCCCTCTCGGGATCTTGAATGCCGGGAAGTTGTATCAGAATGTCCTGCTGCCCCTGGCGCTGAATGATCGGTTCGCTGACGCCGAATTGATCGATGCGGTTGCGGATGGTTTCCAGGGACTGATCCACGGCATAATCTCGCAGCGACCGAATTTCGTCTTTGCTCAGGGTTAAGACAAACTCCGTCGTGCCATCGGCGGTTTTGGTGTTGACCACGGCGAGATGGGGGAAGTCGCCTTTCAGTAAACCTCGCACGCGGTCGGCGCTGGCTGCAGGGACTCTTAACTGCAGCTGCGCTCCTTGTACCCTCTCTACAGAGCTGCCTGAAATGCCGCGCTCGCGCAGAATATTCGTGATCTCCCCCTTGAGGCGTTCGACGGTGTTTTCGATCGCCTTGTCGACCTTTACCTCGAGAACCAAATGGCTTCCGCCCTGGAGATCCAATCCCAGGTGGATTCGATCGGTGGGCAAGAAACTGCTCCACCAAGCGGGAAGCTGGTCCGTAAACGAAGGTGTCAGGTAAATCAGCGCGGCCACAATCGCGATCATTAACAGAATCGATCGAACCCAAAGCCCTCTTCGCATCTCCTCACTCCTTGGCTTCTTTGCTTGAACCCTTCTCGGCGGTCATGACGGTGGAGATGTGCGGGCGATGAACACGAATTCTCACGTTGGGGGCCACTTCCAACGTCACCACCTCGTCCGCTAAGGCCACCACCTTACCGTAAATTCCTCCCGAGGTCATCACTTCATCATTTCTTTTTAGCCGCGCAAGCATCTCTCGATGTTCCCTGGACTTTTTTTGCTGCGGTCGAATGATAAGAAAATACATGATGATAAAGATCAAAATGAACGGGAATAAGGTCATGAGCGGCCCTGGCCCCGGAGCGCCCGGCCCGACTTGCGCATTAGCGATGTCCCACATGCTTCCTCCTAAGAGTCCGGAGCGAGACTAAACCCCGTTTCTTGGCTCCACGATTCCCATCGCCCGTTGCGGATCGCCTGCCGGCATCTGTCGATCAGACGATGGTAGAAGTAGAGGTTATGCCAGCTATTCAGTTGAGCCGCAAGAATTTCGCCGGCGCTGTAAAGGTGCCGGAGATACGCGCGAGAAAAGTTCCGGCACGTATAGCAGTGGCAATCCTCATCGAGGGGGCGCGGGTCGTTGGCGAATTCCGCGCGTTTGATGCTGAGCTTGCCCTGGGACGTGAATAGCGTCCCGTTTCGCGCGTTGCGGGTCGGAATGACGCAGTCGAACATATCGAATCCTGCGCGCACGGCATGGATAATGTCCTGCGGCCGGCCTACGCCCATCAGGTAACGCGGCCGGTCTTCGGGCAGGAGCGAGGCCGTGAATGCGCCGATATCATAAAGCAGCTGTTCTCCCTCGCCCACACCCAACCCGCCGACCGCAAACCCGTCGAACGCGAGAGCAAGCATGGCTTCAGCACAGCGCCGGCGAAGATCTTCGTGCGTTCCTCCTTGAATGATGCCAAAGACCAACTGATCGCCGCGCCTGTGAACTTTCAGGCACCGCTCGGCCCATCGAATCGTCCGCTCCATGGAAGCTTGCCCATACGCGCGCGGCGCATCGTGCGCTACGCATTCGTCTAAGACCATCGCGATATCGCTGGCGAGAAGTTGTTGGATCTCCATCGCCTTTTCCGGTGTGAGCCAGTGATAGGAGCCGTCCAGGTGAGATTGGAAACGGACTCCCTCCTCGGTAACCGTGCGCATCGCTCCAAGGCTCCACACCTGATATCCCCCGCTATCGGTCACTATCGGGCGATCCCAGCCCATGAAAGCGTGCAGACCGCCCAATTCGGCGATCGTTTCCGGCCCTGGCCTGAGGTATAAGTGGTAGGTGTTGCTAAGAAGAACCTGGCAGCCGAGTTCGCGTAGGTCGCGCGGCAGCATCGCTTTAACCGTGCCTTGAGTTCCGACCGGCATGAATGCCGGAGTCTCGACGATGCCGTGCGCGGTGACAAGACGACCGATACGTGCTCGGGTCACCGAATCTTTTTTTATCAGTTGGAAATGAGGCGCCATAAGTTACGCAATAGGCAGCAGGCAATAGCGAATAGTAAGTAGGTCAGGGGAAATGGTTTCACTGTTGCCTAATGCCTGGTGCCTAATGCCTCTTTTTATAGGATCAACATCGCGTCGCCATAGCTATAGAAGCGGTACTGAAGCCGGATCGCTTCCGCGTAGGCGCGCCGAATGAGATCGAGCCCCGCGAAGGCGGCGACCAATAGCAGCGGCGTGGAGGCGGGTAGATGAAAGTTCGTGACCAAAGCATCAACGACGCGGAACGAATCTCCGGGTCTGATGAAGAGACGCGCGATCCCCTCATCCGCCACCACTTTGCCCTCTTTTGCCGCGACCCACTCCAGAGCGCGCGTGCTCGTCGAGCCCACGGCCACCACGCGACGGCCGCCCCGTTTTACACAATTGATCTTCTCAGCCGTCTGAGCGCTCAGAAAGTAGCGCTCCCCTTCCATCCAATGATCTTCGACCTGCTGCGCGCGGACCGGCTGAAAAGTGCCCGCGCCGACATGCAGCGTCAACTGAGCCCGTTCGATGCCCCGCGACTGCAACTTGTCGAACAAGCCGCGGGTAAAATGAAACCCAGCCGTGGGAGCGGCGATGGCGCCCGGATGGACCGCGTAGACCGTCTGATAACGCTCCCAATCAAGCGCGGCTGTCTCGCGCTTGATATAGGGCGGCAGCGGCGGCTCGCCCCAGACCCGCAGCTGCTCACTAAAATCGCCGGCATCTTCGAATTGGAGCCCGAAACGCCCGCGGCCCATATCGCCGATAACCCGCGCAAACATTTGTTTGCCGAAATTAAGCCGGCTTCCGACCCGCGGTTTTTTGGCTGAGCGAATCAATGCGATCCACAGACTCCGTCGACCGTGAAATGGCTCCAGCAATAGAACCTCGGCCCTCCCCCCGCTCTCCTTGGCCCCGCGCAGCCGCGCCGGAAACACGCGAGTATCGTTGAGTACCAGCAAGTCCCCGGGATCGAGAAATTCGCCGAGATTGGAAAATACCGTGTGTACCAACTCACCCGTATTCCGCCGCACCACGAGAAGGCGCGATGCTTCGCGGTCGCGGCTGGGGAAAGTTGCGATCAGGGATTCGGGCAATTCATAGGAGAACTCTTTGAGTTCCATCCTTGTCACTCACATGGGACCGTTCTAAAGACACGACCAAAGCGGTTTATCGGCCTTTTCGCCGGCCTCGGCCTACCCTACGGCGCGCCGAATCCGAGGATTCAGGGGTCCGCTGAAACGCCGCCGCTTATGCGGCTACGCTTGCTCGTTCTTTTTCAGGAACGGAGTGAGCAGGTCGATGGGCACCGGAAAAATCGTCGTCGAATTTTTTTCCGAAGCCACTTCCACGAGGCTTTGAAGAAACCGGAGCTGAAGGGCGATCGGGTGTTTGCCGATGACCTCCGCCGCATCCGCGAGTTTTTGCGAGGCTTGGAATTCGCCGTCGGCGTGAATGACTTTGGCGCGTCTTTCCCTTTCCGCCTCCGCTTGTTTAGCCATCGCCCGCTGCATTTCCTGCGGCAGGTCGATATGTTTGAGCTCCACCAGCACGACTTTGATGCCCCAGGGATCGGTTTGCTGATCTAGAATTTCCTGGATGCGGCTGTTGATCCGTTCTCTTTCAGCCAACAGCTCGTCGAGCTCTGCCTGGCCGCAAACGCTGCGCAAGGTCACCTGGGCCAGCTGGGAAGTGGCGAATAGATAGTTTTCGACTTCACGGACGGCTTTATTCGGCTCCAGCACTCTGAAATAGAGCACCGCGTTGACTTTTACCGAAACGTTGTCGCGTGTGATGACGTCCTGCGGCGGGATATCCATGGTCACCGTGCGCAAATCCATCCGTACCATCTTTTCGATGCCAGGAATGACATAGACGATTCCCGGACCTCGGGCACCGACCATTCGGCCCAGTCGAAATACCACCGCCCGTTCGTATTCCTTGAGAATTTTTATTCCGCTGATAATGAGAACAATGACAATCACTACGAATGTCAAAGGCGCCCCAAGGTTGAACATGATCCCCTCCTCTCAGCTGGCTGATGGGCTCTGCGATAGCCGACTCACCTTCAGGCACATTCCGTCATACCCCAGCACTTCCACTTTTTCGCCGACGTCGATTTCGCCGTCAGCGCGCGCATTCCAGTACTCCCCGTGAACAAAGACTTTACCCACGGGACTTAACTTCGAACGCACCTCGCCGACTTCCCCGACCAGCCCCGCCATCCCCAGCGTGGGTTTGGCTTTTTGTGACCGAACCACCAAGTAACTGATCGCCAGGATAAATGTCCCCAGCGTCGCGACCGCGGTGAAGACGATGCTGCGGTCCACGCCGAAATCGGCGTTCTGGGTGTCGAAAAGCAACAACGAGCCAAGCGCCAAAGAAACGATCCCGCCGATGCCCAGCACGCCGAAGCTGGGAAAGAACGCCTCGCTGACGAGAAGCGCGACGCCCAGCAGCATCAGGAGGAGACCGGCGTAATTAATGGGAAGCATTTGAAAGGAGGCAAACGCAAGCAACAGGCAGATCGCTCCCGCGACTCCCGGAAAAAATACTCCGGGATGCGAAAACTCCATATAGAGGCCGAGAATGCCGGCCATGAGCAATAAATACGATATGTTCGGATCGGCGATCACGTTCAAGACTCTTTGCTTCAAGCTCATTTCGTGGCGGACGATCTGGACATCCTTCAACGAAAGAACGTGATCGTGGCCGTTCAGATCCACCTTTCGCCCGTCTGCCTGTCTGAGCAGGTCGTCGACGTCCTTGGCGACAATGTCGATGACGTTCTTGCTGAGCGCGTCTTTTTCCGTGATCGAGACGCTGCGTCGCACCGCTTGAATGGCCCATTCGGCGTTTCGGCCGCGCCGTTGCGCGAT
>DASTOD010000521.1:0-2227 GCA_035762645.1 Binatia bacterium | reverse complement strand
ATCTGGCGGCAAAGCCAGCTCGCATCTTCGGACTCAGAAGCGAAAGCCTCGAACAGTCCAGGCAAACGCCCCAAGCGTCGGACCAAGACTTGTTATCTCCCTCGACAGTCTTGACAGCGAGCCTTTCGGTAATCTTAACTTGAGATTGTCGCGAGGAGGAATCCAATGGTCTGGATAAAATCAATTCGACCCGACGAGAATCCCTTTATCAAGGAGCTTCACGACTATCGCGTCGGCACGCACGGCTACTGGCCCAATGTTCTCGCAGGCCAATCGCTGAAACCCGAGGTTCTGAAGCGGATGATGGCTTTTCAAGATTTGATCACATTTGGGGGCTCAAGCTTGGGCCGGCGCAAGGAGGAACTGATCTCGTTCCATGTTTCTGCACTCAATGAGTGCCACTATTGAACCGTGTCTCACGGAGAGTTTCTCCGTAAGACGGCGGACCCGCACGGTGAAGCCCCGGAGCTCGTCAAACAGGTCAAGCGCGACTTCTACGGCGCCGACCTGGATGAACAGGAAAAAGTGATGCTTGAATTCGTGACCAAAATGACCGTCGATTCCAAAAGCGCTACCGAAGCCGATGTTCAGCGGATGCGACGAGCCGGCTTTGACGATCTCCAAATACTCGAGGTCGTCCAGCTCGCAGGCTGGTTTAATTGCATTACCCGCATCGCCGATGCACTCGGAGTTGAGGTGGAGGACTGGCGAGCCGACTGGAAAAGACAGATTTTGGCAGTGAAGCCGGAACCGAAACAAGAGCGTTTTGATCTAGGTAAACCATGATCTTACGGCTAATCGATTTTACCAATGCTGAAAGAAAAGAACCGCCGGATCGCCCCAAGAAACCGCCTGTGAAACCACCCGAGAGACGGAAGAAACCACCTATAAAAGAACCCCCGGATCCTTCAAATCCCGGCCGTCGCAAACGAGATGATCAACCTCCTATCGGAGATCCTCCCCCGAACAGAGGACCGAAACGGACGTGGATTAGATGCTCGCCGAAATAAGGCGCGCAATAAATGGCTGGCAAATGTCTCGAAATCATTGACTGACACTGGTATTCGCGATAGCTGTTATCTGAACCACGAAGAAAGGAGAATACTTATGGCTCTTCGAATAAGCGATGTCGCGCCGGATTTTTCGGCGGACTCCACCGAAGGCAAAATCAATTTCCATGAATGGATCGGCAATGGCTGGGCCATCCTGTTCTCGCATCCAAAGGACTTTACACCCGTCTGCACCACCGAGCTTGGCTATATGGCCGGCCTCAAGCCCGAGTTCGAAAGACGTAACTGCAAGGTCATCGGGCTGAGCGCTGATCCGGTGACCGATCACAAGGCTTGGGCCAACGACATCCGGGAAACGCAGGGACACGCACCGAACTACCCGATCATCGGCGACGCGGATCTGACGGTTGCTAAGCTCTACGACATGCTTCCGGCCAGCGAGACGCCCGGCAAGCGCACTGCGGTGGACAACCAGACGGTACGCTCGGTCTTTCTCATCGGGCCGGACAAGAAGATCAAGGCGATGCTCGTCTATCCGATGAGCACCGGCCGCAACTTTGATGAAGTGCTGCGTCTGCTCGATTCGGTGCAACTCACCGCCAAGCACGCAGTGGCGACACCGGTCAACTGGAAGCCCGGACAGGATGTGATCATTCCCACCTCGGTTTCCGATGAAGACGCGAAGAAAAAATACCCGCAGGGCTACAAGACGCTCAAACCGTATCTGCGGGTGGTTTCACAGCCCGACAAGTAGCGGTCTCAGGATCCGGAAAGGCGAGTGTCCATGGGCTTTGCCACACTCGCCTTTCCAAACCGATTAGGTCCGGCCAGCACCTGGCGCAACTGGATGACCACCATCTTTGCCGAAGCACAGCGGCTGATTGACTGCGACGTCTTTACCGCCTAACCAGGACGGGCACCCTCTGATTGGCCCGAAGCGTCATTGAATCGATTTCGCCGGGTGCACGGAAATTTCCTTGACCACCCGTTTCTGGGTGGTACCGGAAAAAACCTATCAGAAGCCATTCAGGAGGTGTAGCATGCGTTTTTTGCTGAAGGTCAACATTCCCGTTGAATCCGGAAACGCCGCCGCGAAGGCCGGCAAGCTTGGCGCGACCATCCAATCCATATTAGCAGAGTTGAAGCCCGAGGCCGTCTATTTTACGGACAACAACGGTCAGCGCGCGGGGTTCATTTTTCTCGACATGAAAGACGCT
>DASTOD010000520.1:0-2403 GCA_035762645.1 Binatia bacterium | reverse complement strand
GCCCCTCAATCCCCTGGAGAAATTTGAAGCGGCGGATGAATCGCCGAAGAAACGAGGAGAGTTCTTGATATTCTTCCTGACCCATGCGTCGTGATGAATTGCCGCCATCTTATCGCCGAATGATAGCCTTGTCTATCCCGGTTGAGAGAGTAAACACGGCTAGAGGATCGAAGATAGAAGATCGACGATCGCGAAACGGGCGGACCTTACGATCCTCCATCTTCGACCTTCAATCCTCGACCATTATTCGAGGCCTGGGACAGGTGGCAAGATGTGCCAGGTTATGCTATGCAAATTAAATTCTAGTGTGCTGTGCCGGAAGTTCCGTAGCATGTAAATGGCTCACTTTCGTCATTCCCGTGAAAGCGGGAATCCAGAACCCCCACTAAATCTCCCCCTTTGCTAAGGGGGCGACAAAGAGGGGGTCCCCGCTCGGCCGGAATGACGCCAGAATCGTGTTGAAAGCTTTCTGGGACAGCTTCTAGACAAGGTCAACCACAGCATTCCGGAAAGGACTGGCGAAGGGCATGGACTATTTGGACGCGGCAATCTTGCAGTTGCATGAAGGACACGAAGATGAATTTGGCGAAGAAGCCGAAGAGGGCATGCTGGATGAAGACCATCCGATGTGGCGCTCCGAAAGGATCACGCTCAATTCCGTCGGCATCGATATCGGCTCCTCCACTTCGCACCTGATTTTTTCTCGTTTGACGCTTCGGCGTCAGGGTATTGCCCTGTCAAGCCGCTTTGTCGTTATCAATCGCGAAATTCTCCATGAGTCGCCGATTTTGTTGACTCCCTATATCGACAAGACCACCATCGATACTAATAAACTGGGTGAGTTTATCCACGAAGCTTATCGGAACGCCCAATTGACTCCCGATGACATTGACACAGGGGCGATCATCGTCACCGGCGAAGCGGCAAAAAAGAAAAACGCCGAAGCCATTGCCGCGCTTTTTTCGGCGGAAGCGGGAAAGTTCGTCTGCGCGACGGCGGGCCATAACCTCGAGGCCATTCTCGCATCTTATGGATCCGGCGCCGTTCACATGACTTACCATGAAGGCGGTGACTTTACGGTCATGAACGTGGACGTCGGCGGCGGCACCAGCAAGATCGCGATCGTACAGCAGGGAAAAGTAATCGATACGTGCGCATTGGAAGTCGGGGCGCGCCTGCTCGCATTGGATGAAAGCGGCGTCATCAACCGCCTCGAGGATACCGCTCTCAAGATCGCCAAAATGGCGGGGGTGTCTTTGACTTTGGGCGGCACCATGAGCGACTCGGATAAAGAAAAGTTCTCACAGGTGCTTTGTGACTCACTCTTTGAAGTTTTAGAACGGGGCAGGCTTTCCCCGGGGGTCAAAGATCTGCTGTTAACGCCGGAGCTGGAGTTCAAAGATCCAATCAACGCGATCATGTTCTCGGGTGGCGTATCCGAGTACATTTACGGCTACGAAAAACGCGATCTCGGCGATCTCGGCGTTCAATTCGGCCGGCGCGTGCGCGAGCGCGCCAACAAGCTCGCCGGCGGCGCTATTCCTCTCAGACCGGCGGAGGTGCGCATCCGCGCCACCGTGATCGGCGCTTCTCAATACACGGTGCAGGTGAGCGGCAACACGATATACTTATCGCATCCCGATCTGCTACCGCTCAGAAATCTGCAGGTCGTCACGCCGGAGTTCGAACAGACCGAGTCGATCACTTCAGCAGAAATCAAAAATTCTGTTGAGAAAGCGCTACAGCGATTCGACATCCTGGACGGCGATCGCGCCGTTGCCCTGGCGCTGCGCTGGGAGCTTGGACCTTCTTATCCTTTGATTCGGACGCTCGCCGAAGGCCTGGTGGGCGCAATGAAGGACCACGCTGATAGCGGGCAACCGCTCGTTTTAGTTTTCGATGCGGATATTGCGAAGCTGATGGGCAACATCATTGAGCGCGAACTATTGCCCGGCGCTGGAATCATTTCGATCGACGGCATCGATCTCAAGGATTTTGATTTTATCGACATCGGGCAGGAGCTTCCCGACGCCAAAGCAGTGCCAGTGGTGATCAAATCACTGATCTTCCGGCATACAGAGCATGGCCGCGGTCACTCGCACCACCAGCATCATTAGCGAGGACTAGGAACGAGGATTGAGGATGGAGGATAGAAGATAGAGGATCGACTACCGAAATCATTAAATCGAGGATCGATGATGGATGATCGAAGCTTGGACTCTTAGCTCTTGTTTATCAACAGCGATCGCAACGTTTCGTATACGTCCCGCCGGTGACCGACGTGATAAATCTCAAGGCAAGATTGGTCTTCACTGATTCGATAGATGATGCGGTAGCGTCTTACTTTGTAAGAGCGGTAACCCTCGAGTTCACCCGTGAGTTCGGTACCGATCGCAGGGTTGG
>DASTOD010000519.1:0-3545 GCA_035762645.1 Binatia bacterium | reverse complement strand
CACAGGCTTTATCCTCGGCAGGCCGAGTAACGCGATACAATTGCAAATGACGATCGAGGATCGAAGATAGAGGATCGCGATCTTCGATCTTCCATCCTCGATCCTCGACCGCTCGTTCTTTTTGTTCACCTCATAGTCACTCCGCCCGGATGCCGACCTTGAGTCCGAACGACCTGGCGATCAAGGCCACACCCAGGGTGAGAAGAGTGATAAAGATGACGGTAATACTGGCCACTTCGCGATAACCGGCCGCAATTTGGTCTAAAGCTAACAGCGATAGTGTCCGGGTTTCCGAGGTCGCAAGGAGAATGATGCTTGAACTATTCTGCGAAGCAAATGTGAATTTAAGCACCGCGACCAAAACCATGGTCTGGGCCATGAGGGGAAACACCACTTGGAAATAGGTGCGCCAAAACCCGGCTCCGGACATGCGGGACGCCTCTTCCAGTTCATTACCCAACTGGACAAAGTTGGCCTTGAGGAATTGGGTCGACAACGTAATGCCGCCCAAGACCAAAGCGATCGTAAGCAAGAAGAGCGTGCCGTAAAAGGGACGGAAAAAAGGCGTACCGAGGAACATCCACAGGAGGCCCAGACCGGAGAGCACGCCGGGAATAGCGGACGGTAGCCAACAGATCGAGTCCAAGATTCCTCGACCGGGGTATTTTGTGCGCACCAGGACATAGCCGATGATCGAAAAGAAGAAAGCACCGAAGGTGGCCGCGCTCACGGCGACGATCAGAGTATTCTGCAGCCCGACCAGAATTCTCGGATCGGTCAGCGCCATTCGCCAGTATTCGATGGTCCAGGTTTTGGGTAAATTGAAGAAGCCAAACCGGGTCATGAAGCTGCCGCCGAAGATACTCAGAATCGGCACGATATCCAACAGAACGACGACAAGGCCGACAAACAGCGTGGCGGGAATGCGCCAGACGCCCAGATCGATGATTTTTGGCTTGAACTGTCCGGTTATGGTCGTGAACTGCCGTCGCGCGATGAGCCGGCGTTGAAGTGGAATAAATGCAACGAGAAAAAGTAGAATCACACTGCCCAACGCTGCGGCCTGGTTAACGAGCGGCGGCTCTTGCCGCGCCAGGTCGACAATCTTGGTCGCGTAGACGTAAAAGCCCCAGGGCACGCCGAGCAAAAGCTCTGTTTCGAAGCTGCTGAAGATCCGAATCACGCTGAGCAAAAACACAACGATGATCACCGGCGTCATTGCCGGCACGGTGATACGCAGTAGAGTAGTTAGCGAGCTGGCTCCGGACATGCGGCTCGCCTCTTCCATGGAGGCGTCCATGCGCCGAAACGCCGGCGTCATGAGCATGACTTTAGTGGAAATGCCATTGGCCATGATGTGCGCCCAGATAATCCCCCAAAAAGAGTATATGTCGAAGTTCAGTCCGCTGAGGAACGGGATGCTCCGCAGCCAGTTGTTGAACAGTCCCGTACTGGGATCGAGCAGCAACATCCAGCCGAAGGTGGTCGCCAGATTGGGCAGAAAAAACGAGACCCAAAAGCCGAATTCGAATGCGTTGGCAAAATAAATATTGGTGCGCGCCAGCAACCAGGAGATGAAAATGCCCGTGGGCAGGGCAATCACTTGCAGGGCGATGCCGATCTTCACGCTGTTCCAAAGCGAGCGCCAAATGCCAGGTTCGTTAAAGGCCTCTTGCCAAGCCTTCAGCCCGTACACCGGGGGTTCGGCAATGGTCGCAGTATTAAAACTGTTGATGAGGATCAGGACCAGCGGATACAGGACATAAAATCCCATGAAAGCGATAAGCACAGCCATGAGGAGCGTCCCGCCATCCAATGGCAGCCACGGGCGGGAAATACTTTCTAGGGGAAGCGTGCGTGTCTTAGCCATATCTGTAAGGGCAACTGTCGCGGCGCCCTCGGCATCAACTTGCGGCCCGGGCGTGAGCTTTTTCAGTGCAGCGCGGATGATACGAGCCCATCTGGCACGTGGCGCCGGCTTTTTTTATGGCCGACTCAAAATCGCGGTGTACCGACGGATCTTCGTCCTCGAATTCGATCTGGCCCCCGCCCTGTTTCACGCTCGTGTATGTAGCCCCTTCACTGTCTTGCACCCTCATAAAGCGGAAGCGCCAGCTACCCCAGCGCAGCGCCAGATACCGCGCGGGCTTCGCCCCGGAGTTCATATGCTGATGAAACCACTGGTCCGGCGGCACTACGACGCTCCCGGGCCGCCAATCTACCCGCTCCATCTTCTGACCTTCGGGCCAAAGGATGGAGTAGCCCTGGCCGCTTAAAATGATCACGTGGGCGCCCGGGCCGTGGCGGTGGGCCTTTTTGTAGGTCCCCACCGGAAATTCCGAGATGTGCGCGGCCATCGTCTGCTTGGCGAGGTCGAACTTCATGTTCGTACTGCCCTTGCCGCGCTCGCTGTAGTCCGCCAGTGTAATGGTATGCGTGTCCGGGACGAAGTTGGTGGTCATAAAGAAGCGGCCCGTCACTTCCCCCTTGCCGCTAAAATAACCCTCGGTGTTCGGATCGAAGCGATCGAGAAACGAGTAGTCGTTTTCGAAGATGAAATCGACATTATGGAAAAGATTGATCATGAAGCAAGAGTTCGTCACGGCGAAATACCGCGCCGCCTCGCTGCCGCTCGCGGTAAAGTGCTGGTACCAGGCGTTGAGCGGAATGGCGAATAGACTTCCCGGCCCCCACTCGAAGGTATGTTTCTTGCCGTCCCTCTGCCACACGGTCGTCGCGCCGTAGCCTTTCGCAACGTAGACCATCTCCTCGTAGAGGTGCTTCTGCGGTTTCAGTTTTCCGCCCGGCGCAATCTCGCAGATGTATGCGTCGTTCACGCCGCCTGTGCCATCGAGAACGACAAACGCCGCGTTGCCGCCCTTGAGGTTCCACGGGACCAGCTCAACGGTATTGACGTCTTCGACAAAGAACCCGCGGATGACCGGAATCTTCTGCGCTGCCTGCCATGCGCGATAGGTGTCGATGCGCTCGGGCTTGAGATCTGCCGGCTGCTGTCTAGTTTCCGCCATCGTAGGTTCCTCCTGCGCAAAAAGATTTCATGCGTTGAAGATCGAGAATGGAAGATCGAAAATCGCTATCTTCTATCCTCTATCTTCAATCCTCAACGGTTTTCTCACGCGACCTTCCGCTGGGAGCCAAACAGCCCGATTCGCTCATTAATCACGTCGAACTCGATGAGCTTGTTCTTATTGGGATCACGAATGATGCCCAGCGGCTCGCCCCCGTTTCGTACGATCTCGATCTGCTCGCGCAAGAGTTGCCTAAACAAAATGATTCCTTCGTCACCGACGCCGAGATGCTCTTGTGTCCTGTCCGTGATCGCCCCTTGGGTCTCCCACGCCATCGCGTCTTGGACGAGCACATGCTCCAGTCGGTACTGGCCTTTCTCGTCTCTGATGGGAAAATACTCCCACGGCGCGTCGCCATCCGCCGGTGAAAAATCAGTTTCGGTCGGCGTGAAAAAGACTACGAAAATTTGCGTATGGGTGTCGTCTACCGGGACGCGGATCTGCAGGTTATGACGC
>DASTOD010000518.1:0-2032 GCA_035762645.1 Binatia bacterium | reverse complement strand
GCGGTGGAGAAAGACCCAATCGCGGTGGGTTATCAGGGGCCGGACCGCTATTTGATCGCTCGCTGGGGCATGGAAAAGCTGATTCCCTTTGAGACCATCAAGAAAAGTGTACCGCTTGTCCTTGCCTGGAAGTACGGCACGGAGGCTCTCGGTATCATTGCCGGCCTAGCAGGACTGGGCTTTATGGTATGGAACCTTTTATTGTGATGCTTCATTTTGCTTAGATCGCGTCACCTTTAACCTACTGGTAAGCACTTCTTTCGACTAAACCTGTCCCGTAGGGGCGGTTTAAAAATCCGCCCCTACGGATTGCGGTTCCGTCCTTCCGGATAGGCATAGCCCCAAACTGTGAGTCTGCACGAGGCGCAATCGTCACGAAAGTAACGGCCTCGAGTTCCTGTCTGCGTCAGCGTCTGACCGGCTGAGTATTTTTTCCATTAACTAACCACAACGATTTCACCGTTGATTTGGCCTTACTGTACGTCGCCGAAGCGGTTCTGGTTGAGGCGGCGATATAAAAGGGGAGACAAAGATTCCTTGGAGATCGAATCTATGGTATGGTTAGCGGCCGAGGATGTTGAAAAAGTAAGTGAATTCCACCGATTCCACCTCCCAAGACTATAGTTGGGCGAGAGAGCGAATGGTGCAGGAGCAGGTTGTCGGGCGCGGCATCCAAGACTCGCGCGTGATCGAAGCGATGCGCAAAATACCCAGGCATCTGTTTGTCGACCCCGGTCTGGTCAATCGGGCCTATGATGACGGGCCCCTCCCGATTGGCCATAAGCAAACCGTTTCGCAGCCTTATATTACGGCGCGCATGACCGAAGCGCTCGAACTTTCCGCCAATGACAGAGTTCTGGAGATTGGCACCGGTTGTGGTTACCACAGCGCCATTCTTGCCGAAATCTGTTTCAATGTGTTCTCGGTGGAGAAAATTCGCCTCCTTGCCCGGAGAGCTAGAGCGGTTTTAGATCGGCTACAGTATCAAAACATCGCTATCCAAGTCGGCGACGGGACCGTAGGCTGGTCCGAACATGCGCCGTTCAATGCGATTGTCGTGACCGCGTGCGCGCCCGATTTACCTCGACCGTTGCTGGAGCAGCTGGCCGGTGGCGGAAGATTAATTATTCCGGTGGGTGACACACAATCACAAGTTCTGGCACGGCTCACGCGGACTGAATCAGGGTTCGAAAAAGAGGATCTCGGCGACTGCCGGTTCGTCAAACTATGGGGCAAGTATGGCTGGTAACAGCCGTGAGTGGTGAGGGGTTAGAGTGAGGGCGCCAGCCTGGAAGCCAGAGGTGGAGAGATCAGAAATCAGAGGTCAGCGCCTATCGGGTCATACCAAAGCGAACGAGGAGTTTCGATTCGGGAGTTATTCACCTCGTCGTGCACCGTGATTCATGCGCGAAATACGGCTAGAAAGTAATGCGTAAAGCTCTGGGATCGTGAGCTTTATAAAGTCCAGCTTCCTTATCCGCTACTGCGTTCTTTTGTGCCTTTGTCTGTCGGCGGGGTGCGCGCCTCAGACAAGCGCGCCCACTCCTAAAAGATTCCAAGGTATATTCCATACGGTCAAACCCGGGGAGAATCTGTATCGCATTGGCAAGGCCTACGATGTTTCATACGAGGAGCTGGCCCGCGTCAACCGCGTCAAAGACGCCGGTCAGATCCGCGTCGGCCAGAGAATATTCATTCCGGGGACGACGCGGCAGGTTCCGGTAGACGTCGTTGCGCCGACGGACCGCGACCTACCCACACCGTCGCAAACGATCGAGCCGGTCCATGAGTCCTTTTTATGGCCGGTAAGCGGAACCATCAATTCAGGTTTCGGCCCGCGCGGCGCAAGTTTTCACGACGGCATCGACATTGCTGCTCCGGCAGGGACTCCGATTCGGGCCATTGAATATGGAGAGGTTCTTTATAGTGATCAACTCCGGGGCTATGGAAAGATCGTGATTATTCGCCATGCAGGCGGTCTTGTTTCCCTGTATGCGCATAATGAAGCTAATTTAGTGCGAGATGGGCAGAT
>DASTOD010000517.1:0-2803 GCA_035762645.1 Binatia bacterium | reverse complement strand
CTGGGGACCCAGTGGGTGCAGGTTTGGTCGCCAGTTTAGCGCAGCCTGGAGGCAATGTCACCGGACTCTCGAGTTTATCGCCGGAGCTGGGTACTAAAAGGCTGGAAATACTCAAGGACGCGGTCCCCAAGCTCGCCCGAGTTGGACTTCTGCGGCCGCCGGCGGCCAGCCTACAACTGAAAGAGATCAGGCCTGCGGCCCTGGCACTGAAGCTAAAATTGGAAGAGATCATTACTCAACCCGACCCCAAAGGTTTAGAGGGCGCCTTTAAAACCGCGAAGGAGAAGCAGGTGGGCGCGATTATGACGCCCGGCGGTCCCCGCTTTTTCGTTGAAAGAAAGCGGATCGTCGAGCTTGCCGGCAAATACCGGTTGCCGGCGATTTACCCACAGAAAGAGTTTGTGGAAGCCGGTGGTCTCATGTCGTACGGGACGGACTCCAGTGACCTCTATCGACGCGCGGCTGTTTATGTGGACAAGATCTTGAAGGGAGCCAAGGCCGCTGATTTGCCGGTGCAGCAGGCGACGAAGTTTGAATTCGTCATAAACCTCAAGGCGGCGAAACAGGTTGATCTGACAATTCCAGTGCGTGTGCTCGAGCAGGCGAATCAAGTGATTAAGTAGGCGTGAGGAGTGAGGCGTAAGGGGTAAGGAGAGAACAATGAATCAAAAGATTTTTGCTCTTGCGCTTAGCGCCATGCTCTTTGCGCTTTTCAGCGCAGCCGACGCGCAGCAGCCGAAGAAAGTCCCGCGGATAGGCTATTTATCAAATACCGATCCCGCTCGTGAGTCCGCCCGTTCCGAGGCCATTCGGCTGGCTCTGCGCGAGCGCGGCTACATAGAAGGGCAAAACATTGCCTTCGAGTACCGCTATTCGGAGGGAAAACCCGATCGGGCCCCGGAGCTTGCAACAGAGTTAGTACGCCTGAAGGTTGAAATGATCGTGGCAGCAGGAGGGCCCACATGGGTCCAGGCGGCCAAGAATGCAACCAAGACGATTCCCATCGTTATGGTGGGCCAAGGGGCCGATCCTGTGGAGGCAGGCCATGTTGAAAGCCTTGCCCGTCCCGGCGGCAACGTCACCGGCCTTACAAACCTTGGCCCAGAGCTAGGCGGGAAGCGGCTGGAGCTGCTCAAAGAAGCGGTTCCCAAACTTGCCCGTATCGCGGTTCTCTACGATCCGGCCAATCCGGTTACTGTGCAACAGTCGAAAGAGGTTCTCCGCGTCGCGTCGCGCGCGCTGGGATTGACTGTTCGCTCCTGGGAGGTACGAGCTGCGGATGATTTCGAGCAAGTATTCGCTGCGGTTGGTAAGTGGCGCCCGGATGGACTCTTGGCGGCTGGTGGGGGTCCGCTCTTGAACGCTAACCGAGAAAGGATCGTGGCTTTTACTTTAAAGAGCCGGTTATCGTCGATATTCAATCGCACAGAGTTTGTAGAAGCCGGTGGGCTCATGTCCTACGGAGTGGACCTCGCGGACACCCACCGCCGCGTCGCATATTTCGTCGACAAAATTCTTAAAGGCACCAAGCCCGCCGACCTTCCCGTCGAGCAGCCCACAAAGTTTGAGCTGGTGATCAACCTCAAGACCGCAAAGCAAATCGGCTTGACGATTCCACCGAACGTCTTAGCCAGAGCGGATAAGATCATCAAATGAAAATAGGCAACAGGCGTCAGGCAACAGTGAGCAGAAATCAGCCCGCCGAGAAAACTCGAGTTCTGGAGATAGAAGGTTCCCGGCACCTTTTTGACTGTCGACTGAAGGGGGCTTGGCCTCGATTATTTGACCAAACCCTTGGAACCAAGTAAGTTTACGCATTGGAAGTAGAGCCGCGAGGAGAAAGAATGAGCAAGAATTTAGAAGCATATTTGCGACTGGATAAAACTCGGTACAAAGACCAATACGTTGTCCTGGTGGACGGAAAGCTAGTTGCTAAAGGGAAAGCCATAGAGAAAATCCTGAGAAATGTCCGGAAATCTTACCCGAGCAAAGTGCCCTTTGTGGCGAAGGTGCCAGGGGATGAGGTCCTTGTTTTGTGACTCGTTTTCGCTACCGCCCTGAGCGTTCTCACCTCGGCACAATATACCGCCCCGTTGCAACCGTCATTGTAGAACATAAAAAGATTGTTGTTGAACTGCCGTTGTACATCGACTCGGGTGCGGATATCTCGATGATTCCTTACCGATTCGGAAAGGCATTACGGCTCGAACAGACCTCCAAAGACCGCATTAGAAGGATTAGAGGAATCGCCGGCCGAAGTGTTCCATATCTTGTTAGGCGTCTCACTTTCATTTTCGGGCGAAGCAAAATCTCTGCTAGAGTGGCGTGGTCAATGACAGAAGAGGTTCCCCTGCTGCTTGGTAGGATGGACGTTTTCCAAAAATTCCGTATCACGTTTGATGAGAGAAACAGAGTCGTGGATTTTCGCGAGTACCGATAATCAAATCCAGACCTCGCTCGCTCTTGCATATAATCTAGGCGTTGGATCCGATAACACGCCGTGGAGCCTTCCGAAAACCGCCAAGCAAATCGGGCTGACGATTGCGCCAAATGTGCTGGCGAGAGCGGATAGGGTGATTAAGTAACAGAGGTCAGAAGTCAGATGTCAGTAATCAGCAAGAGATGGGGGAGAAACCCATGAAAAAAATTATTCCTGTTGCGCTTGGCGCTTTGCTCTCTGCGCTTTGGGGCGTGGCTCTCTGCGCTACCGCCGCCGTCGCCGCCGACGCGGATGGATGGAAAGCTGAATGGCAGAAGACGCTGGAAGCGGCCAAAAAAGAGGGGCAGTTGGTTCTCTATGGAA
>DASTOD010000516.1:0-3023 GCA_035762645.1 Binatia bacterium | reverse complement strand
TGGCCCGCAAGTGAGTACCTACATCCGTCGCCTCGACAATGATCTCAGAGGCCAAGGGTTCGCCGGCTCGCTATTTATGATGGGCTCGAATGGCGGCTTGTTGTCCGCTGAGAGAAGCTGCTGGCAACCCATTGGGCTTGTCGAGTCGGGACCGATTGGCGGCTGCATCGGCGCCGGCGCCTACGCGGCAGCGCTGGATTTTAGAAACGTCGTCGCCTTCGATATGGGCGGCACCACGGCGAAATCCGCCCTGGTGGAAAACGGCCGCTTCTCGGTAAACTCCGTCTATTACGCGAATGGTTACGTTCGCGGCTTTCCCATCAAGTCCTCGGTCATCGATATCGTCGAAGTCGGATCAGGCGGCGGCTCCATCGCCTGGCTCGACTCGCAGAAGCGACTTCACGTCGGCCCGCAGAGCGCCGGCTCGACTCCCGGGCCCGTTTGCTATAATCGGGGCGGCACCCAGCCGACGGTGACGGACGCGAATCTAGTGCTGGGGCGTCTCAATCCCGAGCGGTTTCTCGGTGGCGAGCTCAAGCTCGATGTCAACGCGGCGCGCCGCGCGGTCGAACAGCGGATCGCCAACCCGTTAGGCTATGCGGGAGAAGACGGAACGATTCGGATGGCCGATGGGATCATTTCCATCGCCGTCGTGGTCATGGCGGGAGCGATCCGGCGGATTTCGGTCGAGCATGGGCTCGACCCGCGTGATTTCGTACTGTTCAGTTATGGTGGCGGAGGACCGCTCCATGCCTGCGCGCTGGCGCATGAGCTGGCGATTCCGACTGTCGTGATTCCGCCGGAGTCCGGAAACTTTTCGGCCATCGGCATGTTGCTTGCCGACGCGAGAATCGATAGCTCCAAGACATTTGTCAATGTACTCGACGAGACGGCCGTTGCGGCGACCAAAGAGATCTTCGGCGCCATGGAAAAACAAGCCGCGAGCGCGCTCGCCGCGGAGTTTGGCACCGATGAGGTCTTCTTTGAGCACCAGGCGGAGATGCGCTATCGCGGCCAGCGTCACAACATCAAGGTTCCGGTCTCGGGACTGAAGGACGCCCGATCGGTCCGCGAAGGTTTTGAGCGGGATTACCAACGGCGCTACGGCCATGCCGACGCCAAAACACCCGCCGAGTTTCAGGCCCTGCACCTCTCGGCGTTCGCGCGTCTGAGGCGGCCGGAGATTTCGCGACTTCCGCGCGCGGCGGCAAGGGCGCGGGCAAGCGAACGGCCCGTTTATCTCGGCACTGCCGGCGGGTGGATCGATGCAAAAATTTTTGACCGCGACGCGCTGGAGCCCGGATTTACGGGTAGCGGTCCGGCGGTCATCGAGGAGTACGGCTCCACGACGCTTGTGTGGCCGAAAGACCGCTTCGAGATCGGCGCTCTGCGTGAGATTCGGATCCACTGCGCACGGACGTGATCTCACATGGTCCACTTCCGCAATTTGCGAATTCTTTCCGAGAGCGAAAAAGTCAGAATCATTACAGATCGAGTCGATGGCCGTATCAAAGGGTTCCCTCGCCCGCTTTGCGGGAGAGGGCGAGGGTGAGGGTGAGCTCTGAATAAGCCGCCTCATCCCGAAAGGAACGTGACGGTATGCAGCTATTGAAATCGTTTTTTCTAACCGCGCTCTCGTTGACGCTTCTATGTGGATCGGCGCGGGCCGCGGAATGGCAGACGGAGTGGGAAAAGACTTTGGCTGCGGCCAGAAAAGAGGGCACCGTCGTGGTGGGTATTCCGGCCAGTGTGGAGCTACGTAAGGCGATCGACTCGCGGTTCAAAGAGAAATTCGGCATTGCGCCGGAGCTTTTTCCCAGCCGCGGTCCGGAGAACGTCACCCGGATCATCAAGGAGCACAGCGCCGGAGTTCGCTACTTCGATGTGCTCGTGGCGGGAGGAGCGACGCCTTTATCCATGGTCGCCGCCGGAGCCGCGGATGAACTGCAGGCGTATATGATTCCGCCGGAAGTAAAAGATGCAAAGAACTGGTGGGGCGGCCACATTTGGGAGGACAATGTCAGCACTAAACGTTTCATCTATGCGTTCCACTGCTATACCAGTGAGACTTTCTGGCATAACACCGACGAAGTAGCGCCTAATGAGGTCCGCTCTTACGACGACCTCTTGAATTCCAAATGGAAGGGCAAAATCGGATTTTTAGATCCGCGGAATCCAGGCTCGGGACAAAATACCTGGAGTTTTCTCTGGAAGGTAAAAGGGGAGGAGTATCTGAAAAAGCTTGCGCGGCAAGATCTCCTGATCAGCCAAAACCAGCGACAGATCGCCGATGGGCTTGCCAAGGGCAAGCTCGCTTTTACCATCGGCCTCAGCCATTACAGCTATGAGCCATTCGTCAAAGCGGGCCTGCCGGTCAAGCCGGTGCCGCGCATCAAAGAAGGAGGGCACGCAAACAATGGCAGCGGGGTCATCGCGGTCGTGAAGAATCCGCCGCACCCGAATGCCACGAAAATATTTGTCAGCTGGCTCTTGAGCAGGGAGGGCCAGGAACTATACGGCAAGGCCCTGGTGCAAGGAACGCGGCGGCTCGATGTGGAGACCTCGTGGCTCAAGGAATTCGGTATCGAAGCCTGTAAGGACATGATGACGGTCGACGATTATTATCGGCTTGAAACCCATTTGGAATCTTCGGTGCTTAAACTGAGAACTCCCGCGGTAGCTCTCGCAAAGAAACTGTTGCAGTAGACGTGCGCCGTGACTCGTGTTCGTGATCGTGCTAATTTCCGTTCATGCTGAGCTCGTCGAAGCATCCAGTTAAAAAAGTTAATTCGTTCCGTCTTTCGCTTTCATATTTCATCCTTTAACTTTCGCTTCCGCTTGCCGAATCGTTGCCCAGAGCTTGGGCGCCGTGTACGGCATATCGATATGGTCGATGCCAAGCGGAGCCAGCGCGTCCATGACCGCGTTGGCGACCGCGGGGGGAGCGCCGTTGCAACCAGCCTCGCCCACGCCTTTGACGCCGATCGGATGGAACGGATTCGGCGTCACGGTCTCGCCGAGAA
>DASTOD010000515.1:0-15281 GCA_035762645.1 Binatia bacterium | reverse complement strand
TGGCCGCCAAACGCGGCCAGCGGCAGGCCACCGCCGAGAATTTTCCCCAGACAGGTCAAATCCGGCCGCACGCGATAAATCCGCTGAGCGCCACCGAGAGCCACGCGAAACCCGGTGATCACTTCATCGAAGATCAACAATGCCCCATGCCGCCGCGTCTGGTCCCGCAAGAAATCGAGAAAGCCAGGCGCCGGGGGTATGACTCCCATGTTGCCACACACGGGCTCGACGATCACGGCGGCGATGTCCCGGCCACGCTGACCAAAGAGGCGCCTGACGGACGCCGGATCATTATAGCTTGCAACCAGCGTTTCCTTGGCAAATCCGGGCGGAACACCGGGGCTATCGGGTAACCCTAAGGTCGCAACGCCGGATCCTGCTTTGACCAGAAGACCGTCGGAGTGGCCGTGATAGCAACCGTCGAACTTGACAATTTTTTTTCGCCGCGTGAACGCTCGCGCCAACCGCAAAGCGCTCATGGTCGCTTCCGTGCCGGAACTCACCAGACGAAGCTTTTCCACCGACGGAACCAGGCGAGAGACAAGCTGCGCCAACCTGACTTCTAATTCGGTCGGCGCGCCGAACGTTGTTCCTCTGCTTGCGGCTTTCCACATTTCACGCAACACAAAGGCATCGGCGTGCCCTAAAATAAGGGGTCCCCAAGAGGCGACGAGATCGACATATTTCCTGCCATCGGCGTCGAACACGTAAGCTCCCTTGCCGCGCGTGATAAATCTGGGGGATGTGCCTATGGCATGCCACGCCCGCACCGGGCTGTTCACGCCGCCGGGAATTTTTTTTTGCGCTGCTTTGAAAAGTTGCTTCGATCGCTGCGCTGACATAGGTGAACTTGAGGTAACATTGACCCTGAAACGTGTCAAGTTAGAGTCACAAAAAAACAAATCTTTGCTGCCCGCTTTTTTTGTTGCAAAGAAATATGAAAAGGATTATGACACTTCCTTCGGCGTGGTAGGGGAAACTTTCTTCGTCTGATTTGCGCTAAATCAATTCTGCCTGAAAAGGTTTTTCATGCTTCGACCCTTTGGCTGGGCTGAGACCAAACGAACTCCGCATCGATGGCAAAACTCATCACTGATCTCGTTAGCTCCGCCGTTCGTTCTCGGCTCCTCGAAAAGGGAACGAGCGGTTCTCGGTAGAATCGATAATGCAGAGGTATTTCGACGGTAAGCGAGTTCCATCAGAATTCCTAAACGCCGACGACGCGCGCTGACGGTCGGACCGGCAGCGCTGTGTTCGTAGTTCTATTCTCAAGTTACGGTAATTCATAATGGAGTCCGGAGTCATTTTCTAGTTATCCACAACTGTGGATAATATTGTTTGTAACTCTAATGCCGATTTTATCATTACAATTCGATAGGTTAGCTGGTGTTTTATGGAAGAAGATCTGTGGGAAAAGGCGCTTGGAGAATTTCGCGAGCAGTTTGGCAAGCAAAATTACGAGACCTGGATCAAACCGATACAGCTTGGCGCTCGGAACAAAAATCAGATTCGGTTGGACGTACCCAATAAGTTTTTTCGCGATTGGCTGACGGAGCATTATCTGGAACAACTTGAAAAGGTGTTGAGCTCCATCGCCCATGAGGAACTAACCGTCCATTTCCAGGTCAACTCGCGGTTGGAGAGCGCGAGCCCGGCCGAGCACATGGAGAAAAAAGACGACCGGAGCAGAGAGCGGCCGCCGCGCGCCAATAATTTAATTCCCAAGTATACGTTTCAGAATTTCGTGGTTGGCGCGAGCAACCAGTTCGCCCATGCCGCGTCCGTGGCGGTGGCCAACCAACCGGGTGAGCACTACAATCCCCTGTTTATTTACGGTGGTGTGGGTCTCGGCAAGACTCATTTGGTCAACGCCATTGGCCACAGCGCCGCCGCTAGACGTCCGGGTCTCAAACTGTTCTACCTCAGTTCAGAGTCTTTTATGAATGAGCTGATCGCCTCGCTCAGAAGAGACAAAATGGACGAGTTCAAGACACGCTTCAGAAACATCGATATCCTGATCTTAGATGATGTTCAGTTTATCGCCGGCAAAGAACGGACCCAAGAAGAGTTCTTCCACACTTTTAATTCGCTCTATGACTCGCATAAGCAGATTGTCATTACCTCGGACAAATTTCCAAAAGAAATTCCGGGTCTCGAGGACCGCTTGAGAAATCGATTCGAATGGGGACTGATCGCCGATATCCAGCCTCCAGATATGGAAACACGGGTCGCCATATTACAGAAGAAAGCCGAAAGTGAGAGCGTGCAACTGCCTCACGATGTGGCGATTTTTTTAGCGGCGAATATCGATTCCAATGTGCGCGAGCTGGAAGGTTCGCTCACCCGGTTGGGCGCTTTTTCCTCCTTAACCAAAGCGCCCATCACCATCGAACTCACAAAGGAGGTGCTGCATAACACACTGAAGGGCAGTCACCGGGAGATAACCGTAGAGAGCATCCAGAAAACTATCTGCGATTACTATAACGTCAAGTTGGGAGACCTAAAGGCGAAGCGAAGGACAAAAAACATAGCTGTGCCACGACAGGTCGCCATGTATTTGTGCCGCAAGTACACAGAAACGTCCTTTCCAGCGATCGGCACCAAGTTTGGTGGCCGCGATCACTCGACCGTCATCCACGCATCCAAGACCATCGAAAGAAAAATCAAAGACGATCCTTACATGCAAAACACGATCGATAAGCTCGAGCGCAATTTGAACGTCAAGAAATAATTGTGGATATCCTGTGGCTATCGGTGTGGTTGACTGTTAGCGAAAAAAGCATAACTGTCTTGGGTGTGCGGCGCGGCGTGAGATACGGGCAAAAGTCATAAAACTAAGCCACAAGCGAATACCCCGGAAAGGTTGATCTATTCCTATTTGTGCCGGTTATTCACAGGACCTACTATTACTTCTTAATAAGTTCTAATTTAGAAGATAGGAATAGTCTGGAGGCACTATGGAGCTTAAAGCCAAGCGAGGAGATCTTCTCGCAGCGCTTTATTGGACCCAGAGCATTGTCGAGCGGCGGAACACGATGCCGATCCTGGCCAACGTGCTAATCGAATCTCGTAAAGGAGAGATTCGTATCACGGCGACCGACTTGGAGGTGGGGGTTCGGGGAGAACTAGACGGTGACGTCGAAAAAGAAGGTGCGGTGACGGTCAACGCCAAAAAACTGTACGAAATCATTCGCGAGGTGCCGACCGAGCAAGTTCAAGTAAGAAGGCTTGAAAATGAATGGGTGGAAATCAGGAGCGGGAGGTCTTTGTTCAGGATCGTCGCGATGGATGCGCGCGAATTTCCGCAGTTTCCCAACTTCGACAGTAAAAGCCTCTCCACCGCTTCGGCGTCTACCGTTAGAGAGATGATCGAGAAAACTATTTTTTCGGTCTCGACGGATGAGACGCGCTATGCCTTGACCGGGGTGTTCGTGGAACAAGGAGAAGCGGGGAACGTGAGAATGGTGGCGACCGACGGCCATCGACTGGCTTTCGACGAGGGACCTTTGGGCTCACTGGGATTGAGCAAGGGAGTCATCTTGCCGCGTAAGGGTCTGGCTGAATTGAAAAAGCTACTGGACGCCGGGGAGGAAGGCATAGTGTCCATTGGTTTCAAGGAGAATATGGGACTGGTGATCAAAGACCGGGTCGAGCTCTTCATGCGCCTGATCGATGGCGACTTTCCGGATTACACAAAGGTGATTCCTAAAGGGAATCCTAACGTTGCCAAGATCGATCATCACGAACTCCTCCAGGCCTTGAGGCGAGTCTCGATCCTGTCCAACGAACGTTACAAGGGGGTTAAAATGGACTTCGCCGATGGTCGAATATCTATCTCCGCCAACAACCCGGATCTCGGCGAGGCGACCGAGGAAGTGGAAGCGACCTATAAGGGCAAGCCGCTTTCGATCGGTTTCAATGCCAGGTATGTGATTGACGTGCTCGGGGTGCTGGGCAGCGATGGAGAAATCGAGATCGAATTGAAGGATGAACTCAGCCCCAGCGTCATCCGAAAAACCGGCGTGGAGGGGTACCTTTACGTTCTGATGCCGATGCGATTATAAGCAGGGGCGTGCATGGTTATGAGGACCCTGCCTTGTAACGCTCATCAAGGGCGTACTTCTCCTTTAACCCGACGATTTGATTGAAATCGTCGAATGCCATGAGCCGATCGAGCATGTTCAGCGTCGATCCTTCGCGGCGCAAAGTCGAATAAACCTGGGTGAGTGAGCTTGCGACCGCATAAAGCGGTGCCAACGGCCAGACGATCAGGTCAAAGCCGAGATCTTTCAATTCTTGCGGCTTCATGATCGGAGTCACCCCGCGCTCCAACATGTTCGCCACCAATGGTCCAGGTACCTGGCGGGAAATCTCTTTCATTTCTTCCCTGCTTTCGGGCGCCTCGATGAAAACGGCGTCGGCGCCGGCCTGCTTGAACGCGATACCTCGCTGGATCGCTTCGCTGAGGCCCAAAGCCTGCCGCGCGTCGGTCCGGGCGACGATGTAAAAGTCATTTTCTCTTTTTGCCTCGATCGCCGCGCGCAGCTTGTTGATTTGTTCGCTCAGCGGGATGACTTGTTTCCCTTTCATGTGGCCGCACCGTTTAGGCCACACCTGGTCTTCCAAAAACATCCCCGCGGCGCCAGCCCGAACGAGCTCCTCGACCGTGCGTACGACGTTAACGGCATTGCCGTATCCCGTATCGGCGTCGACAATCACCGGAATGTCGACGACGGCACAGATCCGCTGCGCTGCGTTGACGACTTCGGTCTGCGTGAGAAGGCCGAAGTCAGGTTCGCCCAGGAAAGTGGCGGAAAGGCTGTAACCGGTAATAAAAATCACTTCAAAGCCGGCGCGAGCCGCGATTTTCGCGCTCAGCGCATCGTAGACGCCGGGCATAATAAGCTGCCCTTTGTTCTTGAGGTGGCGATGAACCAAGGCTGGTTTCTCCATAGTGTCTCCCGTCGGTTGCCTTAATGGATTGTTAAATAGCTAACTCGCCGCGGGCCCACGGACCTCGAGCGCCCGATCAAGCGTGCTTATCGTTTGCGTGGCCTGCCGAAACCTCGTTGTGGACCGCTGGGCTCAGGCTTCGGCGAAGCGCGGAGCAGTTTTGCCGGTTTCAATCCAAGAATATCCTCGCCGTAGCGGCTTTGATCCAAATGGTCGTACCTGGCTTTGATCTTCTGGCGAATCTGGTGGCGCTTGGTCATATCCGTGCGCGCGAGCGTAAGGTCCGCTAAATCGAGGACCACGTCAGATTTCTGGCCGCGCAGCGTCAGATGTAGTGTAAACCGCGAGCCATCACCTTCCCGGGCGGTATAGTCCATTTTCTTGTTGATGCTGCGCACGATATCGCGCAGCAGTGCTTCTTCCTCTTGATAGAGACCTTTTCCGAACATGAGCGTCTCCCTAACTAGTGCCAACGACGGAGGTTTAGGAGGCTCTGTGAACCGAACCCACGGTTGGCGAAGTCGATCGGCTGGTCGGAAATTTACGCCAATACAGACGGAAGATCAATCCGAGCAAGGCGAGACAAGTCAAAAGGGCTCGACATATGGGCGGATATCGATCTCGTGGGTCCACGCACCGCGTGGCTGGTGCATCAGGTGCAGGATAGTTTCGGCGATGGAGTCGGGCGGAATGACTGTTTCTGGCGACCGCTGCGGGTCACGGGCGCGCAGTTTTGGCGTATCGATCTGGCCGTCCACGATCACATGAACTACATGGATTCCCTGAGGGTGGAATTCGCGCGCCAGAGATTGACCAAGGATGCGGAGCGACGACTTGGCGATCGCCAGCGGCGCGTAGCCGGCCCGTCCCCGTAGCGCGGCGGTGGCGCCGGTGAGGGAGATGAAACCTTGTCCGGCAGCCAGCATGTCCGGAATGGTCGCTTGAGCAAGATACACCGCTCCCATGGCACCGACCTCGAAGGAGCGCCGAATCGTTTCCGGGTCAAGCTCGAGAAATGGCCCGCGACCGTACCCACTGGCATTATAGGCGAGAGTCGTGACTGGACCTAACTGCTGGCGAATTTTCGCCACCGCTTCTTGGACAGCCTGCGGCTGTGTCACATCGGCAGGCACGATCAGCGCGTTACCGCCGTTCGCACGAATCAGGTTTGCGACCGGCTCGCTCGATTCGGGCCGGCGCGAAATCAGCGCCACGGGATAACCGTTTTTGGCCAAAGCGCGAGCCAAAGATCCGCCCAGACCGGGTCCGACCCCGGCGACGATTGCGGCGCCCATGGCTACTTCACCCCTGTCGGGGAAAACAGATCATCGAGGGCCATCTTCCGGCCGATCAATCCTTGCTCGAGTGAATACTGCATCAGGGCCTCTAGGTTTTTCCGATTCTTTTCGGTAAGGCCGTACTCCCACGGATCCATTCCTAAAAACTCCTCTTGTTCTTCAAGCGCATGTCGAAACCAGGCGAGAGGAACAACTCTGGGGTTTTCCAACCTCTTGTAGGCAGCGGTCTTGGCCTCGGCGAAGGCCCGCATCAGATTTATCGGCACCCACGGATGCCGGTCGACGACCTCTTGCTTGATTGCCGTCGTATGCATGATCGGAAATATCCCGGTACGCTTGTAGTACTCCATTTCGACTTCTTTGTAATTCGGAAACAGGCGTGTAACCCTTCTGTCTTTGCGCAAGATCGGCTGGATGAGATCCGGATGGATGAGCGCGTCGAGTTCTCCCGCGACTAGCATTTCCTCGACATCCTTACCGGACGGAATACGCGTCAGGGAGAGATCTTTGGGCGGCGTGAATTCCACCTCCTCCTCGTCCTGTTTAAACCATTGGATCCGCCGATGGGGAAGTTGGTGCTCATGTTCCAGGATGCCGCGGATCCACAGGTTGGCCGTAGCGGAAAAATTGCGCAGACCTACCTTTCTGCCGATCAAGTCTGCCGGCTTACCGATGCCTTTCGAAGCGTTGAGAAACACAAAACCGTGACGGAAGCGGCGGTGCAAAAAAACTGGAATGGCGGTGAGTGGCAACGCGTTGAACCGCGCAGTCAGATAATTCGACATAGAAAGCTCGGCGACGTCGAACTCCCGGTTTCGAATCATGCGCCAGTGGCGCACATCGGAAGTCATTTCCGTCAAGACCGTCAACTCGATGCCGTCCGGCTGTACGGCTCCTTCTTTGAGGGCACGGATGATTTCATAATCACCACAAGCCAAGGTGAGGTGAAGTTTGCTGCTCATGAGGCCTCTGTAGCATGCTTCGCGGACCTTTGCCAAATGGCTCTGGCTCCGGATTATTCGCAGTGAAACACGGGTATCGAACCGCGAACCCTGAATAATCAGCTACGCTATGGATTGCGGCTCCAGAACCGGATATTTTAGGCTATGTCGATGGTCGTTGGCGTTTCTGTTACGCCCACCCAAATTCTGAGACATAGGAGACTTTTATCCATGAAACAAGGCTGCCTCATGGTCGCGCTACTTTTTTTTGCGCTCGCGCTCTTCGCATCGCCGGCGCTGGCCCAGCGCAAAACGCGCATCAACTGGACCGCGGTGACCGGCGCGCAAAGCGGCATGTTTATGGCGCAACAGGAGGGGTTGTTTAAAAAAAACGGTCTGGACGTCGAATTGATCCATATCCCTTCGAGCTCCAGAGCCATCCAGGCGATTTTGGCCGGTGAGATTGCCTTTTCGTTCATGGACGGCAACAACCAAGCGCAGGCGAATCTCAAAGGAGCGAATCTGGCGTTGATCGCGGGCGCGACGAATCGCATGGTCTTTTCCCTGATGGCCAAGCCGGAGATACAAAAAATCACCGATCTTAAGGGGAAAAAAATCGGCATCACCCGGGTTGGCTCTTCGACTCACACCTCGGCGCTTTACGCCTTGGGCCAGGCCGGCCTGAAACCTGCGGATTACCAGATCCTCCCATTGATGGAAGTGCCTAACATCTATACGGCCCTGGTTGCCGGCCAAATCGATGCCGGGGTCGTTTCACCGCCGACGAACAGCCGGGCGCGCAAGTCCGGATTCCGTGAATTGATGAATTTGGCGAAAGAAGGGCCGGAGTACGTCTCGGTGGCTGTCGGCACGAGCCGTGGTTATTTAAATGCCAACGAAGAAATCGCCCGGCGCGTTGTTCGTTCTTATGCCGAGGGGGTCTATCTGTTCAAAACCAACAAGGCAGCCGCCGTAAAGATGATCCAGAACCAACTGAAAGTGAAGGACACCGAGATTCAAGAGGATACCTACAACCAATTTCGCCAGTATCTGGAATATCCGCCCTACGTTAGCCGCAAAGGGATGGAAGCCGTCTTCGCCGATGTCAGTGAGACGAATCCTGCGGCCAAGTCGGCCAACCCGGACAGCTTTATGGATATGCGCTTCGTCCTTGAGCTAGAAAAAGAGGGATTCTTCAAGAAGTTTCCCGCGAAGTAGAATCGCATAGTTCGGAGACATGTCGGAGATCCGCAAATTCAATCTGGTCGTTGATCTTCGGTCCGTCACCTTTGGTATTCGCCGAGCTAAGTAGATTTTCGGAATTTTTTCGCCCGGCGAACGAAGTAGTCCCACATCGAGCCCAAGCGATGCGGCGTGTAGATCTGTTCGTATTTGATTTTCGCCTCTTCATCACCGGTCCAAGACGGCTCGCCCGACGCCGTCGCCAGGAGTTGGATGCGCGCCGCCTTCTCCAGAAAAACCGAGTATAAGGTCGCCACTTCGATGCTCTCACCGACGACGGTGGAGCCATGGTTCTTCATGAGCAAGCCGCGGCAGTTGCCAAGACTCTGGGCGACTTCTTTGCCGAGCTCGGGTGTTCTGATTAGTGCGGTTGTGGAATCGAACAACGGCAGCCCCTCGTAAAAGATATTTCCCTCATGGCTGATGGGCCGAAGCCGCTGTCCGAGCGCCCCGAGGACCGTCGCGTACGGCGGATGGGAGTGGACCACGCAGTTGACGTCCCGGCGCGCTCTGTAGATTTCGGTGTGGATGAATACTTCGGAGTGACGCTCGTACTTGCCCTGCACCTTCTTTCCGTTCAAGTCGACGATAATTATGTGCTGCGGCCGGATTTCTTCGAAGCCGAAGCTGTGGGGTTTCATCAGGATACGCTCCTGACCAGGGATCCGGACCGAGACATGCCCGAGGATATTATCCCAATGCCCCTCGTGCGCTAGGATGTTGCAGGAATAGGCGAGTTTTTCTTTCAGCTGTGTCAGATTCATGGGGTCTCCTTAGTTGAAAATTGGGGTCGGGAGTGTCAAGGGACAATGACTCTCAAAAACGTCACCCCCGAATGTTTTAATCGGGGGTCCAGTTCCGGTTTGCCTGGATTCCCGATAGAAGCATTCGGGAATGACGGACTACGTCTCCATTTTCATACTCTGCGGGCGAGCGTAAGCTAATGTCACACTTCGTTGCCTGATCGGTGTGGGTCAACCAGGCGCGATTTCCGATCCTGGTTATTGGCGACTGCGCAGCCTGAATCTCTGAATCTTGCCGGTCACGGTCTTCGGTAGATCGTCGACGAACTCGACCCAACGGGGGTACTTATAGGGCGCGAGTTTATTTTTGACGTGGGATTGAAGCTCGCTACGCAATTCTGGAGTTGGTTTGAACTCGCTCTTGAGCAGCACGTACGCCTTTGGCTTGATCAGTCCATCCCCGTCCTGGTCGCCAATGACAGCGGCCTCGAGGACCGATGGGTGCTCCATCAACGTATTCTCGATCTCGATCGGCGATACCCACAGACCGCCGACTTTGAGCATGTCGTCGGAGCGACCGCAGTACCAGTAATAGCCCTCGGCGTCGCGGTAGTAGGTGTCGCCGGTCTTTAGCCATTCGCCTTGCATCGTTTTCTTGGTTTGCTCATGCTTGTTCCAATAGTAAGGTGAGTTGGCGTCTCCTTTCACCATGAGATTGCCCACTTCGCCGAACGGAACTTCGCGGCCTTCGTCATCGACGATCTTGGCCTCGAAGGCCGGCGTCACTTCGCCGCTGCTTCCAGCCTTGGCTCTGCCAGGGCGGTTGGCGAGAAAGTCGTGGGTGGCTTCGGTGGAACCGACGACATCGAGGAGTTCGACGCCGAATCTCTCCTTCCATTGGCGGAACAATGCCGGCGGCAGCGGCTCTCCCGAGGAGAGGCAGATCCTGAGCGAGCTGAGATCATAATTCTTTTCTACCCGTAATAGGCGGGCATAGAGCGTCGGCACAGAGAAGAAAAACGTGGGACGATATTTCTCGAGGACCTGGAGAATCTTCTCGGGATCGGGTCGTTCCGGCCACAGCACCGTCGCGGCGCCGAAGCGAAAGGGAAAATAGAGCGAGTTGCCCAGCCCGTAGGCGAAAAAGAGCTTTGAAGCCGAGAAGCAGATGTCGTTTTCGGCCATGCCCAGGATCGGCTTCACGAACAAATCGGTGATCGTGATCATATCGTGTTGCAGGTGAACGGCGCCTTTCGGCGACCCGGTGCTGCCGGAGGTATAACCCCAAAAGCAGACGTCGTCTCTATTTGTCTGCGCCGCTTGCAGCTGAGTCGAGGCGTTAGAGACCAAAGCGTCGTAGGAGTGAACTTCCAGCTTGCTCTTGGCACCGGAGAGGACTCGTCTTAGGAAATGAACCTGCGTGTCGTCTTTGCCGACAACGACAATGTGGCGTAAAAAACGATAACTCTCACAAACGGGGGCGATGGCGGCCAGCACGGTCTCGTGGACAATGGCAACCCGCGCCCTGCTGTCGTTCAGCAGATATTCGTAATCTTTGCCGGACATCCATGGATTGGTCGGAATGGGCACGGCGCCAATTTTGATCGCGCCGAAGAAACTGAAGGCAAATTCGGGCGAGTCCGGCAAAACCAGCAATACCCGGTGCTCCATCTCGATGCCGAGATCCTTCAGGGCGTTGCCGGTTCGATTGACGCTATCGAAGACCTGCTGGTAAGTGAAGGTTTCGTCCTGATAATAAATAGCGGTTCTGCCAGCGCGCCCTTGAGCGATATTCTCGTCCACGAAAGTCGTCGCGGCGTTGTAGATATCAGGAAGATGCAGATTCATAGGACTGACAAAACCTCGATCTTCTATTTCCTATTCATCACTCACCGCCCGCCGGCTCCGACTGGGCCTCAGTCGCGATCACCACCGATTTCGAGTCCGTGTAGTGCTCGATGGCTTCTTCGCCGTGCTCTTTACCCAGGCCGCTCTGCTTCACGCCGCCGAAGGGCAGCTCGTCATAGATGATCTGAGCCGAATTGACCCAGGTGTAGCCGGCTTCGATACGCTCTGCGCCGGCCATCGCCCGGTTAATGTCGCGAGTCCAGATAGAAGAGCCCAGCCCGAAAATGGAATTGTTGGCCTGGTCGATGGCGTGATCCAGATTCTTCACGCGGACGATCGGCAGAGCCGGGCCGAAGCATTCCTCCTGCAGTAGGCGCGAAGCGGGATCGACATCGACCACCAAGGTTGGCTGCAGGTAAAAGCCCTTTTCGTACTCCTCGCCCTTGGGCCGCTCGGCGCCGAAGAGAACTTTAGCGCCGCGCTTGACCGCGTCCTCAACTTGTTCTTCGACCTCTTGGCGCTGCGCGGCCGTGTGGAGCGGACCCATCAAGACGCCGGGTTTCAGGCCGTTGCCCACCGCGATCCTTCTTACCTTCTCAACCAGTTTGGCAATGAAAACGTCGGCAATCGTGTCAAAGAGATAAAGCCTTTTGACGGCGAGGCACGCCTGGCCGCAGTTGAAGAATCGGCCGACGGAGGCGGCGCTGACGGCGCGGTCGATATCCGCGTCGTCGCACACGATCATCGGATCACTGCCGCCGAGTTCCAGGGTCACATGCTTGAAGTCCTTGGCCGCCGACTGCATCACGCGTCTTCCGGTATCCGTCGCGCCGGTGAAGCCGATCTTCCGCACCGCCGGATTGACCAGCAACTCTTCGCCCACGACACTCCCGGGACCGGTCACGACGTTAAGGACACCTTTGGGTCCGCCGCCGTCCTGGATGGCTTTGTCGATCAGCTCGCAGCAGCGCAGATCCGTAAGCGGCGTGGTGCCTGCCGGCTTGACGACGACCGTATTGCCGGCCAACAGCGCTGGGCCGAGCTTGTTGCCCATGAGGGATACGGGGAAATTCCACGGCACGATCGCGCCGCAGACGCCCAAAGGTTTGCGCAAAACCAGACCATGCCGGCCACGGTCCAGGACCACCGCGGCGGTGCGCAGACTCTTGGCCATTCCGCCGTAGTGATCCAGCGTATGCACGAAACGGCGGATTTCCAGAATCGATTCGCGCAGGGGTTTTCCCTGTTCGCGCGTTAAAAGAGTAGCCAATTCCTTTTCTTGCTCGAGAATCAGATGACCGGCCCGAAGCAGTATCGCCCCCCGTTTGGCGGGCGCCATTTCCGACCATTTCTTAAGCGCACTTTTCGCCGCGTCGATGGCGCGGCGAATATCGTTAACGGTTCCCGTAGGAACCGTATCCACGACTTCCCCAGTCGCGGGGTTGCGGACCGGCGTGCCCCCTTTGCTTTCGGAGTCCACAGGCGCACCGGCGATAAACAGTTTTGCCATAAAGTTCCTCCACGGGCGGCGAAAAAAATGGACTAAAGTTCCTCAGGAGCCGACGGCCTGCTTGAGCTCGCCCTTTCTCGTCCGCAAGCCGATCTTGAGCGTCAACTCCGCGACTTCGCTCCCGCGCGCAAACCAGACGCCCTCGTGCTTGCGCATATATTGGATCATTTCTTTCAATGCCGTGGCGCGACCCGGACGGCTGGAAATGTAAGGATGGATCTGAAACGGACAAAAGGCCGGGCCCAAGCGGGACTCGGCGTATAGCTCGTCAAAGAAGGCCTTCCAGATGATCAGCGCGTCGTTCGGATTGCCGGCATCTCTGTGCGTATAGACTCTGCCGTCGCCGAACGGGTGTCTCGGCAGCTCGGCCAGGCTGCGATCTTTGTTTTGCCATAGAAACGGCAGGTCGTAGGCAAAGGAATTGCTGTTCCAGAGAAATCCGTGCTCCATCAAGAGCTCGAGGCTGTTTGGACTCTGCGTGCAGGAACGCCATCCCACCGGACGTTTTCCGGTCCTCTTCTCGATCATTTCGATGGTCTTGCGCATCACCTCGCGCTCTTCCTCGCGGGTAAGATCGCGGGCGACTTCATGGTGATAGCCATGGCCGGCGACCTCATGCCCTCTTTCAACGATGGCTTTGAGAGCTTCGGGATAGCGCTCCGCTATGGCGCCGCAAGTTAAAAAAGTGGCCTTGACGCCGGTCTCATCCAGGATCCTGAGGATCCTCCAGATCCCGGTTCGCGGTCCATATTCGCCCTGCGTCCACTCCTCATGATTGAGTTTTCCATTACGGTCTGGCTTCACATCCTCGCCGCCTTGAAAATCAAAGGTCAGCGCGACGGCGATTCGGCAACCCTGCGGCCAGCTCAAGTTGTCCTTAATATGGAGCTCCTGCATGATCTACCTCCCTTTTTATCTTTGGTGGAGCCGTTATTGGAATCTCTCCTTGCATAGCAAACGAAACGGCCACGTTGCAAGGCGATGGTGGCCCTAGTGCGAACAGTGTTTCCCAATTGTGGAGGAGGGCCTGCGCCTCAGCGGGAGCCGATGTGCCTCTGCTTCTCTGCGCCGTAGCGGTTAACGTGGTGATTTTACTCCTTCCGAGCAGCCTCAGTGTCGGACGGCTCCCTTTCTTCGGAGCAGGCCCTCCTCTACAGTCCTGCAGGCAATGTTGGTTTCGAGGAGAAAAGCTGGAGGCCTGAGTCACACGGACGAGGCGTTTGGTGGCGGGCCCGGCTGTGGGTAGCGCCACCCGAAGGGGTTGGAGGGGTGGCCCGTCGAGGCCCTGACCCTTTGACTCAAGCCGGAAGGTTTTCTCCTCGAAACCACGGTTTGACACAGAGCGGATGATCAGCGGCGAACTTGCTCTTAAAATCTTTACTATGCTAACCATGATAGATCGATCCCGGCTTATCAGCGCTGGGCAACAAATGGACCGCCCTGCTCGTTTGACTCCAAGGCGCCGCTTGGGCCCTCTGGATCGAGCGCGCCATAACCCGCGAGGTTTTTTACGGATGGACGCTTCAAAATACATCGTCAATGCCAGACCTGGAGTTCTTGGAGGCCGCGGCGAAGAGAAGCGACCGCTCAGAGAGCGAGTCGAGCTGCCGGTCAGGCGTTACGTGTTTATTAATAAGGACTCGCACCCCGAGGCGGATATTTATATCGCGATTCATCAGGCCAAAGATTTGCCGCAGCCGGTCCCGGACTATCAGGTGCCTCATTGTCACAACACCGACGAGTTTTATTATTTCATTGGGAATAATCCCGATCTCACGGGGCTCGACGGCCAGATCCTGTTTGAAGGCAGGGTTCATCGAATCGTTTCACCGGCGACCGTTTATATTCCCACCGGCACCGTCCATGAATACAAGGTCACACGGGGCGCGGGGACGGTGACCGTGCTGTTCAGAAGCCGGGGCTACACGCATGAAGACAGGGAGCCCGATGCGCATAGAGGCGATCGGGAGTTCGACCGATTCGCCCGTTATATCGTCGCGCCCGAGGTGCGACCGACCACTGAAATCAAGTATCACACCGATGCGGCGCCGGGGGTGCGCTACGTCTTTATCGATGGCAAGATTCAACCTGCGGCGGGTTTTTACACCGTCGTCCGAAGCGTCGCGAATATAAAATCGTCGCAGCCAAGCTATGTGGACCGGCACACACACAACTGCGATACCTATCACATCGCGATCGGCACCGGACCCGAGTTGACCGGCCTCAAAACCGAGTTCGTGATCGCCCAACAGAAAGTCGTTGTTGAAAGTCCAGTGGGCGTGCACATTCCGGCCGGCACTCCTCACTCCCAACGAATCGTCGAGGGATCGGGACATTTTTTCAATTTCGTGCCAAAAAGCCATTACAACGACAGCTTGATGTGAGCGCCTTTGCGCGAGGTGCTTGCTCTTGTCTGCCGAGGATGGCTAAGCTGGGGCGTAGACGTAGGCAACTGTCGATGTGATGACTTTTCGCTCAAGCGGGTCAACAAACAAGGGGAGGAAAGCAATGGCCACATCCGAAGTTGCGGTTTTCGGCGGCGGCTGTTTCTGGTGCACAGAGGCGGTTTTTGATGAGCTTCATGGGGTGATTTCAGTGATGCCGGGATACGCCGGCGGGACGACCCGGAATCCCACCTACGAAGAAGTGTGCGGCGGCGGTACCGGACACGCCGAAGTGATTAGAGTCGAGTTCGATCCTACCCGGATCCAGTTCAAGGACCTGCTCACGGTTTTCTTTGCGACTC
>DASTOD010000514.1:0-8127 GCA_035762645.1 Binatia bacterium | reverse complement strand
GCCTTTGACAACCCCACCGGCAGTAGCCCTAATAGTCTCTACCGCTTCTGTGCTCGTTTCTTTAGTGCCACGCAACGCTCCGATGATAGCTCCTTTGGCGGCCGCCCCTATATCGCCGCCTACCTGAGCCACTCCCTGAATGGAAGCGCGTGCCGTGTCCGACAAGGCTCCTATCAGCGAAGTGGCGACTGCACCGGTACCCTTGATGGTATTCGTGAGAGTGCCGGATACCGTATCTACCACAGCGTTCACAATATCCCCCGTGCCTTTGATGGCGCTGATAATCTCCTCCTTCACCGATTCAATCATGCTTTTCTGTGCCATGGCGTCACCTCCTTTAACTGGCAATTTTGTCAAAATCATTATTGCTGCGTCAAGACAGGGACTTGCTTTGTTGGACGTTGTAGCGCGTGCCACCACGAGCACCAGACACCTACACGTCCGCGGTGGGCACGCGACATTACCCCTCTCTTTTACCCGCTTAAAGGGTATTGCCTTTTTCAACTACAAGAGCTTTAAGGCAACTGCGTAACCGGTTAGCAGTCCATGGAAAAAAGCTTGCCTCTCCTTTTGATTGGTCTTTTCATAGTGCCGAGACGCCTCATCCAGCGCTTTCAGGAGCTTTTCGCGGCGTTTCTGTCGCGTTCCTCCGCCTAGCATCTTATCAAGAAGCACCTGCACCGCCTCATCGTCCGCGATGGTAAATCTGTGATCATGTGGCATAAAAAATCACCTCCGTATGACAACACTATCATGTACAAGTCGCTCTTATTTCAGGCAATCTAGTATCTTCTCTTAGTTTGAGCAGTAATGCCTCTACTTGCCTCTCTGGACCGCTGCCACAGCCCTATTCAATATCGGTTCGATCAGCAGGTCCTTCATAGTGCACGCCGCCAATCTCGACGCGCCACGGTTCACGGCGTGCGCTTCTGATGTTGGTCCTGGAGTCGCAGCGGTTTTTACCGCGCGCAGTTGGAAATCTTGAATGCGGCGCCAAGTGGCAATGGGTTTTTACCGAGATTAAAAGCCGTGCGTAATTGCGATATTTCGTAGTCCTTTGCTCCTCAGGCTGCGCTGACTCGCCAGGAGTTGCTGTCTACTATTGAACAAACCTGAAAGATTATTACCAGGTTGCGAGCCATGCTGCCGACTTGGCCTCATTTGGGGGCGAACCAGGTGTGATTGTGAAGGAGTCAAACCTTTGGTTGGCAGATCTCACCCAGCCTGCTAGACCTTTTTGTATTTTTACCGGCGAAATACGATACGAGGTGTTGGAAATTATCTAATCACTGCAAGAGTAAACTTAACTGGTCGGAGGTGATCTGTGTAGTTGACGAATGTGACTGACCGCAATCCACTTCCTTCACTTGACAGGGTGACACGCGGTGATTAACTTCGCATTATCTTAACAAAAGGTTTAAAAAAGGAGAGTTAATTATGGAACTAGTAAGATGGGAACAGTTGGAGGGTGTAAATAGTATTCAGTCCCGGATGAACGAGCTATTCGAAGACACGTTCAGTCGGAGACGGGCGCAACAGAGTGCCGCCGCTGGAGTCTGGTGTCCTCCCGTGGACATTCTTGAAAGCAAGGATTCGTATCTCATTCGCGCCGAGCTGCCCGGGATGAGAAGCGAGGATCTCAAGACGGAAGTGAACGAGGGGACATTGACACTCAGTGGCGAGAGAAAGTTTGAAGAGCCGGCCAATGGGGTAGAATACCACCGAGTCGAGCGGGTTGCAGGTAAATTCTCTCGATCCTTCTACCTGCCGCAAACCGTGAAACACGATGGCATCAAAGCGACCTATCGGGACGGAATACTTGAAATACAAATTCCCAAAGCCGATGAGGCCAAGCCAAGACAGATCGTTATAAGCCTGAACTGATTCATCGCAAAAGGCCAAACCGCACCCCAAGGGGGAAGCCAAGCGCTTCCCCCTTTTACATTCTCGGAACCCAGGGGCTCGTCAGACAATCCGCTGTTAACTCTCACGTTCAAGCTTTGGTCGCCTCATTCCGCCTTCCACCATCTTATACTCGAACAGGCGGCATTCGAGGGCGCCGTTGAAAAGCGGCGTGCGCTTGGATGCGGCGAGCCGGATGAGCTTGGGCAGGCGCATGTCGGCGCTGAGAATATAGGCGCGCCAGCCGCTGAACTTCTTCTTCAAAACGTCCCCGAGCTTTGGATAGAACTCCGCCAGTTCCTGCTGCTCGCCGAGGCGTACGCCGTAAGGCGGATTGGTAACGATGATCCCTTCCTTAGCCGGCGCGGAGATTTCCAGAACGTTGGCCGGTTTGAGACTCACGACTTTTTCCAGACCGGCAGCCGCAAGGTTGGCGCGCGCCGCTTTCAGCACGTCGCCGGAGAGATCGCTGCCATAAATCGCCAGTGAGACCTTGGGCTTTTGTCGCGCCGCGCTTTGTCGCAACAGCTCGTGCCAACGTCTCCGATTGAAATTTTTCAGCTTCTCGAAAGCAAAGTGCCGTCCTAAACCGGGCGCGATATCGAGGGCCATGTGCGCCGCTTCCAGCAGAATCGTGCCGCTGCCGCACATAGGATCGAGCAGCGGAATACCGGGCACCCATCCGGCCAACCGTAAAACGCCGGCGGCGAGATTTTCCCGCAGTGGCGCTTCTCCTGCAGCTATGCGTTTCCCGCGCTTGAACAACGGCTCCCCCGTGGTGTCGAGATAAAGGGTAAAGTCGCGATCCGTCAGATGGCCCTGGATGCTAACATCGGGCTGACGGGTATCCACGTTCGGACGGCGGCCCGAGAGCTGACGGATTTTATCGCACACCGCGTCCTTTATTTTGAGGGTGACGAAATGGAGACTCTTGAGAGGACTCCTGGTGGCCGTTACATTCACCCGTATGGTGAGCTCTGGTTCAAACCATTGGTTCCACGGCAGCGCGTAAGTGGTGCGGTAAATATCGTCCTCGTTGCGGTAGCGCTCCGTTGCCACTTGCCACAGAATGCGGCTGGCGATGCGGCTTTCCAGATTGGTCCGGTAGCACAGGGAAAAGTCACCGCCAAACTGGACGCCGCCTGCGACGGCATGAATCTTTTCCGCTTTCAGGTGTCGCAGCTCCTCTGCCAGGAGTTCTTCCAGGCCGCGGGGGCAAGTCGCAAAAAATCTTTCCATAGGAACATACGCGTTATGCTGCTTTTGCAATTTGGCGCGAAATCTTACGGAATTCCAGGAACGGGAGCGAAGGGCCATTACTTGTCTTCAGGCGAGGCGATCGCACAACGAAGCCGATGAGGCTTTTCAGCCTAGGCGATCTGAGCGAGGCAGTCGGCGGGTTAGTCAACGAGGCTACACATCTATCGCCGTGGTGTCCGAGACATTCGTCAACGATCGGGACGGTTCTACGGCCGGTCAGCGCACCGGAACGGCCGCTGCTGGATTTGCATTCAACGATTTTCCCCTGGTGATTGAGTCTCCTGCTAAGTAATCATTAATTCTTCGTTCCATTTGAGTCGGAAACTCCGGTACGGGTCCAACTAACGTTTCCCGGTACACTCTGAGCACAATTTCTTTGAACACTGGGAGCGCAACCCTGGCGCCGGTTTCTTTGGGGCCGAGAGAACGGTTGTCGTCGAAACCGAGTCGGACGGCGACGGTGATTCCTTCGAGGCCGTAAGTCGAGCCCACGAAGAGCGCGTCCCTGAAGTCATTGGTTGTTCCCGTCTTTCCCATAACGGCGATGGGGAAACCGCTGGAGTTGAGCGCATGAGCGGTGCCGCTCGGAATGCGAACGACACTGCGCAGGCCCTCCTGAATGAGTGAAAGCGCCGTGTCGCCGATATCGATCGTGGAGCGCCGGCGCTCTTCATCGGCCACCACCTCACCCGAATTGCGGACAATCTTTCGGATCACATGAGGCTGGGCGAGGATACCCGATGCTATCGTGCGGTACACATTGGCCAGCTCCAGCAAATTCACTTCGGAAGCGCCCAGCGCCGTCGTGGCGTATGGCTGCAACCGCGTCTCGACCCCTAAACTCCGCGAGGTTCGCAGAACACTGGCAATCCCAATCTGCTCCGTGATCCAGACCGCGACGGCGTTTCTGGATTCCGCGAGCGCTTCTCGGAGAGGGATCATGCCTTTGAATTGATCATCGTAATTTGAAATCCATTTCGTGCTCTGCCGCCCTCCATCGGGGATGCTAATGGGCTCATCGGGAACCATGGTCTCGAGATCAAACATTCCCTGAAGAAAGGCAGCGAGATAGACAATCGGTTTCATTGCCGACCCCGGTTGCCGCAGGGATTTCGTGACGCGATTAAAGTCGCTGTAGGAGGCAGAGCGCTCTTCGTAGAACTGACGACCGCCGGTCTCGGCGAGGATGCCCGCATCGCGGTTGCTCAGCACGACGACAGAACCCTGGATTTGCCCTTTGGCATTCGGGTGTCGCTTCTCATAAAGCTCGAGGCCGCGCTCCAGTGCCTCGTTGACAATTTGCTGCACCCGCGCGTGCACCGTCGAGTAAACCTGGATACGGCCGTGCATGAGGTCTTCAACGCCGACGCCGGCACTTCGGCCTTTAAGCTCCTGAAGGATATTCTCAACAACCGCAGGCGCCTTCAGCATCTTGTCATTACGCCGAGCGAGCACCTGAATCAGGCGCTGCTCAGCCGCCTTCGCCCTGTCCCGAGAAATAAAACCGTTTGCCGCCATCAGCGCCAGGGTTTGATTTCTGCGGTGCAAGACCCTTTCGGTTTCCTTCGCACTGGGCGCGTAGTAACGAGGCGACTTGGCAATGCCGGCGAGCAGCGCTGCCTTGTCAGCGTCATCTGCGGTGAACGTGGCGAGAGGCCGACCAAAATAGTATTCCGCCGCCCTCGCAAACCCGTACTGACCGTGTCCCATGTAAATGTAGCTGGCATATCGGGCCAGAATTTCTTCCTTTGCGCGGCGTTTCGAACCGAATCGCTCCTGCATCTCTTTTTCGACCCACAATGACAGGCGAATCTCCTCTACCTTCCGAACCAGCATGTTGACGCTCCGTGCGCCTACCGCATAAGACAGCACGCGAGACAAGACTCCGTGATGCCGGAGCTGATTGCTGTGTTCTTCAGCCGTCAGGCTTTTGAGAAAATAACCCCGCACCAGCTGTTGCGTGATCGTCGATCCACCTTGGGGGAAGAGCGGCCTATCGACTTCATCTCGCCCTTGTAAGCCCATCGTACGTGCCACCAGGCCTCCGATCCGGACTTTGCTCAGCACGCGAGGAATTCCTGAATAATCGACTCCGCTATGCGAAAAGAAATTCTTGTCCTCGGCGGCGAGGATCGCATCACGAACAATCGGCGGGATCTCCTCATACTTGGTGATCCGCCGGTACTCTCTTGCCAGTTCAATGAGCGGGTCGCCGTTGCCATCATAGACGGTGCCGATCGTCGGAAAGTCGAAGCGGGCGAATCGTTCCATGTCGGGCAAATCGGTCCGGTCAAAATAGACGTGGTGAATTCCAACCGAGATCAGAGCGGCCGTAGTGACTGTTACGCAAAGCACGAGATAAAGGATGGCCGTCCGCCAATGCCGCCTGTTTAAACGGATCGTACAGATCCACCCAGCCGGCGCCAGAGCACTTATCCGCATACGTCCGAACCAACTTAGAACAAAACCCGATCCCCATCGTGCGCCCAGGTAAGGCTCAGTGACAGGGATGACTCCCAAGCCGAGCAGTCCGGCGTTTAGAGCGCCAACAATAAATATCACTAGCCGGTCCCTCATAAGCCGCCTCCGCAGAACTCCGGCTTGGGGCGCACGATTATTTATCGCTTGTTGTTGCTTCATTCCGTTTTGTGCGGAAGTTCTGCGGCCGGCAAACAAACCTTAAACGTCGTCCCATGGCCCGGCTGGGTCGTGTAGGCGATCGTGCCGTTATGGGCTAAGACAATTTGCTGCACCACAGAAAGTCCCAAGCCGCTGCCCGCGGGCTTTGTGGTTTTGAATAACTCGAAAACATCCACGCCCTCAGGGATACCCATACCCGTATCGCCGATCTCTAAAACAACCATCTGAGCAGAGTGATAACCCTTGAGGGTTAGGCATCCCCCAGCCGGCATGGCCTCCACGGCGTTCTTACAAAGATTCAAGATGACCTGCTTTATCTTGTCTGTGTCCGCGATCAAGAACAAAGAATCATCGAATTGGAATTGAACCGAAATTCCTAAAGCCGGGTAAGAGAGGAGCTCGCAAGCCAACGCCTCTCGTATGTTTTTCACCAGGTCAGTTTTCTTGACATCGAGCATTTGCGGGCGCGCAACACCGCGAAAGTCCTTGAGCAGTGAGCTTAGCCGATGGAGCTCTTGTGTCGCGCCTTGGATTGTCGATACGAGCACGGAATCAACCACGTGCTGTTTTTTAATCTGCCTTTGGGCAAGCTCCAGGGAACTCAGGATGCCAGTGAGCGGGTTAGCAACCTCATGGGCCAAGACCCCGGCCATGGTTCCCAAGAGAGCCCGCTGTTTCTCTCCTATAGTTTGCGCACTCTGTTTTTTCACCGTTATATCCTGATTCAGCTGGAGGACATCACTAGGCTTTCCGGAGAAGTCTCGCTGCAGCACCCAACGGCTTTGAACTACAATGGGCTTGCCATCCTTTCTCCTGTGGACCAACTCGCCATCCCACTGGCCCTTACGGAGAAGCTTGGTTTCAATTTCTCGGAGCGGCTCGGAGAATTTGGTCTGCAAGACGTCGTGAACAACCCTTCCTTTCGCCTCTTTTGGCGACCATCCATAGAGTTCGCTTGCCCGGCGGTTCCAAAATACAATCTGGGCCGTATGGAAGGCATTTATGAGGACGGCTTCGTTTGTAAGTTGGAGAAGTTGCGCTTGCGCGCGGAGGATTCGTTGGGCGATAGAAGATTGTTTCTGCTCCTTCGGTCGCCAGAACTTCTTCCCTTCATTTTTTTGTTCAATCATGAGTTCATCCTCCAATCCGCTGATAAGGAAACTGCGGTGTAGTGGAACCCCGAGGATCCCTGATGCCGGCTACGGCTGTTTTTCCTTCATGATGCGAACGAGATCCGCGAAAGAAGATCGCGCAATGACGCGATCAAACTGAGAGCGGTAGTTGTTGACGATACTAATGTTTTCGATCACAAGGTCGTAGACTTTCCACTCGTTGTTTACACTGTGGAGTTTGTAGTTGATGGACACTCTCTCGAGCTTGTCGGTCACGAGCTTTGTGTCCACTTCGGCATAGTTCTTGTCCTCGACCTCACGGGTGTAGAGGATATCCTGGCTAGTATAGGACTCGATTCTGTCCGCATAAGATCGGCCCAATAGTCCCGCGAAAATGGTTACGAAATCCCGCTGTTCCTCGGAGGTGCGGCGTCCCCAGTGAGGCCCCAAAGAACGCTTGGCCATTTCAGTAAAGTCGAACCGGGGATAAATGACTTCGACCAGTCGCGTTCGAAGATCTTGTTTTTGGGCCTCCGATTTCAGGTTGGGATCCCTGATAATAGTCAGCACCTTATTCACAGTGGCCCGCACTTGTTCAGTGGGGCTATCCGCCCTCAACGTCGCGGGAAGCAAAAGATACAAAAGCAAGACTGTCAGGCTTACAAAGGCAACTCTGGTCTTAAGCATTATCTTTGTCGCTCTTACATGTAATGGTTCCATGAGATTTTGCTCCCAGTTTCAGCCGACCAAAGTCGGCAGCTGAACGGCGCCCTTTAGCAGGCTGCTGAAAAAAGATAGGAATGCTTCGAGAACCTCAGCATGAACGGAATTTTCTTAATCATTTCAACTTCACTCCATTCGTCCTGAGCTCGTCGAAGGACTCCGAGAGAGTTTTTCAGTAGCCATCTAGTCAACAACATTTGTTCCCTCTAAGAGTGGCAACAGCCAAGGATCATTACTCTACTTGCGGCTATTGCTGCGCAGGGCTGCTGCTGCGCGCCACCTTGCCCGGATAAGCGCCGGTGTGCCCGCCGCTTTCCATGAGCACTTGCCCGTTCACCACGGTCCACTCGATCCCCTGAGCGAGTTGTTTGCGGCGCTTGGCTCCGCCCGGTAGGTCGTGCGCCTCGCCCGGTTCCAATGGCTTGATGGTCGCCGGATCGAACACCATCAGGTCCGCGGCCATGCCGGGTCGGACGAGGCCGCGGTCATA
>DASTOD010000513.1:0-2460 GCA_035762645.1 Binatia bacterium | reverse complement strand
CTCACTCCGGGTTGGCTGCGATCAGAGGCCATGCTCGAGGCTTATGGCGTCACCGAAGAGAACTGGCGGGACGCGACAACGCGTTCGCCCCACTTCGCCATTTCAGAGAGTCCAGCTTTCGTCGGCCGGGCCGTAGTGGCGCTCGCACAAGATCCCAACGTGTCGCGCTGGAACGGAAAGTCGCTGTCCAGCGGGCAGCTGGCGAAGATCTATGGCTTCACGGATCTCGACGGCAGCCAACCCGATGCCTGGAGGTACGTCACCGAGGTTCAAGACCCGGGTAGACCCGCCGATGTAACCGGTTATCGCTAAGACCTCGGCTGTCCAGGTGTTTTGCCTTGCCAAAGGGCGCCGCACAGAGCTAACCGTTGCTGAAGCGGTGGCCTGCCGTTTCCCGACGGCAGCACGGATCGATTCGGGCGAGCAGGCGCCGTGTCACCACAGCACCTCCTCAAGAGCCGGCCTCCGCTATCGCAAACACCGGGAACCGCCCCGCGAGTTTTCGCGCTCTGTACCTGAAGATACGTGAAATGGATGGTGACTCAAGCCGCCCCCTGGAAGGGCTTTTCAACTCAGTTAACCTTGGCCGGGGTCCATAAGGCTGACTTTCCGTCTTTGCTGAACCAATAAACCAGCAATTTTTCTTTGTGCCCGCCAGGATGTTCCATGCCGGGAGAGCCATCGGGCATCCCAGGTAGAGTGATGCCAGCGATTTCGCTGTTGCTCGCGAGCAATGCCGAAATATATTCGACGGGAATGTGCCCCTCGATGGCGTACTTTCCGGCAAGGGCCGTATGGCAGGAGCGCAAGCGCGTCGGCACTCCGATCTTGTTTTTAAAATCCTGAAGCTGATCCCTGTTTAAATTCATCCGGTTAACGTGAAAGCCATGCCTTTTCATGTATTTGATCCATTCCGAGCAACACTGGCAGTTGTAGTCGGCATAGACGGTAATCGTTGTGGCGCGATGGGCGCGGGATTGAGGGTAGGCCCGCTGAGCGGCCATGAGACCAATAAATAGAAAGCCAAGCATAAATAGAAAGCCAACCATGAGCCATAAAGTCTTGTTCTTCATTTCGACAAAATCGACTCCTTCTTTAAGTGAATTTTGGCAAGCCTAGGATTTTTCCGCCTGCTTTCTGGTCTCTCGTTTAATCGGGAGGCCTGCTATTGCCGGCCAGTGCGGTTCCTTTTGATTTTAGCAACGACAATGCCACAAATAGCGAAAAGGCCGGAGCTTGTCCGCGGGAGCGAAAGAGCGTTTAATTTCTTAAGGAAAAGAAGCTCATTCGTTCAGCGCAAAGCGGAGGCAGCAAAAGCTGCGAGCGGTAAAAAATTTTCGCAGCTTTGCTGATCAGCGACTTTATTTTTCTCAAATATGGAAAGCGTATGAGGTGTTCAAAAGAGAAAAGCCGGCCGCCCGCCCGCAGCGCTTTGAACTAATCAAGTTACGGATTAGAGCGGGGAGCTATTGCGCAACCGGACAAACCTACTGGAATAAAGCCTTGCCTGGAAAAGAAGACGAGAGTGAGGGCATAACTGATGACGAACCAGCTCTCATGACGCGAGGCGATTTTGGGCAGAGGGCGATCCCAATTCTGGATCGTAATGTTGAGAGAAGAGCCCGCTTGAACAACGGCAAGCTACTTGGCCCCTTCAAGCGCCTTCCCGTGTTTGGTGAGGACGTCGCCGACGGCCTTTAATATGTCACCCCTCAACTGAAGCATCTGACCTAGGGCCTTCGGGTCCGTTTGTCCATGACCCATCATCGACATCATTCCCATCCCCATGCCGCCGCCCATCATCGGGCACATCATGCCGGACATCGGCATACCCATCCCATGACCCATCATGCCGTGATGCATGGGAGACTGCTGCTCAGCGGGTTGCCCGTGCTGAGCGTGTGGCGCCCCCTTTTCCGCGTGAGGTGTCTGACCTTGAGCAGCCAAGGCGACGGATGCCGCACAGACCAACACACCCAATGACGCACCCACGGTTTTCATGTATCCCATCGCAATTCCTCCCGTCAGCAAAATTCTAGTCACAATTTGTACACCGCCCAACGCTGAGTGACAACGGCTGAAAAAATACGCAGGTGCAAGAAGGGGTAAAGGATCAGAATTGATGGCAATTGCTCAATGAAGCAACCGGGAAAATGAACGTGCGAATAAAAGATAGAGACCCTGAAGGAACCCTACGCGAGACAAAAGCAAGGGGTGATGATGCGGATGTTGAATCTAGGTGGTGCGCCCGCCGAGAATCGAACTCGGACTTAGGGTTCCGGAGACCCTCGTGATATCCTTTTCACTACGGGCGCGGCGGGTTTTTTTCTATCACTCGTCCGGCGGGGAGTCAACGCGGGGGCGAGCCGCAACCATTCGGAGTGACGCGGGGAAAAAACTCGCAGCTCTAAATCCGAAATTCGAAACAAATCCAAATGACTAAAAAGCATAAAATTCCAA
>DASTOD010000512.1:0-3223 GCA_035762645.1 Binatia bacterium | reverse complement strand
CAGCATTCATTAATTGGCGATCTGCAGCACGACTTTGCCGAATTGCCTCGCCTCCTCAAGATAGCGCTGCGCCGAGGCGGCATCTTTCAGAGGAAAAACAGAGTCTACGATGGGCTTGATTTGCGACGCCTTCATGAAGCTTAGCAGCTGGCGAAACTCTTCCCTGCTCCCCAGCGTCGAGCCATAGATTTTCAAGTGCTTCGAAACAATAGCCGTTAAGTCATCCCTCGGTCGACCGCCGGCGGTGGCGCCGCAGGTGACTAACCGGCCGCCGCGCGCCAGAGACGCCAGACTCTTTTGCCATAACTCGCCGGCCACGGTATCGACGACGACGTCAACACCCCGTCCGCCGGTCAGCCGTTTCACTTCCTGGGCAAAATCCTGTTTCCGGTGATTGATGCCGTGGTCTGCGCCAATACTGCGCGCCGATTCCAATTTCGCATCGCTGCCGGAAGTTACAATGACCCGGGCGCCGATTTTTTTCGCCACTTGAAGCGAGCCGCTCGCCACTCCTCCACCGATGCCAAGGATAAGGATCGTCTCCCCCGGCTTGAGTCGCGCGTTGGTCACCAACATGCGCCAGAGCGTTACGAAGACGAGGGGAAAGGCCGCGCCTTGCTGAAAGGTGAACCCGGGCGGAATCGGAAAGCAGTTCGCCGCCGGCAATTTCACGTACTCCGCGTAGGTCCCGTCCAGCCTCTCCCCCAAACACCTTATGTATAGGCACAGCAAATCCTGCCCGGTGAGGCAAAATTCGCATTGGCCGCAGCCGCTTAACGTGTAGAGGCAAACCGCGTCGCCCTTTTTTACATTGCTCACGTCACTGCCGATTTCCACAACGACCCCAGCGCCGTCCGCGCCCAAAATGTGCGGCATCGGGATCGCCATCCCGGTGGTGCCAAGCCGCGTCCAGAGATCAATGTGGTTCAGAGCGGCGGCTTCAAGCTTTACGATCGCTTCATCGGGCACGGAGATTTTCGGCTCCGGCGCCTCCTCGTATCGGAGCTTTTCGATTCCTCCATGTTCATATATGCGAACGGCCTTCAATCTTTATCTCGAAGCCGACCACTGACTACGGACCACAGACTACGTGGTCTGTCGTCTGTAGTCCGGTCGTCGTTTACTTAGGGGTTAGCGTCAATCCATTTTTTGGCGAGATCAATGACGAAGCGTTCCGCTTCCTCACAGGTTTTGAATCGATCCGCGAGCCCGCCGATAGTGTGCGAGCGACGCTCGCCATCGGTCTTCCAGGTGATTTCCGCCCCGGGGCTCCACAATTTGTTGCTCTGGTTTATCGCGGCATAAGCGATGATGAGTCGATCGTTGTAATACAAATTAGCCATGGTCAGAAGACAATATATAAAACGGTCTCCACCTCTTTCAATTCCCCACGGTGCGTGACGGTCTTCCTATCCCGGAGCGTTGCCAGTAACCAGACTGGGAGTGAACGGGTGTTAACATGTTTCACTGATTTGAGCACGTTCAACTGTTTTTCTTGGTTTTTATCGCGGTCAGCAACGAGATAACGCTAATTGCAAGGGCGAAGAGATAAGTCACGTTCATGGAAGCAACGAACAGTTGCGCGTCTCCCGGGTTGGGCGTTGTCCCTGGATCTCCAGAGTAGAATCGGAAGGCAAGCGTCAGAAAGATGCCGCTCAGAGAGATGCCGAGCATGTGTCCCAGCCCAAAGATCCCGTTGATGATGCCTATGGCGGTGCCCCAATGTTCTTTAGGAAGCGAGCTCACCATCACGGCCTGTGAGGGCGTATTAAAAAAGGCCGATCCGATACTCGTAAGCGCAAGCAGCAGCGTGGGGAGGATCCAGTGAGAGTCGGCGCGCAGGCTAGCGCCGATCAAGAAAGCGAGCATCAGGAACAACACGCCGATAATCAACAGGAAACGGCCGCCGATGCGGTCGGTTAGAGCGCCGCTCACAGGCGAAAGCACCATGCTGAGGAGCGACGGAACGAGAAAAATAATCCCGATGAACGTCGGCGTGAGCTTGAGCACGTCCTGGAGATAAAAAGGCGCGACAAAGGTAACGATCCCTTGAGTGATGCAGCACACCAGCAGACCGACCGAGCCGTAGCCGAACGCAGGCACCGAGAAAAGAGAGAGAAGAATCATAGGGCTGGGAGTTTTCTTCTCGTGAGAAATAAATCCCCAAAGCGCCCCCATAAAAGCCATAGCCAGCAGAGTTTGGCTGCCGGCGCCCAGCACCTGCGCGATCTTTTGATCCAAGAGCATGGTGGCGAGGATCGTTAATCCCAGAAAGAGCAAGGCTCCCCGGTAATCGATCGGCGAGTGTCGCCGAGAGGGCGGCGCAACGGAGCGTCCGGTCACGTAGCAAAGTGCCATTCCAGCCAGGCTCGGCAGAAACAACAGGAAGAAAATCCCGCGCCAGTGAACCAGGTCAATGACGAGACCGCCGATCGGCGGGCCGACAAAAAAACCAAACTGGTGTGACATGGCCATGAGCCCCTGGGCCTTTCCCTCAGATCCCTGAGGCATGGCCTTGAAGGCCAGCGTGCGGCCGGAAGACTGAATCATCGCACCGCCGACTCCTTGCAAGAATCGAAACAGGATCAACTGCAAAACGTCCTGTGAGAGTCCGCAGAGAAGCGAGCCAACCGCCATTACCCCCATGCCCCAACCGTACATCTTGTGATGCCCGTATATGTCCCCCAGGCGCCCGCAGATAACGCCCAATCCTATCCCGGCCATCTGATAAACTATAAGCGCCCAAGAGATACCTAGGATGTCTGTTCCCAAAGCAGTTGCCAGGGTCGGCACGGAGATCATAAAGACGCGGGTAGAAATTCCCGCTATCGTAATGCCGATGACAGAATTGATGAGCGTAAGTTTGCGCACCTTTTCGGTCATCTGAACTTGATCTTCGAGATTCAATGTCACGGGCCTCTTTAAAAATGTCGAGGCGGCCGGGCCATGTTGATGATTTCTTTTGTTCAGTCCTCGACCGGCCCCGGCCCCGGTTCCCCTCTTTGAAAAAGCGGGGGGCAAGGGGAGATTTTCCGAACCGCTGCTTCAGTAACTTAAAAAACCCCTCATTCCCCTTTTTTTTCAAAGGGGGGAAGTAAAGCAGCCGTGGTCGGATTTGCAGAGGAGAGATTAGATCGTACGCTTCGCGCCGTCCCAGCCGTGCGTCGAAATGTCAAACACGATACCGTACGGGTCCCGGAACTTATGCTCTGCATTGGCGGGG
>DASTOD010000511.1:0-3158 GCA_035762645.1 Binatia bacterium | reverse complement strand
TGTTGCGAGAGTATCGCGATGGGACAATCAGCCGGCGGGAGTTTATCCATCGAGCAGTGGTTTTGACGGGAAGTTTGGCGGCTGCCACGACCCTTGTCGATTCGCTGCTCGCTGCGACCGCCCATGGAGCGCAGGTGGAACCAAATGATCCTGGATTAAAATCCGGCGATCTTCAATATCCGGGCAAGGCAGGACCGGTTTTAGCTTACCTGTCCAGACCCAGTGCCGCGGGAAAATATCCGGCCATTATCGTAATCTCCGACAACGCGGGCTTAGTCGACCACTTCCGTGATATCGCCCGCCGCTACGCCAAGGAGGGATACGTTGCCCTGGTTCCTGATGTTTTCTCGCGTCATGGCGGAACCGCAAAAGTAAACCCCAAAGGAGCGGGAGTCAAGAACTTCCGTGAGTTGGCTCCCCTCGATGCTGTGACTGAAGATATCGATGCAGGATTTTCCTATCTTAAGGGCCTTCCTGAAGTTCGCGGAGATCGGCTCGGACTCACGGGATTCTGCTGGGGCGGAGAGATGATATTTGGTGCAGCCACTCATGTTCGCGGACTCAGCGCAGTAGTCGTGTTTTATGGCCGCAGCCCGCAACCTTTAGACCTTGTAAAAAATATCGAAGCGCCGCTCCTCGTTCACTACGCAGAGGAAGATCCTGAAATCACAAATGCGGTTCCTGCAACCGAGGAGGCTATGAAAAAGTATAACAAAGCTTACACCTACAAAATCTTTCCCGGAGCCAAGCACGCTTTTTTCCATGACGGCAGGGCCGATCGGTATAATCCGGAAGCAGCCAAAGAAGCCTGGAGCCGGACTTTGGAATTTTTTAAGAAGCACTTGCAAAGCTAGACACACAAGACAGACAAGTAAGCTAGGGCTGAAGACTTTTTTGCCTGGTCCGTCGAAGCTCTTAGAGTTTCTCCCGATTTGCTTCCTCAAGCCCACCGGTAGAACGAAGTTCGCCCCTACATGATTTCTGGAGACTGAAGATAGGTTTGTGATACGGGAGGCGCCATGGAGATCTTAAACGTCACCGGATATTCGCGACGACCGCCGTACCTCGTGGCGGCGCACAAAGGCTTTTTCGCCAAGGAAGACTTGGAAGTCAGATTTCATGAAACCACCTATGCGCCGGATCACAACCGTGGCATGGCCGAGGGACGTTGGGATTTCACTCTGAGCAGCGCCGATACCATGATCGCGCGCGCGACCACCGACGGGACCGATTACCTCCTGTTCATGCAGGCCGAGGAAGGCCTGAGTGCCTATTTGATCGGCCAGCCCGGCGTGAAGTGGATCCAGGAACTGCGCGGCAAACTGTTGGCGGGCGACCCTGGCGATTCCAATCTCGATCTCATCAGAAAAAAGATTCTCCGCGTCCACCATATCGATGATAACGAATATCAGGTCGAAATCGTCGGCAGCTCGCCGAAGCGGCTCGAGGCCTTTCTGCAAAAACGGGTCGTGGCGGCGATGTTAACGCCTCCGGCGTCTGAAAAGGCAGTAGCGGCCGGCGGGATTGTGCTGGCTAAAGCGGAAGACTATGTGCCGCATTGGCCGCTCACCTGCGGCTGGACGCTACGGAGTTGGTTGTTAAGTCATCGTGATCTCGTCGTGCGTTTTATCCGCGCGTGGGTGGCGGCGACCGACTGGCTGCTCGAGCCACAAAATCGGACGGCAACTCTCGAGCTGATAATAGAAAAGGAAAATCTCAGCCAGGCTGCGGCCGAAGAAGCCTACCGCAAGGTAGTCCCCAAGGCGCGCATCAACCCATCGGCTTTGCGCGTTGTGATCGAGCTGAGGAAGGAAATGGGAGTCTACCGGCCGCCGTACAGTCCGCCGGAGCGTTTTTACGATGCCAGCTATTGGTGCGAGGCGACAGGGCTCTCATCTTAGCAGCTGCACCGCTGCTGTTTCGGGTCTCGGGTTCCGAGTCTCGAGTTCAATGCGAAAACACGAATCTCTAACCTCGAAACCGTTGCGTACGCGTGGGCTGCCGCCTAGGAGTATAAAACTTTTCTTGCAGGTTGCTCAAAAAGATCTCAGAGGCGAGGCGCGCGCCAAATCGACGAGCGGAGGCGTACATCCGTCGTACGTTGACGCGAGGCGATTAAGCGCAACGAAGGCTATGAGGCTTTTTCAGCAACCTGCTAAAAGATGAGCGCGCGCAGGACCATGCTCACCAGGCTAAGCACGATGGCGCCAAAAAATGCCGCCCAAAATCCCGAGACTGTGAATCCGGGCACGAGGTAAGAGGCGAACTGCAACATAAGGGCGTTGATGACTAGCAAGAACAGACCGAAGGTTATGATGGTCAGTGGCAGCGTCACGATTTTAAGAACCAAGCCGAGGGTTGCGTTGATCAAGCCGATGACCAGCGAGGCAAGGAGCGCAGAGCCCAAGCCGCGAACTTGAATGCCCGGAAACAGATAGGCGACGATCAACAGACTGGCGGTGCTGATTAGCCAATGAACGAGAAGACTACCCACGTCTCCATCATCTATCACGACCAGGGGTGAATCAATAACGATTTTTGTTTCGCGTTTTCTGCCGTTGAGAAATTTTGTTACAGGCTGCTCAAAAAGACTCAGAGGCGAGGCGCGCGTCAAATCGACGAGCGGAGGCGTACATCGGTGGTACGTTGACGCGAGGCGATTAAGCGCAACGAAGCATATGAGTCTTTTTCAGCAGCCTGACATGCTTGCCACAGCAAGCGCACCATGTACAATGAAGTCGAAAATCAAAAAAAAGGAGGTAAGATCGCCATGTCCAGAGAGGAACTCGAGAGCGTTGCGCGAGCCATGGTGGCTAAGGGAAAGGGAATACTTGCTGCCGATGAGAGCATGGGAACGATCAAACGGCGCTTCGACAGCATCAAGATCGAGTCCAATGAAAACACCCGGCGCGCCTACCGGGAAATGCTTTTTACCACCAAAGGCATCGAAGAGGCGATCAGTGGCGTGATCCTGTTCGATGAAACGATCCGCACCTCCGCGCGCGACGGTACGCCTTTTCCTCAAGTGCTCTCCAAAAAAAGCATCATCCCGGGAATCAAAGTGGACAAAGGTCCGGTGGATTTACCGGGTTTTCCCGGTGAAGTGGTCACCGAGGGGCTGGACGGCCTTCGTGCACGGGTGAAAGAATATAAAGAAC
>DASTOD010000510.1:0-2751 GCA_035762645.1 Binatia bacterium | reverse complement strand
CAACTTTCCGCCTTTGTCGGCTTGCGTTCAAGGGAAGGCTTTACAAATCATTGTCCCCATTATAAAAGCGGTCAAAGTGAGAGGGAGCGAAATCTTAATATACAGAAGTAAGGTCGTTCTATACGGAACCAGATACTTGTATTTGAACTAAACCGCTTCGCGGTGGCCCGCTTATGTGAGGCCATTGGCCTACCCTCGCCTTTTGTTTTTCATCGATCTTCCTAGCTGATTTTCTTTGTCTGAACTAGCGTAGCTCCCAAATTTAATCCAAGGGAGGATTTTTTATGGGAGCCTTACGAGACAAGATGATCGCGGAGATGAAGCTGAGAAACTTTTCGCGCCGCACGGAGCAGTGCTACGTTGCAGCAATGGTTGGCCTGGTGCGGTATTGCGGTCGATCGCCGGATCAGCTCACTCAAGATGAGATTCGCTCTTATCTGTTGCATCTCCAAGAGCGGGGCCTCTCCCCCAGTTCGCGCAACGTGGCGATCTCGGGGATGAAGTTCTTCTATCACCAGATTCTGGGCTGGAACGAGCAGAGGCTATTTTTGCCGCCGAGAAAGAAGAGCTGGCGATTGCCGGAGGTGTTAAGCCAGAACGAAGTGGAACGCTTGCTTTTAGCAACCCAGAGGCATCGAGACCGTTGTCTTTTGATGACCGCCTACGCCACGGGGGTACGGGTGAGCGAGTTGGTCAGGCTCAAAGTAAGTGACATCGATAGTGAACGAATGATGGTCAAAGTGGAGCAAGGCAAGGGGAAAAAAGACCGCTACACGATTTTGTCCCTGCGGCTTCTCTCGGAGCTACGCACGTACTGGAAAGAGCATCGCTCCCGAAGCTGGCTTTTCCCTAACAGAAAGGGCGGTCCGCTATCGATCGACTACGCCCAGAAAATCTACAATCTTGCCAAGCTCAGGGCTGGCATCGAAAAAGGCCACGGCATCCATACGCTCAGGCACTGTTTTGCCACCCATCTTTTAGAAGCCGGGGTGGACCTGGTGACGATTAAGACGGTTTTGGGGCACAACTCCCTGCAGAGCACCCAACGTTATTTGCAGATCCGCCAGCACAAGTTCACGACCACGGCCAATCCTCTGGACCTTTTGAGATTGCCGAACTGACAGAGGGCGGATCTTTTTCGTGCTGCCTGACGTTCACGGGCGGGCAGCAGGACAAAACCGGAGGCGCCCTGAGCTGGCCGACGTCTTTCGTAGTCACGGGGAGAGCTACCAACGAACGCATCGTTTATCGGCCTCTGCGCAAAAAGTGATGCGGGCCATTTCTGTCTGCCGCACCCAAGAGTTGGGCGGCCATTTGCAACGATGCGACTCTTGCGGTTTTGAGCGGCCGGCCTATAACTCCTGCCGTAACCGTCACTGCCCCAAATGCCAATCATTGGCAAAAGCTCAGTGGTTGGAGAAGCAAACCTCGGAGCTTTTGCCGGTGGGGTACTTCCACCTGGTGTTTACCTTGCCCCATGAATTGAACCGGCTGATCCTCGCCAATAAGAAGATTGGCTTGAGTTTTCTGTTTAAAGCCGTCAGTGAAACGTTACTGGAATTTGGCCAGACCCGTCTTAAGGGAACCCTTGGAATCATCGCCGTGCTCCACACATGGGACCAAACCCTCAAGGATCATTTTCACCTGCACTGTTTGGTTCCCGCCGGCGCTCTGTCCTTCAACCAAAGCCGCTGGATATCGGCGCGCAAGAGTTTTCTGTTCCCAGTCAAGGCTATGAGCCGGGTCTTTCGGGGAAAGTTTTTGAGTCTGTTACAGCAAGCCGGTGACCGAGGAAAAGTCCAAGGAATCAACGACAGCGTCAAAGCCTCACGGCAAAAGAATTGGATCGTCTATGCGAAACAGCCCTTCGGTTCTCCCCGCACCGTTCTCGACTACCTCGGCCGCTACACCCACCGCGTGGCGCTCTCCAACGACCGTATTCTTCAAGTCGAGAACGGACAAGTCACCTTGAGCTATCGAGATCGAAGAGACCGGGATCGAAAAAAGACGATGACTCTGGACGCCCAAGAGTTTATCCGCCGCTTCCTGCTCCACATCCTACCCGATGGCTTCATGCGCATCCGTCACTTCGGTTTCTTGGCTAACCGCTCTAAGAAACTATCTCTGGCTCGATGCCGCAAACTCCTCGATCTCAATCCCGCTTCGTCGAAATCTCCTATGCTGTCAGCCAAAGACTGGCTATTGAAAATCACCGGCGTCGATGTTTCTCGCTGCCCGTGCTGCCATGAGGGGACCATGATTGTCGTCGGCGACCTGGCGGCTTTGTCGAGCGTACCTCGTCGGGATTCTTCATGAACAACACTCAATCGCATCTCATCCCCTTTGACTCTCGATCTGGTGGCTTGGCACGGGTGTATCTGGCGCTGGCTAAAACTGAATCCAAAGCCGCGTGGCAGGTCGCAATCAGGGAAAAACTATCGGCGCCGATCTCAACCCATCATCCCCTGGCTATTCTATCTTTAACGAGGCGCCATGCCCGCCTGGGCTGCGCCATCATACAATCCCCATAGCCGAAGCTGCACAGCGGCTCCGCGGTTTAGTCCAACACGTTTTATCCCTTCGCCGAAATCGCGCTGCTGTCATGCACCTTGATCGCCATTAACCTTTAGGGATAAAACGCTATACGTTTTAGGGATAAAACGCTATACGTTAGTTGGCCTTCGGGATGGACCCGGGAGCGTAATGTATGGCTAAGGGATTCATTTATGTCGTCACGACCGTGACGAAGGA
>DASTOD010000509.1:0-39536 GCA_035762645.1 Binatia bacterium | reverse complement strand
GCCGAAGCCGCGGTGTTTGCTCTGGCTAAAGCCATGCCGCGCGGCAAGGCGGAAGAACTGGTCAAGAAGGCATGCCGCATAGCGGTATCTGAAGGGAAGGATCTCGTGGGCGTCGTCCGTGATCTTGCCCAAGACGCCGTGCCGCCGGGAACCGTCGATTGGATCCGGCTTGGAGAGCCGGCAAATTATCTCGGCGAGACGGAAAAGATCATCGACCGCGTGCGCGAAAGCGCAAAAAAACTTTTGGGTTGACCGATCATTGCACGCGATGAACAAGCCAGCAAAAGCCGACAAGGTCGTATCGATGAAGGAGGCCATCGCCGCCTACGTGACCGACAACTGCTCGGTCACGATCGAGGGCTTCACCGCGTTCATCTGCTTCGCCGCGGGCCACGAGATCATCCGGCAGCGGCGGCGCAACCTGACGTTGATCCGCATGACGCCCGACCTGATCTATGACCAGATGATCGCCGCCGGAGTAGGCAGCAAGCTGGTTTTCAGCTACATGGGAAATCCTGGCGTCGGCTCGCTCTATTGCATCCGCCGCGCAGTGGAGAAAGCCGTGCCCCGCCCGGTCGAACTGGAAGAATATTCACATTACGGATTGGTGGGGCGTTATGCGGCCGGGGCCTCGCGCTTGCCCTTTTTTCCGGTGCGGAGCTACATCGGTTCCGACATGCTCGCGGCCAATCCTCTGATCAGACTGATTGACGATCCCTATGGAACGGGCAAGATCGCGGTCGTGCCGCCGCTCAATCCCGACGTTGCCGTCCTCCACGCGCAGCGCGCGGACCGGCAGGGGAACACGCAACTATGGGGCCTGCTCGGCATGCAAAAGGAAGTGGCCTTTGCCGCCAAACGCGTAATCATTGTGGTTGAAGAAGTGGTGGATGAAGCCGTCATCCGCGCCGATCCCAACCGCACCCTGATCCCCGGCTTGGTCGTCGACGCGGTGGTGCATGAACCCTATGGCGCGCATCCGTCCTATGTGCAAGGCTACTATGACCGTGACAACGACTCCTATTTAGCCTGGGACAGGCTTTCCCAGGATCATGCTGCCGTTCGGGCGTGGCTCGACGAATGGGTTTACGGCCTCGAAAATCACGCCGCCTATGTGCGGAAGCTGGGGCAAGCTTATTTTGAGAGGCTCAAGCCGGATCCTTTGCCGGCGCCGCCGGTTGATTATGGGAGATATCGATGAGCGAGCCCACCTATACCGCCTCGGAGATGATGATCGTGGTCGCCGCGCGCGTGTTGGCAGGGGCGCGCACGGTCTTTGTCGGCGTCGGTCTTCCCAATATCGCCTGCAACCTGGCGCGCTACACCGTCGCCCCGGACCTGGAGCTAATCTACGAGTCAGGTGTCTACGGCGCGCGTCCGGAACGTCTGCCGCTTTCCATCGGCGACCCGACGCTCGTTAGCGGCGCTATATCGGTAGTCTCCATGGCGGACCTGTTCGGGTTGTATTTGCAGCGCGGGCTGGTCGAGGTTGCCTTGCTCGGGGGAGCCCAGATCGACCGATACGGCAATCTCAACACCACGGTCATCGGCGATTACCGAAAACCCAAAACGCGTCTGCCGGGGAGCGGCGGCGCCTGTGAAATTGTCATCAATGCTCAACGCACATTTATGATCATGCGTCTGAAGCGCCGCGCGTTTGTGGACAAGCTCGATTTTCTCACCAGCCCCGGCCATCTGACCGGGGGCGACAGCCGGATGCGTTCGGGTTTGCCCGGCGGCGGGCCCGAACTTGTCATTACCGACAAGGCCATCTTGAATTTTGCCAACCCTGAGCGCGAAATGCAGTTGACCGCGCTCTATCCCGGAGTAACCGTGACCGATGTCCAGGCTGAAGTGAGCTGGGCGCTACGCTCGGCGGAGAAGATCGAGGAGACCACCGCGCCAACAACTGAAGAGCTGCGACTAATCCGCGCGGAACTCGATCCCCACGCGATGTACCGTTAAAAACGACGCGCGAGTCGAGTATGTTGCCGTTACACGCCGGCAGTGTGATCCGAGATTGCAGCTCGAACAATTCGGTCCAAGGCGTTCGAGGCCGAGGCGGGGTTCACGCTCGCCGGGCTGGCCTTAGGTTTTTGGCTTTTTACGCGGGTCTTCGCTATCCAGAAGACATAAATAGGTCATCGTGGTGTTGTTCTCGGTGAATGTTACCGTATTGGCGGTAAACTTGGCGTCTTTGAATTGCCGCCACACATTCAACTTTTCCTTCATGTTGGCGATACACTGTCCCTGATTGGCAAAGCCGGTAAGGGCGGCCCAACTGTTGGAAGCCGGGCTCTCGGTCCGAATCCATAAGACCCACGCTATCAGAAGCCATACGCAGGATGAGGTTTTCATGGCTGACCTCCTGGTTAGAGGCGGCTTTGAGCCGACGTGTCTAACGTTGCCGACTCGTAACATAATGCGAATTTGTGTTCTAACACAACTCTGCAGCTCCGGCATGACGAACGGTCGAGTGTCATTCGGAGCCAAGCGAAGAATCTTTTTTTCTGCGATAGTTGAACGACCGGACCAAAATGAGTTAGTACCCCAGACTCACGGGTCAGACGGGACCTCGGCGATAGTCAAAGCTCAAACCGGAAGTAGAGATTGCGAGCCGTCGATGAGCCTGGGTAGTGGTTCAGTTTCGTCAAGATCTCTCTCTTCGTTCGAGATGACAATGCTCCACTACGTGTCATTTCGAGCGGAGCGAGAAATCTTTCTCCGTTACGATAACTGGGTTCACTTCCAATTGAATCACTACCGTGTCTTGACACGGTTAGGCCAGGAGGCGTAGACGAATGTACAGGCTGGTGGTGTCTCGAGTCTCGAGTTCCGAGTCTCGAGTTGAGCACGAAATTAAAAACTCTAAACATGAACGTCTCTTGAAAACGATACTACAAGGAGGAATGGTGCCATGGCTTCCCGTTATGAAGTGATCGACGCAGACGGGCACATTACTGAAGAAGACAGTCAACTGAAACCCTATATGGATGCACGCTACCGCAATCGAGCCGCGACCCTCACTCCCAGAGACAGTTGGGACCGCTCCTTGGGCGGGACGCTGGGCACCCGGGCAAGGGATGCGAAGAGTTGGCTTGATGCGATGGACAAAGGCGCCGTGTCGACCGCGGTGCTGTATCCGACGAACGGCCTCAGTGTCGGTTGGATTCGGGAGCCGGATGTGGCTGTGGCGTACTCGAAAGCATGGAACGATTTCGTGGCAGAAGAGTTTCAAAACGTCAGCCCGCGGCTCAAGGCGGTCGCGCTGGTTCCTTTCCAGGACGTGCCCGAAGCGGTCAAGGAGCTGCGCCGGGCAGTCAACGAGCTGAAGCTCGTTGGCCTCATGTTACCGGCAGTGGGATTACGGCTCCCTTTGGGGCATGAGAGCTTCTGGCCCATTTACGAAGAAGCCGAGAAGCTCGATTGCATGGTCGGGGTTCACGCCACGGTCCGGGGCCCCCACTATTTTGCCGGCGATCTGTTTGACCAATTTATCGAAGTTCATACCCTTTCTCATTCGTTCGCGCAGATGATGCAATTGACGAGCTTCATGTTCCGCGGGGTATTCGATAAGTTTCCCAAGCTGCGCGTGGCCTTCATGGAAGCCGGTTGCAGCTGGGTTCCTTACTGGATGGGCCGGATGAACGAAGAGTGGGAGAAGCGGGGGAGAGCGGAAGCGCCGAACTGTACGAAAAAACCGAGCGAATACTTTAAACAGGGACGCATCTATCTACACGCGGAGGACTATGAGCCGCTGATCGGCCCAACGGCGGCAGTTCTAGGCCATCAAGTTCTCTACTACGCATCGGATTACCCCCACTGGGACACCGAATTCCCGGAGAACATCGAACATTTGAGCCGGCGCGAAGACCTGAACGATGAAGGCAAAAAGTGGCTGTTGGCTCAAACGGCAAAGAAACTCTACAACCTGAACTGAGCGCAGGCATGGCCGCAAAACATCGTAAGGTTTGTTTGACCGGTCCCGCCCGTTTGACCCTCGCGCAAGATATTCTGCGTGCCGGGGATTGCGAGTTGGTATTGGGGAAATCGAACGATGATTTTCCTTCGTATCGATATGAGCGGCGTGAATTGCTCAACCTGATCGGCGACGCCGACGTGCTCTTCCCCGGAGGCCGGGATGTCATTGCTGGAGAAATCTTGGATTCCTGCCCGAATCTTCAGGCCGTAGTGAAGTCGAGTATTGGCATCGAGACCGTTGATGTCGAAGCGGCGACGGAGTTGGGCATCTTATGCTGTAATAGCCCGACGCCCGAAAATTACCTCGGCGTCGCTGAAGCGACGTTGGGTTTCATGGTGGCATTGTTCAAACGGCTTAAATTCAACGAGGCTTTCCTGCGGGGTGGCGGATGGAAGCAACCGCAGAATCGAGGCGCTCTGATGGCGGGAAAAACCATCGGTATCATCGGCCTCGGGCGCATCGGGCGAAATGTCGCCAAGCGGCTGGGGCCCTGGGAGGTGAATCTCCTTGGCTATGACCCGTACGTTTCCCAGCCAACCGTAGCCCCGTTGGCAGTAAAGATGGTCTCGTTGGAAGAGCTTCTGCGGCAATCGGATCTGGTGACGGTTCACGTCGTGCTGACGAAAGAGACCCGCGGCATGATCCAAATGCGAGAGTTGAAGTTGATGAAGCCAACGGCCTATATCGTCAACACCTCGCGCGGTCCCGTGTTCAAAGAGACCGATCTCATTCAAGCTTTGAATGAAGGTGTCATTGCGGGGGTTGCCTTGGACGTTTTTTCTGAAGAGCCGCTGGCGTTGAACAACATGCTGCGCGCAGTCGATCCGACGCGGCTGATCATGACTCCCCATATTATCGGCAACAATCCCGGCTCCCTCGAGGCCGGACAGAAGATGGCCGCGGAAAGTATTCTGTCAATTCTCGAAGGTAAAGTCCCTGACGCGATCGTCAATCCGCCGGCCGTTCAACGCTGGAGGGAACGTTTCTGGTCGTAGACAGGTCGGTTGATCGGCTGAGGTGCCGCGATACGCCGCCGCCCCTAGGAGTTCTTTGACAATCGGTTCATTAATTAGTTAGAAGAGAATGGGTTCATGCAGGAGCTTTAGGCCGGCGCGAACGGGGCCGAATGGAGTCAAGTCGCAGCAAGGAGGACAAGCTTAATGTCATTTCGATCGCTATTCACTTTGTTAATCGCCTTGTTTTTCTGGGCTGCTTCCGCGGCGGGAGCCGATAAACTGATCACGATCCACTCGGCTCGGGTGATGTCTCAGTCGATGCCTTGGATCGCCCAAGAGGCCGGTGTTTTCGACAAGTATAATATCGATCATCAGCTGGTGTTCATCGCCTCATCGGGCATGGTTACGGCGGCGATACTCAGCGGCGATGCGGAAATGACATTGACCGGCGGCGTCGGCAATGTGCGTGCTTACCTGCAGGGCGCGACGGATCTGGTCTTTGTCGGCGGCGTGAAAAATGTGATGACTCAGAGCATCGTTGCCGGTGGAAACATCAAGAAGCCGGAAGACGTCAAGGGCAAACAGATCGGCGTCAGCCGGATCGGCAGCAACACCCACTATTTCACCATCCAGGCGCTCCGGCGCGCCGGAATGGAGCCGGGCCGGGATTTTACGTTCCTGCAAACGGGTGGGGACCCGGAAAGCCTGGCGGCGCTGCTCAGCAAAAAAATCCAGGTCGCGACTCTGACGGCTCCGTCAGATGCCAAAGCCCTCGCGGAGGGCTATCACTATGTGGTTTATGGTCCGGATCTCAAGATCCCGTACGCGGCAACCGCTTTTGTGACGAAGCGTTCCGCGGTCGCCAAGCGGCCCCAGGTGATGGGACGTTTCATGCGCGCGATGGCGGAAGCGGCAAAGATACTGCACACCGACAAAGAGTTCGTATACAAAGTCATGGGGAAGCATCTCCGTCTGACGGATCGCTCGATTCTCGACGCCGCGTACAATGCCGAGATCAAGGCGTTGGAGCCCAGATTAGTGCTCAAACCCGAAGCGCTACAGGCGATACTGGAAGAAGTAGCGGCCACCGATCCGCGGGCCAAGAACGTCAGGCCTGCGGACCTAACCGATAATCGTTTTCTCAGCGAGATGGAAAAAAGCGGATTTTTCGACCAGATGTGGGCCAAGAAGTAGACAGTCTCACGCAATACGCCAAGGAGGAGCCATGGAAGAGACAATTATCTCGGCTGACTCGCACGTCATTGAAGTTCCCGACCTTTGGGAAAAAGCAATGCCTCAATCGCTCAGAGATCGCGCCCCGCGGGTCTATTTCGACGAGAAAAGGGACGCCTGGATGTTTGGCTCCGCCGATGTGCTGCCGCAGGCGGTGGGCGGCCTATTTATGGCCGGACAGAAGGCCGAGAACTTGGAAAATTTTCGCAAGGCCGGATTTTCCGTGGCGCGTCCGGGCGGCTGGGATCCTATCGCTCGAATGGCCGACATGGAACAAGACGGCGTATCGGCCGAAGTCCTTTATCCGAGCCTGGGACTGGGTTTGTATTGTGTTCGAGATGCGACTCTGCAGGAAGCCTTATTCCGCGCCTACAACGATTGGCTCATCGATTATTGCCAGAAAGTGCCGGATCGCCTGTACGGCATCGCGCTGATTTCAACTTACAACATCGATCATGCCCTGGTCGAAATGGAGCGCTGCAAGAAGCAGGGGATGGTCGGGACGATGATCTGGCAAGTGCCGGATCCGGATTTGCCCTTCACCGCGGCACACTATGAGCGGTTCTGGGCGGCGTCCGAGGAGCTGGAGATGCCGGTTCATCTCCACATCCTCACAGGTTTCGGCGAAAGCATGCACCGCCAGACCAACCACGGGATCAAGCGTTATCGAACCGGCGTGAACCAAACGAGAGAAATCGAAGACGCGCTGTTCGACGTCATCTTCTCCGGCGTCCTGGAGCGGTACCCAAAGCTAAAAATGGTCTCCGTCGAAAACGAAATCGGCTGGATGCCGTTTTGGCTCGGCCAGTGCGACAAAGCGTTTAAGCGCCACCGCCACGCCGAGAAGCTTCCGATCGATAAACCGCCCAGTGAATATTTCAAGCGTCAAGTGTACGCGACGTTCTTCAACGACCATGTCGGCGGCCGGCTGTTCTCGTGGTGGGGCTCGGACAATTGCATGTGGTCCAATGATTACCCGCATCAGAACTCGACCTGGCCGAATTCGCGTGACGTGATCGCGCGTGATATGGGCCATTTGCCGGCGGCGGATCGTGCGAAGTTGCTGAATGCCAACGTCACGCAGCTTTACAATTTGAAAGTGCCGGCTTGGTCGACGGCGAGATTGCGGAGCAACGGCGAGGCCGTCGCACCGCAGACATAGGGACTAGGAGTGTTGGAGTATTGGAGTGTTGGAGTATTGCTTCTGAGTACATCACTCCATTACGCCATCACTCCAGTACTCCAATCTGTTTCACTTTAGAATAGAGGAGGCGATTATGGAATTACGCGACGCCATCAAAGTTTGGGATTCCGACGCCCATGCGAGGGACACGGACGAGGTTTTGCGGCCCTATTTGGACGAGCCGTATCGAAAGCAGACGGCGCCTTTTTTGCCGCGCGAGATCTATGACCGCAATCTTGGCGGCACTCTCGGGCACTCCGGGGCTAAGCCCGAGGAGCGGCTGGCGGCCATGGATAAACAGGAGATCGATGTCGCCGTGCTTTATCCAACCAGCGGCCTCGGCATCGGCCGAGTTCGGGATCCGCAGTTCAATGCCGCGCTTTGCCGCGCCTACAACGATTTCATTTCCGCTTACTGCAAGGTTTCACCGCGGCTCAAAGCGGTCGCCAACCTACCGGTCAACAATCCCGCCGAAGCGGCCAGCGAGTTGAATCGAGCCGTAACCAAGCTCGGGTTGTGCGGCGGCATGCTCGCAGCGCAGGCGCACAGCAAGAATCTGGGCAGCCCTGAGTTTCATCCCCTGTACGAGGAGGCGCAGCGGCTCAACACGCCGATCGCCATTCACGCCTTCGGCGGCGATGAAGCCGGCAGTGAGATTTTCGATCAATTCATTTGCTTGCACACCACCGGCCATCCGTTTCCGGTGCTGCGGCAGTTGACTGCGATGGTTTTTGGCGGCATCCCGGAAAAATTCCCCAAGCTGAGGATCGGCTATCTGGAAATCGGCTGCGGTTGGATACCCTATTGGATGGAGCGGATGGACGAGGAGTGGGAAAAGCGCGGCAAAGTGGAAGCGCCGCTGTGCAAAACCAAACCGAGCGAGTACCTTACGGGCGGCAACATCTATTATGGCTGTGAACCGGATGAGAAGATGATGGGCTACATCGTCAACGAGATCGGCTCGAAGACTCTGATGTACGCGTCCGATTATCCGCACTGGGATATGAGCTGGCCGGAATCGGCCGTGATCGTCTGGCGCAGAGAGGACCTGTCTCTGGAAGCGAAGAAGGATATTCTCGAAAACAACGCCAAGCGCTTTTACAACTTGAACTGACGACGAGAAGTGGCGCCTAGCTTCTCGTCGTCATCCTGAGCGCTTAGCGAAGGATCTAGATTCTTCGGCTTCGCCTCAGAAAGACAAGCAGAAGGAGATTATCGTGATTAACACCAAGGGACTAACCGGCGCGCAGACGATGCTGCGCGTTTTGGGTAAGATGGGAGTGGAGCGGATCTTCGCGTCGCCCGGGTCGGAATGGTCGCCGTTGTGGGAAGCGCTGGCAGAACCCGGCGTGGAAGGAATGCCGATTTATATGAGCACGCGCCATGAGGAAATCGCCGTCGGCATGGCGAGCGGCTACGCAAAGTCGACAGGCAAATTGCCGGCGGTGGTGATTCACACCACCGTGGGCGCGCTGCACGCCACCATGGCGATGCGTGGTGCCCTGCACGAGCAAGTCCCGATGATTGTGTTCGCCGGCGAGTCGATCGGTTTTGGCGAAGACCAAGGGCCCGATCCGGGTGGCCAATGGGGCGGCCATCTCGCCGATATGGGCGGTCCCGCCAAACTCGTGGACCATACGGTAAAGTGGAGTTTCGGGATTAATACCAAGGCGATCCTTCCGGCCACCATTCAGAGGGCCTGCCGCCTCGCCATGGCGAGTCCACGCGGGCCGGTTTTCCTCTCGGTGCCGATGGAGTATCTATTCGAGACCATGACCAAGGATGTACCGTCGGATCTGGGCGCGGCACCGCTGGCGACCGCTGATCCGAAAGGCATCGAAGAGCTGGCGGATATGTTGGCTGGGGCAAAGAACCCGGTCATTATAACGGAAGACTCGGGACGGACGGCAAAGGCGGTGGAGTGTTTGGTGGAAATTGCCGAACTACTCGCCTGTCCCGTGGTCGAAACTCGCAGCACCGGTGCGCTCAACTTTCCGCGCACCCATTCGCTTCACAGCGGCTTCGATCCCAAGGAAGTGCTCCCCGGAAGCGATGTGATTTTTCTTTTGGCGGTGATCGCGCCGTGGCACCCGGCGTCGATTACACCCTCCCCGGGCGCGAAGGTCGCGCTACTCGACGAAAACCCGCTACGAGCCGAACTCCCGTATTACGGTTACCAAGCGGATCTCTGCTTGGCGGGCGAGGTGGACTCGTCGCTGGAGCATCTGCTCGCAGCTCTCAAAAAACGCGTGTCCAGGGGCGACGGCGCGCGCAGCCGTCGCGCCGAGGAACTAAAGACCAAAAATGATGCGCGCCGGAAAAAATGGCGCGAGGAGGCGCAGGCCCTGGCCAAGCAGAAGCCGATGGATACTCGTTGGGTGGCGCACGAGATCAGCCAGGTGTTGCCCCCGGACGCCATGGTGGTGGAAGAAACCATTACCCATCGGTTGGCCATTCATCGCTACCTCGACAATCTCAAGCCGGGATCTTTCTTCGCGGGTTGCATCGGCGGGTTGGGCACCGGTTTGGCCACGGCGCTGGGTGTCAAAGCTGCCAATCCCAAGCGTCCGGTGATCTGCCTGATCGGCGACGGATCGTTCAATTACGATCCCGCGCCCGCCGCCTATGGAGCGGCCCAGGAACACAACCTGCCGTTCCTCACGATTATGTTTAATAACCAAGGCTATCTTTCCCAAAAATCGGGAATTCCGAGGTATTATCCGGACGGCTGGGCGGTCAAGTCCAACAACTTTTCAGGCCTCCATATCGTTCCTTGTCCGGAGTACTCGACGATCGTAAAAGCCTTCGACGGCTACGGCGAGAAAGTTGAAGAACCGGGTGAGGTTCGCAAAGCCGTCGAGCGCGGGCTGAGAGCGGTTGCAGCGGGACAGTCCGCGCTCATCGATGTTCGGCTGAAGCCTGTGGAAGAGATCGTCCACCGCGGCGAGGGTTAGCCGTATCCAAAAGTCAGGCATATAGCTTATAGCCTATGACTCGTTCGCTGCGGCTCACTTTATAGCCTATCCTCTTAAGCCATATGCCATAAGCCATATGCCATAGGCCGTATGTCACACAGCTTTCACCATCAATTGATTGCTACTCGCGACCGCAAGCACAGCAAGAACCATCCGTTCTTCGAGCTGTGGGCGCAAGGTCAATTGACGAGAGAGCAGACCGCGCTCTACTGCATGCAGCACTACCATTACGTCGTGGAATATCTGAACTGGATGGCGTATGAGGCCTCACAAATTCCACAGCGCGACGTAAAGACTTATCTCTTTGAGAACCTCGGCGATGAGGAAAACCCTGACGACCGGCATTTGGATATGTTGAAGGATTATCTGGCAGCCAGCGGCCTGAGCAGGGACGGTGTAGAAACGTCCGTAGTTCTTGCCGGAACCGAGGGGCTGCAGAACTGGGGTTGGCGGCTGGTTTACCAAAAGCCATGGCAGGCGGCGGTAGCCGGCATGTTCATCGGCCTGGAATCGCAATTCCTCGATATCTGCCGGAAGGTCGTTCCCGCGCTGCACCAATTTTATGGCTACCAACCGGGCGCGCGCGAGATCCGTTTTTTTGAGGAGCACATCCATGCCGACGAAATCCATGGCTCCAAGGGATTCGCGATCGTGGAGAAATATTGCAACACTCTGGAGCTCCAAGCGCTCGCGGTGAAAACCGTCGAAGAAGCGACGATCCGGCGCTGGCGTTACATGAACAGCATCTATTGGTATGCGCTTCATGGCAAAGAGGACGATACGCCGAAATCCCAAGCTTAACCTACCTCACTAACGTATTCGGCGGCGCGCCCGTCTCGCGCCGCCACACAGCGTCTAAAAAAACTTGATGCGCTACGGATTTGTCATCGATCAGAACCGCTGTATCGGCTGCCATGCATGCACGGTCGCCTGCAAGGAAGAGCACAATATCGCGGTCGGAGTGAATCGCACCTGGGTCAAGTATGTCGAGAAGGGCACTTACCCCGATACGCGCCGCCACTTCGCCGTGCTTCGCTGCAACCACTGCGACGATGCCCCGTGCATCGAGATTTGCCCTACGGTGGCTTTGTTTCGCCGCCGTGACGGCATCGTCGATTTCGATCATGAGCGCTGCATCGGCTGCCAATCCTGCATGCAAGCTTGCCCCTATGACGCGCTGTACATCGACCCCGACAGAAACACAGCGGCTAAATGTAATTTCGATGCCTCTCGCGTGGAAAGGGGTTACAAACCGGCTTGCGAAGTGGTTTGTCCCACTGAAGCCATTCTTTCCGGCGATCTAGACGATCCGGGCAGCGCGATCAGTCGGCGGATCGCGCTGGAAAAAGTCAGCGTGCGTAAGCCGGAGAAGGGGACGAGGCCGAAGCTCTTCTACGTGGGAGTCGATGGCGATCTACTGCAGCCCACGATGATGGCGCCGCAATCCGGGCATTTTTGGGCGGAGAAACAACCCGGCGAAGATCTTTACGCGTTACAGAACCATACGGAGCGATCAATTCCCGGTGTGGCAAGAGAAGTCTACGATGTGCCTCATGCGACGCCGTGGGGGAAAAAAATCGCCTCTTATCTCTGGACGAAATCGATCGCGGCCGGAATGCCGCTCTTGTCCGCATTGTTTCTGACCCTAGGCTTTGAAGAGGACACGATCGTGCTCAGTTTTCTAAGTCCCCTCGTTTCGCTGTCATTCTTGGCCGCGACGGTGCTGCTGCTTGTCCTTGATCTTAAGCAACCGGCGCGCTGTTTGTATCTCTTGACCAAACCGAACCCTCGATCCTGGCTTGTCTTGGGCAGCTATGCGCTGATGAGTTTCGGCGTTCTGGCAACTGTGTGGCTTTGGCAAGGCGTTGCGACGGGTGGAGTTTCCCCATGGATTGTCTGGCTGACCGCGCTGTTCGCGATCCTGTCCGCCGGCTATTCCGCATTCTTGTTCGCTCAAGCGCGCGGCCGCGATTTCTGGCAGAGCCCGCTTTTGTTTTGGCACCTTCTGGTTCAGGCGATTGTGGCTGGGGCGGCAATGCTCATACTGACCGGATCCGTTTTTGGGCTGAGCCTTGGTTTGTTTTATTCGTTGGGCAACGCGCTCATCGTAGCGCTGTTACTGAGTCTCGCGATGATCTGCGGCGAGCTCTGCGTGAAGCACGGCAGCGAGGAAGTCGCGCGGGCGGCTGATTTGCTCATCAAAGGCGCCTTGCGCCGGCAATTTTGGCTGTTCGCCATAGGCGTCGGCGTGGTTGCGCCATTGGCGCTCCTCCTGTGGCCGGGCGCATCGATTGCTTTTTATGTGATCGCCTCTGTTTTGGCTTTGACCGGCTTGTGGGTCTACGAGCATCTCTGGATCAAAGCCGGGCAGGCGGTTCCGTTAAGCTGATTAGCGCGCCGTGCAGACCCCCTCTCTATCTCCCCCGTCATCGGGGGAGAAAGAAAGAGGGGGTACAACGTCTTTAGCCGAAACAAAAAGGAATACCCTTATGAATGAAACCCGGCCGCCGCTGCATCCGGTCGCCCAGCAACTCGATAGCGCTTCGATTGCGCTGGCCAGTTACCCGCCGGTCGAGAAGTGGGATGACTGGATCGAGTACGACACCGCTCGTTGGCCGAGAAAGGTAGAGAAGCATTATCAGATCGTCCCCACCATTTGCTTCAACTGCGAAGCCGCCTGCGGCCTCATCGGGTTGGTCGATAGGGAAACGTTGCGCGTTCGGAGATTCGACGGGAATCCGGAGCATCCGGGGAGCCGCGGGCGGAACTGCGCCAAGGGGCCCGCGACCCTTAACCAGATCCATGATCCCGAGCGGATTCGCTATCCGTTGAGGCGAACCGGAAAGAGAGGAGAGGGAAAGTGGCAGCGCGTCAGTTGGGACGAAGTTCTCGACGACCTCGCCGCGCGCGTGCGCAAAGCTCTCGAGGAAAACCGCCGCAACGAGATCATGTATCACGTTGGGCGACCGGGACACGAGCTTCTCTACCACCAGAGAATTCTTCACGCCTGGGGGATCGACGGTCACAACAGCCACACTAACGTCTGCTCGGCCGGAGCGCGCGCAGGTTATGCGTTCTGGTCGGGTATCGACCGCCCATCGCCGGATCACGCGAACGCGCGCTTCATTCTGCTCCTGAGCTCCCATTTAGAAAGCGGCCATTATTTCAACCCGCACGCGCAGCGGATCATCGAGGGCAAACAGCAAGGCGCAAAGATTTGCGTGATCGATACGCGGCTCTCGAATACGGCGTCAAAGGCGGACTATTGGCTGTCGTCATGGCCGGGAAGCGAGGCGGCGATTCTGCTGGCGATCTGCAATATCCTGCTGCAAGAAGGCCGCTTCGATCGAGATTTTGTCCGCAAATGGGTCAACTGGGAGGAGTATCTGCGCGAAGAGCACGCCGATCAGCCGCAAACGTTCCAGTCGTTTGTCTCGATCCTGAAGCAGATCTACGGGCGCTACACGCCGGAGTTTGCCGCAAAGGAAGCCGGCGTGGATCCGCAGGTTCTCGTCGAAGTCGCTCATGAAGTGGCCCGCGCGGGGCCGGCTTTCTCCACTCACGTGTGGCGCAACGCCGCCGCGGGAAATCTGGGCGGCTGGCAGGTCGCGCGAGGATTGCAGTTCTTGAGCGTGCTCGTTGGCGCTGTGGGAACCCCCGGTGGCACGGCCCCCAATGCGGCGAACAAATACATTCCCGCCCCGCCGCTGATGCCGCCGCCTGCCGAAGTTTGGAATGAAATGCTTCTGCCGCGCGAGTATCCGCTTGCCTTTTTCGAGATGAGCTTTCTCTTGCCTCATTTTATCAAGGAGGGGCGGGGGAAGCTCGCGATGTATTTTACCCGGGTTTACAACCCGGTCTGGACGAACCCCGACGGCATGAGCTGGATCGAAATGCTGACGGACGAAAGCAAGGTCGAGCGGCACGCCTGTCTCACCCCGACATGGAGCGAGACCGCCTGGTTTGCCGACTATGTCCTTCCCATGGGCCATGCCTCCGAACGGCATGATCTGATGAGCCAGGAGACTCAGGCGGCGCGATGGATCGGCTTTCGCCAACCGATCCTGCGTGTGGCGCTGGAAAAACAGGGGAAGCGCTTCAACACCACCTACGAGGCCCACGAAGCCGCCGGCATGGGCCAAATCTGGGAGGAAGACGAGTTCTGGATCGAACTATCGTGGCGCGTCGATCCCGATGGCGCCTTGGGCATTCGGAAATACTTCGAGTCGCCTTATGCGCCGGGCCAGAAGATGACGGTGGACGACTACTACCGATGGATTTTCGAAAACAGCGTTCCCGGACTTCCAGAAGCGGCGGCAAAGCAGGGAGTGACACCTCTGGAATATATGCGGAAATACGGGGCCTACCTGATCGAGGATAGCGTCTATCATGTCCACGAAACTCGGATCAAATCGCGCGACCTGAGTGACGCGATCACGGACCCGGTTTCCCAGATCGTCAGTAAAGACGGGGTTGTGCTGGGCGTCGAGGTGGATGGAATCGCATGTGTCGGCTTTCCGACGCCATCGCGAAAACTGGAATTCTATTCCAAGACCTTGAAGGATTGGCGATGGCCGGAATACGCGATTCCAGGTTACATCAAGAGTCACGTTCATGGCGAGAATATCGATATCAACGCCGGCGAGAGGCTGCTGCTGCCGACCTTCCGCCTGCCGACTTTGATTCACACGCGCTCCGGCAATGCCAAGTGGCTGTACGAGATTACACATACCAACCCGATATGGATCAATCCCAACGACGCGCAAATTCTGGACGTGAAAACCGGCGATCTTTTGAAGGTACACACCGAAATCGGCTATTTCGTCGATAAAATCTGGGTGACCGAAGGAATCAAACCCGGCGTCGTTGCTTGCTCGCACCATCTGGGCCGCTGGCGGCTGCAAGAGGACAGCGGCGGAGAACGGTGGTCGACCGCGCTGGTAGATCTAAAGAATCTGGGAGACGGCAAATGGATGATGCGTCAGATCCACGGCATCAAGCCCTTCAAGAGCGACGACCCCGACTCGGAGCGGATCTTTTGGCAGGACGGCGGCGTGCATCAGAACCTCACTTTTCCAGTGCAGCCGGATTTCATCAGCGGCCAGCATTGCTGGCATCAAAAGGTTCGGGTAACGAAAGCGGGGCCCGAGGACAAATACGGCGACGTTTTCGTCGATACCAATAAATCCCACCAGGTCTACAAACGCTGGCTCAGCAAGACTCGTCCCGCGCCGGGACCGAATAACCTGCGCCGCCCGCTGTGGCTGCCGCGATCCTACAAGCCCGCGCCCGAGGCCTATTACATCAAGGACCGGTGAACGTCGGCTCCATTAGTCGTCACTTTTTTACGTCTCACGCCTCGTGGCGCGCTCGCGGTGCGGGCGGCTCCCGACCGCCGCGTCCAGCATCAGGCGATTGTCATGACAGTAGTTGGCGATGTGGTGAAGGAAGCACGGTCCGAGATCGGCCAGTTTGCGGTCCCCGACACCGCGGACGTTGCGAAACGCGGCCGGAGATCCCGGCCGGACGCGCGCCATGTCGCGCAGTGTCGCATCGCTGAACAGCACGTACGCGGGCACGCCCCGGTTGTCGGCGACTTGCCGCCGTAAAGTTCGCAGGCTCTCGAACAATCCGCGATCGACGCCCTCCCACGACTCTTCGTCGAACCGGGTCTTGCTGACCTTCGTCTTGGGCTCAAGCAGCCGCACGGCGCGTTGGCCGCGCAGTACCGCCCACGATGCATCGTTGAGCCGAAGCACCGGGCGCTCCTCGCCGCTGCGGTCAAGCAAGCCCTCATCCAGGAGTTGGTAAAGCATGTTGGCGAGCGCCTTGCGGCTCGCGCCTTTCATCAAGCCATAGACGGTGAGTTGGTCGTGGCGCCAGCGCCGCACGCGTTCGGTGTCGCCGCCCAACAGCACGTCCACGATGTGCTCGGCGCCGAAACGCTCGCCCGTGCGCGCCACGCACGAGAGGATCTTCTGCGCGGTAAGGGTCGCATCCGCGAGGCCTTCGATCTCGTTCAGACAGACGTCGCACGCCTGGCAGTTCGGGTTGGAGAATGTCTGCCCGAAGTATTCGGAGAGCTTACGGTGCCGGCAATGAACGCCGGCGCAAAAGCGGCGCATATGTTCCAGCAGCTGGCGCGCAGCGGCGATTATCTCTGTCGCCGCCTCGGCTTCGGCCGCGCTCCTCTCGATCAACGATTCCCAGCGGATGGCGTCGGCGGCGGAGTACAACAGCACGCATTCGGCTTCCAGCCCGTCGCGCCCGGCGCGGCCGGTCTCTTGCTGGTAGTGCTCGATCGATTTGGGCATGGCGGCGTGGATGACGCAGCGCACGTCGCTGCGGTCGATGCCCATGCCAAACGCCACCGTCGCCGCGATCACATCGATTTCCTCGGTTGCAAAGGCGTCTTGCACGCGGCGGCGCTCGTCCGCTTCCATGCCCGCGTGGTAGAACGCCGCGCGAACTCCGTTGGCCTTGAGCGCCTGCGCCATGAGCTCGGCGTCCTTGCGGCTGAGGCAGTAGACGATCGCCGCCGCCCCGGCATGGCGTCGTAAAACCTCCAGCACCTGGGCTCGCGCGTCAACGCGGGGAACGATGCGGTACACCAAATTGGGACGATCGAAGGTGCCGACCAGCACCGCCGGATTTGCCAGACGCAGCTGCTCGGCGATGTCGGCGCGCACGCGCTCCGTAGCCGTCGCTGTGTAGGCGTGCACGCTGGCCTTTGGAAAGCGGCTCTTGAGCTCGGCAAGTTGCCGGTACTCAGGCCGGAAGTCGTGGCCCCAGTGACTGATGCAGTGGGCTTCATCGACGGCAAAGGCGCGCACCTGCAGCCCCTCGATGACCTGCAGGAACCGCGGCGTGAGCAGGCGCTCCGGCGCCACGAATACCAGCCGGTAGCGTCCGGCAGCGATCTGTTCTTCGGTGCGGCGGACGGTATCGAAAGGCATGCCGCTGTACAGAGCGCCGGCCGGATAACCGCATTCGCGGAGTCCATCGACCTGATCTTTCATCAGCGAGATGAGCGGGGAGACCACGATATCGGTTCGCTGCGCCAGGTCGGGGGGCACCTGGTAGCAGAGCGACTTACCGCCCCCCGTCGGCATGACGATGAGCGAGTCGCGCCGCTCGAGGCCCGCCCGGATAGCTTGGTCTTGCAGCGGACGAAGCTCGGAGTACCCCCAGTACCGGCGCACGGTGGCGAGGATGTCGGCGGTCGACCAGGTTTTCACTTGGCTCATGATCTTGGCACCGAGAAATAGAATCAATGCACGAGACACGCGAACGAGTCAATGAAATAAAAACGACAAAAGCGTACCGCAGGAGAGGAGGAAGAAAAATTTGCACCCGCAAGACTCTGCGGGGCTAAATTCCTTCGCCCATGCCCCGCTGCGTGCCCTGGATCGGGGTGCGGTTCCATTCGAGCGCTTCTTGGATTTTCCGGGGCAGGGGAGGTTTGCGGGAAGTCATGAAGTGGACGAACTCTTCTTTCGAAGCAATTTGCAAGCGCGGGTTGTTACGCCTTTCATCTCCGAGGGTGGAGACCGCTTCGCGATAATCGTGGCCTGGATAGACGCGAATCTGGTCGCCGAGCGCTGCTAGTTTTCTCAAGCTTTCATATTGCTTCTCGGCATCGCCTCCCGGCAGGTCCGTCCTCCCGCAGCCACCGATGAGAAGCGTATCCCCGGTAAAAACACGGTCGGCAAACAGCAGGGACATCGCGTCCTGGGTGTGACCGGGGGTGTGAAGGACTTTGAGGGAGAGCCGTCCCAGCCGGATTTCCTCTCCGTCCTCGACTCTCACATCTACATAAGGCGCCTCGGCGGCGCGGTGCATGAGAACCGCGATACCATAGCGCTCGCGCATCACCTTGCAGGCGGAATTGTGGTCCGCGTGCGTGTGCGTGTCGATGGCGTAAAGGATGGTCGACCCGAGAAAGCGCGCCAGTTCGACGTAGTCGGCGGCTTTATCGAGCTCCGGATCGATCACTACACAGACTTTATCCGTGGCGGACCCAAGGATGTAGGATAGGCAACCGCTCGAGCGGACCTGCTCGAAGAAAAACTCTTCGCCAGCCATGAGTCCCTTACGGCACCAGCCGAGTGACAGCGCCATTCTCCGTGTTGTAACGGTTGCGCTTGATCGGATCGTAGCCCGCCTTCTGCTCTTGAACCGCCATGGCCATTCCTCCTTTCGACGCTTTTTATCCTTACCATTTTCGTAGCTTCTCCGTCCACTATAATTGACACATCCGCGTCGGCTCTGATAGCAATAAAAATCATGACGGCACATCGTCGAGAAGGCGAATGACGATCGATTCACAAAAGCTGCGGCGGGTTCTGGGTCACTTCGCCACCGGGGTGACCGTCATCACGACCAAAGACATTCAAGGAGCGCCCTTTGGTCTCACCGCCAATGCCTTCACATCGTTATCGCTCAATCCACCGCTGGTCCTGATTTGCGTCGACAAAGCGGCGCAATGCTATTCGTGCTTCGCCGCTTCCAACGTATTTACGGTCAATTTTCTGCGCGAGGATCAGGAAGAGATATCGCGGCGCTTTGCCACGAAGGGAGTCGACAAGTTCGCCGGCCTGAAATGGCACGAAGGCGCAAACGGAGCGGCCGTATTGGAAGGCGCGATCGGCTACCTGGAATGTAAAATTGTGCAAAGCTACGAGGGCGGCGACCACACGATCATCGTTGGAGAAGTCGTGAACGCGGCGGCAAGCGGCGACCGTCCGCTGCTTTTTTTTCAGGGCAAATACCAGCGGCTACCAGATTCGTAGGACCCACGAGGACTGAGGAATGAGGCCTAAGCCATGAGTGGTAACCAGACTCAGTCCTCAGCACTCCGTCCTCATTCCTAAAGCGACTTCCCACTCCCCGCGAGAGCTTTCCTTGACAATGGTTTGCCGGCCGTTTACTTTCATAAAACATCGTTGTTTTCATTTGCACGGGACCGAAGCATGCAGGCATACAACAGCAAAATGGCGAGCCGCATCGTCGGCGTGAGTTTGCGGCAGATTCAATACTGGGACGAGCAAGGCTTTATTCGCCCGTCCGTGAAGCCGGCGGAAGGACGCGGTACGAAGCGGCTCTACTCCTTTCATGACCTCATGTGCTTGAAAGTCATGAAAGATTTGACCGGCCGCGGACTGAGCGTCCGAAAAGTTCGCCGTTGTCTGAGCCCGTTGAAACGAGTCGCCGCCCAGAGGGTGCAGTCCCCTCGATCGCTCAAGTATCTGACCGACGGCGAAACGCTTTTCGTCATCACCAGCGATCGAGAGAAAATTCTCGAAGCCATGAATCGCCAGTTCGTCCTTTCCCTCGGTCTCGGCAATCTCATGCGTCAGTTGAACGGTGACATTGAGCGGGCCACCGCCGGCCCGGCCCGCAAACGCGCTCTCCCTCCCGTGATTCACGCTCGACCATGAAAGCTCGTACACGCAGACCTGGAGGAGCAGGCGTATGAACAGGTTACGCCAGCCCTCGACCGTTGGAACAAGCAACGCGTGGGGACGGTGTAGGAAGCCGTGATGGAACAGACCAAAATCACGCCCATGATGCAGCAGTACCTCCACATCAAAGAGAGATACCGGGATGCCATCTTGTTTTTCCGTTTGGGCGATTTCTATGAGATGTTCTTCGAGGATGCACAGACCGCCTCCCGAGTGCTGGACATCGCACTGACCTCCAGGAACAAGAACGAAGAATCCTCGGTCCCCCTATGTGGAGTGCCGTATCACGCCGCGGAACCCTACATTCGAAAACTTTTGGAAGCCGGACACAAAGTCGCGGTGTGCGAGCAGCTCGAAGATCCGAAAGAGGCCAAAGGCGTGGTGCAGCGAGAAGTCGTCCGAGTCATCACCCCCGGGACGGTGACCGCCGCGGAGGCGTTGGATCCGCGCGCCAACAATTTCCTGGCGTCGGTCTGGCCGGGCCGCTACGGCTTCGGCTTGGCCCTGAGCGATATTACGACCGGGGAATTCCGCTTCACGCAGCTCATGGATGAACAGTCACTCCTCGATGAGCTGAGCCGCGTCGAGCCGACCGAGTTGTTGGCGCCCGAACACGATCGGCCGTTGCGCGAACGGCTCCGCAAGGCATTTCCGTCCATGCATACGACGGTGCTTGCCGACGATTGCTTTTCACAGGCCGCGCGCGGCAGGGTGCCGGCCGACAGACTTTCGGATGTGGAACGATGGGAGGAGGGCGCGCGCGCGGCTTCCGCTATCGTGTCGTACTTGGATCGAAACGCACCGGATTCACTGAAGGCCTTGCGAGACCTTGAGCCGTATAACGCATCGCATTACCTGGTTCTGGACGATTCCACCAGAAGGAACCTCGAATTAGTGGCAAGTTATCAGGGTGACCGCAAGGGCTCTCTGCTGGCGGTTCTGGATCGCACCGTGACCTCCATGGGGGCTAGACGGCTACGGCAATGGCTGCTCTATCCATTGCTCGACGAGAAGGCCATTGGTGCGCGTCAGGACGGGGTTCAGGAACTGGCAAACCGGCTTCAGCTCCGGAGGGAGATCGCTATCCGGCTGCGGCAGGTTCAGGATCTCGAGCGTCTGGCCGGGCGAGTCGCTGCGGGCAGCGCGGTTCCCAAAGATCTCGCTGCCGTTTGCGAGACGTTGTCTGCTGTCAGAGGAGTGCGACAGCAGCTCGCGGAGATCGGTTCCGAAATCCTTGTTTCACTACGGTCGAAACTCAAAGATCTTCCCGAAGTCTCCGCCCTGCTGGCTCGAGCGATTGTGGCCGATCCGCCGTTATCCACCAAGGGCGGCGGCTTCATTCGCGAGGGTTTCGACGCCGAGCTGGACGAGATTCGCTGCATGCGCATCCACGCCAAAGAATGGATCGCGGAGTTCGAGGCGACCGAGCGCCGCCGGACCGGCATCCATTCTTTAAAGGTGCGTTACAATCGAGTGTTTGGCTACTACATCGAAGTCACCAGATCGAATCTCAAGGCGGTGCCCGGCGATTATCTGAGAAAACAAACTCTCGCCAACGGCGAACGCTACATCACGCCCGAGCTGAAGGACTACGAAGCCAAAGTTCTCAATGCCGACGAGCTCATCGAAAAACTGGAACTGGCTTTATTGGCGCGCGTGCGTGAGGAGATCGCGGTCTATTATCCGGCCCTGAAGGAGATGAGCCACGCTCTCGCCGTGCTCGACGTCTTGCTGTCGATGGCGGAGGTCGGCGAGTCCGAGCACTTTTTACGGCCGCGAGTGAACGGTACGCTCGAGCTGTGGATCCGCGACGGTCGGCACCCGGTCGTCGAGGCGGCGCTTGGCCGCGGCCGATTCGTGCCCAATGATTGTCGTCTCGATTCCGAAAGCAATCAGATCCTCATGCTCACCGGCCCAAACATGGCGGGTAAGTCCACTTACATGCGCCAGGTGGCTTTAATTGTCATTTTGGCGCAAATGGGCGGTTTCGTGCCCGCCAGCGAGGCGTCGATCGGCGTCGTCGATCGAATCTTTACTCGCATCGGGGCCAGCGATTCTCTGGCGCGCGGCGAATCGACCTTCATGGTCGAAATGAAAGAAACGGCAAATATTCTGCGTCATGCCACGCAGCGAAGCCTTATTTTGTTGGACGAAGTCGGCCGGGGAACGAGCACTTTCGACGGCGTATCGATTGCCTGGGCAGTGGCGGAATGCCTGCATGATATGCCGGTCCGGCCACGGACGCTCTTTGCGACCCATTATCACGAGCTGGCGGAACTGGCGGCAACCAAGGAACGGATCAGGAATTACAATTTCGCCGTGAAGCCATGGCAGGGTGACATCATTTTTCTGCGCAACCTTATCGAAGGAGCGGCGAGCCACAGTTACGGCATCCACGTGGCGCGGTTGGCCGGCTTGCCCGCCGGGGTTATCGAACGGGCCAAGCAGATCCTCACGCAGTTGGAGGGAGAAGGCCGCGACCGAGACCCGCTCCGGGCACCAGCTGCCGTGCCCGGAGCGGCCGAGCCCGTTCAGATGGGGCTTTTTGCGAGCGCTGATCATAAGCTCCGTGAACAACTGAAGAACCTGGATGTGTCGCGCTTGACTCCGATCGAGGCTTTAAATTTGCTCGACAAATTGTCCGAAGAAGCCAAGAAGTAAGCGTATTCGTCACCCGCGAGGTCTCTATGGCAAGAACCCGATGGCCAAAGCTGCTTCTCCTGATTGCCCTTGGCGCGCTTCTGGGGCAAGAGGCAGGCGCACAACAAAAATCTCGCGGCGGCCAGGTTCAGAAAAGTGAACCCCGAAAGGAGACGCCGGTTACGCCGAGAGTAAAGCCGGGAACACCAACCGATAAATTGGCAGCTCCGGCCGACGCGGAGATTTCTCGGGTCACCGGCATCCGATTTCTTTCGTCGAAGAGCTACACGAGAGTTATGCTGGACCTCTCGCGGGCCGCTCGCTATGAGACTCACCGCCTGGATGCGGATGCCGCAAAGGGGCTGCCGCCGCGGGTTTACGTGGACGTCTTCGGCGCGCAACTGGCGCTGGCGTCCAAAGAGCCGCTTCCGGTCGAGGACGGGTTATTGCGCCAGGTACGGGTGGGTCAGTTCAGTCAAGACGTCGTTCGCATCGTGCTGGATATGACGAGCGTTAGAGAATACAAGGCGTTTTTGCTGCCGGAGCCCTCGCGCCTGGTGATTGATATTCACGGGCAGACGGCCGATGACGCAGTCGCTGCTCGGGCGCAGGGAAAAAATGCCGCAGGCCCGGCAAAGCCAAAAAAGACCGCACCTGCCGGCATTCGCAAGATCGTCCTGGATCCCGGCCACGGGGGTAAAGATCCCGGAGCGATCGGGGTCGGCGGTATCGCGGAAAAAGACATCGTCTTGAGAATCGCCAAGCGACTTGCCGCCAAGCTCAAAAAGGAAATGGGCGTTGACGTCGTGCTGACTCGTAACGACGACAGTTACATCAGCCTGGAGGACAGGACCGCGATCGCCAATGCGGAGGAGGCCGATCTTTTCATCTCGCTCCACATGAATGCGAGCCCCAATGGTGACGCCGGAGGTTTGGAAACCTACTATCTGGATAACACGAACGACGAAGCCGCGATTCGATTGGCTGCGCGCGAAAACGGCACGGCGCGCCAAAACATATCGGACTTGCAGTTTATACTGAGCGACATGACGCAGAACATGAAGCTGGAAGACTCCATCACCCTGGCGCATCGCCTGCAAAGCGCGTTGGTGGACGGCATGTCTAAAAGAATCAGCGAGTTCAAAGATCTAGGCGTCAAGAAGGCGCTGTTTTATGTGCTGGTGGGGGCTCGCATGCCGAGTGCTTTAGTGGAGCTGTTTTTCATTACCAACAAGACAGAAGCGAGGGTGATGAGCCAGGAGAGTTACCAGGAGTCGGTGGTCAACGCCTTGTTTGAAGGAATTCAGAAATATGCCCAAAGCGCGGGCGCGGTGAAAACGCTCTAACGAGGCCTACGCGGTGGACGTCATAGCCCTTTCTCATACCCTTTTGGACGAGGCCAAGGCGGATTCCGATCTCCGGCGGATGGCGCGTCGCTATGTCCAGAAGGGTCGCGACCTTCTATTCGAAAAACACCGCTCGGGGATGGGAGGGATGGAGGTCGTGCTCGCCTATTCCACTATGATGGATCAGCTCATTCGCTATCTCTATGCGGTGGTCAGCGACGATTTCCTGCGCCAGTACCCGAGCACCAACGCGCGCTGTACCGTCATCGCGCAGGGCGGCTACGGCCGCGGCGAATTGAGTCCCTATTCGGACATCGATCTGCTGTTCCTCTACTCTTGGAAGGTATCGCCTTACGTGGAGTCGGTCACGGAAAGATTGTTGTATACGCTCTGGGATGCGGGACTGCAGGTCGGCCACGCGACGCGGAGCATCGGCGAATCCATGAATCTTGCCGCCCTCGACATGAAGGTCAAAACGGCGCTTTTGGACGCCCGCTTTCTCTGCGGCGATTATCCGCTGTACGAGGAATTCGCAGAGGCGGCGGAGAATCGCCTGGTCAATAGACGGACGGCGCGATTCGTGCAGGAAAAATTGGCCGAGAGCCGCGCCCGGCATCAGAGTTATGGCGGTTCGGTGTATCTTCTCGAACCCGAGGTGAAAGAAGGCGAGGGCGGCTTGCGCGATATTCAAACGGCGCGCTGGATTGCCCGGGTCAAGTTGAAAGCCAAGGACCTGGACGCGCTCTCGGCGAATGGCATCATCGGCTCGGACGACGTGACCCGGCTGAAAGCATCTCAGGATTTTCTCCTGCGGGTGCGCAATGAGCTGCATTTTTCGGCCGGCAAACATCAAGATCAACTCACGTTCGAAGAACAAGAAAAGGTGAGCGGCGCTCTGGGCTTTGAAGGCGAGGGAACGCTAAAGGCGGTTGAAGTTTTCATGCGCACGTATTATTTGCATGCGGCGCAGATCAACCGCATCACGTCTTCGATCATTCACCGCCTCACCGATTCTTCGTGGCCGCTATTCGGCGCCCGTTACCCTTTTTCCAAAACCGTTCGCGACGGCATTCGAATCACAAAGGGGCAGCTGGTCATCCTCAGGCCGGAGCTTTTGCGGGATGATCCGGGAAACCTGATTCGGGTGTTCGCGGAGGTGCAGAAAAACCATTGTGAATTGGCCCACGAAACGCGCGAGCTGCTGCGCGAACGCCTGAATCTGATAGATGATAAGTTTCGCCGTTCGGCGGCAGCCAATGTTCCTTTCTTCGAAATCCTCAAATGGAAAGAACGGGTCTACGAAGCCTTGGCCGAGATGCACCGGTGCGGGGTGCTCGGGGCGTTTATTCCGGAGTTCGGCCGGCTGCTCTGCATGGTGCTTCACGATGCCTATCATATCTATACCGTGGATCAGCATTCGTTGAGGCTCATTAGAGAGATCGAAGCGTTGAAAGCCGGCGAATACAAGGAATCGCTGCCGCTCTTGACGCAGCTCGCCCGCGAGGCCGAGAAGATTGAACTCCTCTACTTGGGGATGATGTTTCACGACATCGGCAAAGGGTTTGGCGGCGGCCACTCCGAGATCGGCGCGGGCATGGTGCGCCAGATTGCGCGAAGGATGCGCTTGAACGCCGACGACGGGGCTCTGGTGGAATTCCTGGTGCGCCATCATCTGCTGATGACGCACACAGCGTTTCGGCGCGACTTGGAGGATGACAAAACCATATTTGATTTCGCTCGGACGATGGGCAGCATCAATAATCTAAAGATGCTTTACCTACTTACTTTCGCGGACGTGAAAGCCGTGGGCCCGGATGTCTGGAATCCCTGGAAGTCGTCTCTGTTGGGAGAGCTTTATGTCAAGGCGCTGAATCTTCTGGAAGAAGCGGAAAAAGGCCAGATTCACAGGGAAGACGTCATGGCGGTCGTCAGGAGGGTGCAGGGAAGAGTTCGCCGCCAACTTGCCAAGGATCATCCTGTCGAGCGCGTCCATCACTTTCTCGAAACCATGCCGTCCCGCTATTTTCTTTCAACTCCTGAAGACGATATTCCCGTTCATTTCGAGCTGATGGAACAGTTCAAGGGCAAAGCGCTGGTGAGCCTGGTGCAGCACTTCCCCGAAAAGGACTGCAGCTCGCTAGTGATTTGCACGCACGACCGCCCGGGGTTGTTCGCATCGATCACCGGTGTCATGGCGGCGCTGAACCTGGACATTTTAAACGCCAGAATCTTTACCTCCAGCGACGGCCGCATCCTGGATGTCTTTCGCGTCTCCCACCGGGGGCGGCCCGAGATCGTCATGAACGAGCCCAAGTGGACGAGATTCCGATCGACTTTGGAGAGCGTCTTAGAGGGCAGGATCGACGTCGCCCGCTTAGTGGAAAATTCTCAGCGGCCATCGCTGTTGCACAAGCACGTTCCGAAAGTCTCAACGGTCATTCAGATCGACAACGAGGCTTCCGACCACTTCACCATCGTGGAAGTTTTTACCGAAGACCGTATCGGCGTTCTCTTCACCATCACCTACGGCTTGCACCAACTCGGTTTATCCATTCACGTGGCGAAGATTTCGACTAATGTGGATCAGGTGGCCGATGTGTTTTATGTCACCGATGAAAGGGGAAGAAAAATCGACGACGCTCACCGGCTGGAGCATGTTCGCCGGTCGCTCTACGAAAGTCTCGTGGCGCAGCATGACGGAATCGCTCAGTCCTTGTATTGACTCCTTTCTCTCGATGATCGCGGTCGAGAAAGGCCTGGCCCGCAATACCATCGAAGCTTATAGCCGCGACCTTGGTCATTTTTCGGAGTTTTTGATCGGGCAGGCGATAGTATCGTGGACCGAGGTCAGCCCCATTCACCTCCGCTCCTATATATCCCGTCTTCGCCGCGGCGGTTTGAGCCAGGCGTCGATTGCCCGCCGGGTAGTGGCGCTGCGGCGGTTTTATCATTTTTTGGCGGTCGAGGGGCTGGTCCAGGAAAGCCCGGTTCCCTCGCTTCGCCTCGGCACGGGCGCGAGAAAGTTGCCTCATACGCTTTCCGGCGAAGATATTCGCCTGTTGTTGGGCCAGCCAAATGCGTCAAAAGCGCTTGGAGGACGCGACCAAGCGATGTTGGAACTATTGTATGCGACGGGCCTACGGGTGTCGGAGCTCGTTTCGCTTCAATCCCAGCAAATCGATTTAGAGGGAGATTATCTTACCGTAAAGGGCAAAGGCGCAAAGGTGAGAGCGGTTCCGTTTGGGAAGTGGGCTCGGGAGAAGCTCGTGCGCTACATGAGCCAATTCAGACCCAGGCTGCTCAAAGGCCGCTCCAGCTCATTCGTTTTCATCACGAGCTCCGGCAGGCCGCTTACTCGCCAGGCATTCTGGAAAAGTATTCGACGCTATGCGCGCGCCGCCGGTATCGAGAAAAAGGTCACTCCCCACATATTGCGTCATTCTTTCGCCACTCACCTCCTTGAGGGCGGCGCCGATCTTCGCTCGGTTCAATCCATGTTAGGTCACGCCGATATCTCGACAACGCAAATTTATACGCATGTGGACGGCGCGCGGCTCAAGGAAATTCATCGGCGCTTTCACCCGAGGGAGAGGGCGGGCCGCAAATGAAGAATCCTGTTAACGGCGAGCTTGTGTTTTATTGGAGCTTGCCGTATTCATAATAAAGTTCCATTGAAGCGAGCCTTTTTTGGCGGAAACCATCCAACAAATCGCGTTCTGGGCCGTTCCCGTCCTGGTGGCCATCATTTTTCATGAAGTCGCGCATGGTTGGGTCGCCTATCGCCTCGGCGATGACACGGCCAAGCGAATGGGCAGGTTAACGTTGAATCCCATTTCTCACATTGATCTTTTCGGCACGATTCTCATGCCCGGATTCCTTATTGTTGTGGGCGCGCCATTCGTCTTTGGCTATGCCAAGCCAGTGCCGGTGAACTTCCAAAACCTCCATCGTCCGAAGCGAGACATGATCTGGGTCGCTGGCGCCGGACCGGTGACGAACATCCTGCTCGCCGCGGCGAGTCTCTACCTGCTGCTGCTAATACAGAAATCCGCCGGCCTGGCGCCGGACGGCGTTGCGGTCCCGCTCGGCCGCATGGCTCAATACAGCGTCAGCATCAATGTCATGCTCGCGGCGTTCAATCTTCTGCCGCTGCCGCCGCTGGACGGCGGGCGGGTGATGGTCGGATTGCTGCCGAACCCCTACTCGTCCATAGTGGCGCACGCCGAGCCCTACGGTTTCTTAATTATCTTGTTATTGCTGATGACTCATACATTGGACTTTTTCATGGAGCCTTTCGTCTACTTCATAGCGCAGCTGCTCAAGGCCTTGGTGATAGGGCAATAACCCATGGATACGATTGTCAGCGGAATGCGTCCCACCGGGAGGCTTCATCTGGGGCATCTGCACGGCGCGCTAAAGAATTGGCTCCGGCTCCAGGAGAACTTTCGCTGTTATTTTTTCGTCGCCGACTGGCACGCGTTGACGACCGATTATGCGTCGCCCCAGGGCATTCACCAGAGCACCCTAGACATGGTCATGGACTGGCTGAGCGTCGGCCTGGATCCTGCTCGATCGGTTCTGTTCCGCCAGTCCCGGGTCAAGGAGCACGCGGAGCTCCACCTTATTTTTTCCATGATCACCCCGGTGGCATGGTTGGAAAGGAATCCGACCTACAAGGAGCAGATCAAGGAGCTGGCGGGTAAGGATCTCTCGACCTACGGCTTCTTGGGGTATCCGGTTTTGCAAGCCGCCGATATCACGATCTACAAGGCCAATAAAGTGCCGGTCGGCGTCGACCAGGCCCCGCATGTGGAATTAACGCGGGAAATCGTCCGACGCTTCAATCAGATTTACCGGCCGATCTTTCCTGAGCCGGAAGTTCTCTTGACCGAAACGCAAAAGCTTCCGGGGGTCGATGGCCGAAAGATGAGCAAGAGTTACAACAACGCGGTCTTTCTTTCAGACACGCCGGAGGAGATCGACCAGAAGCTCAGCCGGATGATGACCGATCCGGCCCGGGTGAGACGCATCGATCCCGGCGAACCTGAAAAATGCCCCGCGTTTCAGCTCCATAAGATTTATTGTACGCCGGAGGAAATCGACTATGTTTCCAAAGGCTGCCGCACCGCCGGCATCGGCTGCCTCGAGTGTAAGAAGATCATGATCAAGCACGTCATAGAGGAGTTGGCCCCCATTCGGGAAAAGCGGGCGGCCTATGAAGCTCGTCCCGCCGAGGTGGAGGAGGTGCTCGGCGAAGGCAACCGGATCGCGCAACACAAAGCCGCCGAAACGATGGCTGAAGTCCGCGAGACGATAGGGCTGTGAGCACCCGAGTACAGCTGGATATTTTTGAAGGTCCCTTGGACCTGCTGCTTCATCTGATCAAAAAAAATGAAGTCAGCATCACCGATATCCCGATCGCCACTATTACCGAGCAATACCTCGCGACTTTAGATCTCATGCAAACTTTGAATCTCGACGTCGCCGGCGAATTTTTGGTCATGGCCGCCACGCTCGTCCATATCAAATCGCGCATGCTGCTCCCGGCCGCTGAAGACGAAGACGATGAAGAAGAGGGCGTCGACCCGCGCGAAGAGTTGATCCGCCGCCTGTTGGAGTACCAGCGGTTCAAGGACGCCGCCCATCAGCTGGAACAGCGCGAGCTCCTGACGCGCGACGTGTTCGCGCGCTGCGCCGCGCGGCCTGAGGAGGTTTGCCCCTCGGTGTTTCACGAGGTGTCGGTATTCGAATTGGTCGGCGCCCTGCAGCGCGTTCTTGAGCGGCTGCCCAAGGAGAGCGTGCACGAAATCACCCTGGACAAAATTACCGTGCGCGAGAAAATGACGCTGCTGCTCGATGCTTTGCGCGGCAGCGGCAAAGTTCTGTTCGATTCGCTTTTTGGCGAGGCGAAAACACGGATGGAGGTTGTCGTCACATTTCTCGCAATGCTCGAGCTGGTGAAGGTCCGCGCTCTAAGGATTTTCCAGGATGAACCGTCCGGACCCATCGTGATCGAGGCGTTGGCCGGGATGGATCAGGCCTCCGAAGGGCTTGCGGCAGAGGAGACCAAGGAAGAACCCCATGGAACGTGAAGATGTGAAGTCCGTTCTGGAAAGTCTGCTCTTTGTCGCCGATGGCCCGCTGACGCTGCAGCGTTGCGCGGAAGTTCTGGAAGGGGTTTCCAAAGACGAAATTCGCTCCGTCCTGGACCAGATGCAGGGCGAGTTGGAGAGCCAACGCCGGGGAGTTCGTCTCGTGGAAGTCGCGGGCGGATACCAGCTCCGCACGGCAAAGCTTAACGCGGATTGGGTGAAGAAGTTTCTCGGCGGGCGGCCTGCGCGCATGAGTCGAGCTACCCTAGAGACGCTCGCCATCATTGCGTACCGGCAGCCGATTACCCGAGCGGAAATCGAAGCCATTCGCGGCGTCGATGTGGATGGAGTGATTAACACGCTTATCGAACGGCGCCTGATTCGCCCGGTCGGTCGCAAAGATGTGCCGGGACGGCCTTTCCTGTACGCAACGACACCAGAATTCCTGCAGCTGTTCAATCTGAAAGATCTGACTCACCTTCCGACGCTTAAAGAGATGGAAGAGATCGCCTTGCCTGAAGATGCCGGTGAAGCGGTTCCCCTGGATCCGACCGAAACGGAACGTTGAGACACCTAGACGGGTTATAGAATACTTTGCGCGCTTTGGTCGTTGAACAACCCACGGAGACTTGAAACTGGAAACCAGAACCGGGTTTAGCCTTGGAACGTTTGCAAAAGATCCTCGCCCGCGCCGGCTTGGCCTCGCGTCGGGAAGCGGAACAATGGATTCTCGACGGACGCGTGACCGTCAACGGCAGCGTCATCCGCGAACTGGGCTCGAAGGCGGATCCGGCCAAAGACAGCATCAAAGTCGATGGAAAGCGCGTCAAACCGGCCGCCGAGTCGCTTTATTTTGCTCTGCACAAACCACCGGGCGTCATCACCACGCTCCGTGACCCCAAGAGCCGGCCGGACTTGACGCCCCTGGTAGCGCAGCTGGGAGAAAAAAAAAGAGTCTTCCCGGTCGGCCGGTTGGATTTCAACTCATCGGGCCTGTTGCTTTTAACCAATGACGGCGAACTGGCGCAGCGCCTGACTCACCCCCGCTTTGGAGTAAAAAAGCGCTATCAAGTAAAACTCAGCGCCTGCCCCACGGAACAACAACTGGCGCTCCTGCGCCAGGGCATTCGATTGGCGGATGGCGTCACGGCGCCGGCGCGGGTGCGAGTCTTGGAAAAACTGCGGAAGAACGCATGGGTCGAGATAGAAATTCACGAGGGGCGTAACCGGGAAGTCCGCCGAATGTTTGAGGCGCTAGGGTACTTCGTCGAAAAACTGATTCGAGTATGCGTGGGCCCGGTCTCTTTGGGCAGGCTCTCCCCAGGCGAAATCCGGCCACTGTCGCCTTTGGAAATCGGCGCTTTGAAGAAGAGCGTCGGCCTCGCGGCCTAGCAGTGATTTCGGGTTTCGAGTCTCGGGTTTCGGCTTGACTTGAAACACGAGACCCGAGACCTCAAAACGCCTCACTGGCGCAGGCTGCAGAATTCTTCATAGTCGATGAGCTCGCGGATCGTCGGAGCATCGCCGCAGATGGGACAGTTGAGATCGCGCCGCAGGTTGAGTGTGTTGATTTCCATCGTAAGCGTATTGAAGCAGAGAAGTTTCCCGATCAGACTGTCGCCTCTAGCGAGAATCAGTTTGATGGTTTCCAAGGCTTCAATGACACCGATTAATCCGGGCAGGACCCCTAAGACACCCGCTTCCTGGCAGCTCGGCGCCATGTCCGGCGGCGGCGGCTCGGGATAGAGGCAGCGATAGCAGGGACCTTGCCGTGGGTAGAAAACGGTCGCCTGACCTTCGAACTGAAAGATGCTGCCGTGCACGTTCGGCTTATTCGCCAATACGCAGGCATCGTTCACGAGATAACGCGTCGGAAAATTATCGGATCCATCGACGACGATGTCATAGTCCTTGATGAGTTCCAGGATGTTCGCCGAGGTAAGCTTATCTTGATAGGGGATCACCTTCACATCGGGATTGAGCGCTTGCAGGGTCTGCTTGGCCGATTCGACTTTTGGCTTCCCGACCCGATCGTTGGTGTGGAGAATCTGTCGCTGCAGGTTTGAGATGTCGACAACGTCGTTGTCGATGATGCCGAGCGTTCCAACTCCCGCCGCAGCCAGATAGTAGGCGGCAGGGGAGCCCAGACCACCGGCGCCTACCATAAAAACTTTAGCCTGGAGCAACTTGGCCTGCCCTTCCTCGCCCACTTCAGGTAATAGAAAATGGCGGCTGTAGCGAACCAGTTGCTCGGGAGTGTACTGAAAATCTTGCACCCACCTGTAGCCGGCATTCTTCCAGGCACTGTAACCGCCGGCCATCGACGAGACGTTCTGGTACCCCATCTCTTTCATGATCTTTGCCGCTAGCAGAGAGCGTACCCCACCGGCACAATAGGCGACGATCGGCGTGTTCTTGTCGGGCACGGCCCCTTCAACTTTGATCTCGAGAAAACCCCGCGGCAACGACAGGGCTCCTTCTAGATGACCTTCACGCCATTCGTCCTTTTCGCGGACGTCAAGGATCACATGAGATTTACCGTTGTTGGTGACGAGATCATTCACCTGTTGAGGGCTGACTTCGGGAATTTCCTTCCTGGCTTCAGCCATGATTTCCTGAAACGTCTTAGCCATCGCTTCCTCCGATACTAGACCTTATGGGTCCAAATTAAAACCGGCGCCCGGTAAAGTCAAGTTGAGAAGACCCAACACGCCAGGGGCGAACATGCTCGAATACCGGGTTAACGGGTAAGATCTAAAGCCGGCCTTACTTAACTGGAAATCCCATGCTTGGTCAAGCGAGTATCACGAGTATCATTGGATCTCTTGATGGGATCTCTTGATGAAAAACCGGGTAGTGTTCAGTTTCGTCAAGATCTCTCTCTTCGTTCGAGATGACAATCCTCCACCACGTGTCATGTCGAGCCCTTCGGCCAAGCTCAGGATAAACTCCGCGAGAAATCTTTCTCCGTTACGACAACTGGGTTCACTTCTAATTGAACCACTACCGAAACCGGCTGTTCATCGTTTCGAATAATACTCCTAAACACAGCGTCCAATCGATGAAGGAGTGAGCAACAGTTGAGGGGAAGGGAACCGACGATGGCGGCAAAGATCGATTGCCTGACTTGTCCGAAGCGACCCAGGAGACGCTCGCGAAAAAAGTAAGTTGCCGGAATTTATTGAGAAGTATCCCTTGCGCGGTTGTCAAAAACCGAAGATTTTCAGCTGGAGTTTTGCCGAGAAATCCTCGCGCGAGTTGCTGGGCAAGGTGAAATCGACTTGCCGGTTGTAGCCCAGATTAAAAGACAAAACTTGGTCGGCCGCACGAACCTTGCCAAGCTTCCACTCGATTCCCGCGGTTGCGTTTACGGTGCTGACATCGGTGGGTCCGTTGATGCTGAAGCTTCTGCCGTACGCGGTGCTGCTGGTGAATCTAACGCCAGTCCGCGAAGGAGTATAGATCATGTTGAAGGCCGCTCTCGGAGTCTCGGTCCGAACACCGGTCATTTGGTCCTGCTCATCTTTGAGGGTAAGGCTCGGGCCGAGAGTCAATTCCCCGATCGGCTGATAATGACTAGTAAGCGCGTGCGAGAGCACGGTGGTTTCTTGACGTGAACTGCCGTCTTCGATCAACGAGAAAGCCGAAACGAGGCCGACCCCCCACTGCGGGCGCCTAAACATCAAACCGGTGGTTGCGGTCCTTGTCAAACGCAGCTGATTGTCAATAGTGGTTTTGTCCCTGGATTCGCCGAGCGATCCGTGCACATTAAATGGGCCTAAATTCCGATCCCCCCAGAATCGGGTTTCGTCGCGGTCTTGATCCGTTTTTTCGCCTGTAAGGTTGATAAATCCCTTCGACCAGGACCGATAACTTAATCCATAATTAAAACTGGCCCAATGATCTTTCAGCGCCAGACGCATCATTTTCGGCGTGTCAATACACGCGCAGCGGGTCTGTGCAGAATCGACCGAACCGTAGGCTAACTCACCCTCGCCAACCATTCTATCGCCGAAATAGGAAAAGGTTGCGAGCAGATTGAGGTGACGCTGCAACATCTCTTCGCCGCCATTGCTCATCTCGGCCAGCGGTTCATGCTTTTCCCGATAAGATGACCTGACGTGGAGGATCCTTGGCAGCAGGTCTATTGAAAAAGTCTGGCTAGTCGGCGAATCCTGCGGCGCCACGTTGCTCGTTGGGTTGAACGGCGGGAGCGATAGCATTGGCGATGTGTTAGGGATCAGCCAACGCTCGCCAGCGTCTTCAGACGCTTGTGCTGCTTGAGTTCCGCCGGGAAGAGAAAGGAGGAAAAAAAGCGTCGCCAGGAGGTAAAATCTGTTAATCAAGAATCACTCCTGAGTTTTGCAAGGGCTAGGTTAACATAAGCTCAGTGATCGGAATAGAAAAAAGACGCGATTCGTCTCGAAATAGACACAATCGCTAAGAGAGAGTCGCAATCCAGGGACATAGTCGCCTGTTTGTGAGACTTTTCCGTTGGCATTGTAGTTGCTGACTGGACAATGGCATTTGGGAGGAAAATTATGCCTATCAAAGGACTTCTTTATGCTTCGGTGCTGCCCCTGTTCGTGGCGGTTTGGGGTTGCGAGAGTGTGGCGCTCATTGGACGCCCCGACATCGAAAGTCGGGAGAGCAGCCTTGAGCGCAGGCCCGATTATCGCGGCGACAGAGACATCAGGGACAGAAATGTGGCGCGTGATGAGGTTGTTGGCACGGTCGAAAGGATTGATGAACGCCGCAACGAGATTCATATCCGCACGACCGAGGGTCGTATGACCATGGTCAAATACGAGCCCAGCACGGTGGTATACGCCAGGGACAGGGAACTGCGGGTTGATTCATTGCGCCGGGGCGACTTAGTACTGGTTCGACTAGACAGAAATTCGCGCGGCGAGCAGTATGCCGATGTTATTCGAATGAATGACAGAGGTGCCGACGCGCTTCGCCGCTGAGAAATCGACCTTTGTGGTTCATTGAGTCCGCAGTCGTGCCCTCCAACCCCGCGGCGGCAGTGGCTTCTTGAAATCGATCGTCAGTAGTGGGGCACGGCATCCAGCCACTGCCGCCAGCTCTCCGTTCGTCAACTCAGTCGAACATCCGGTCGCCAGACCTTCCCGGGGCGCTGCTCGCGCCGTTCATTAACGAAAGATATGTCCCGGTTGTTCGGATTTGAACAATCTTTGCCAGCTCCGGCAACTCCAGAGTACTTGCTGGATGTGTGCACCTCAGCATGGTCACACTCCTTCGCGGGTAAGCCCCTTTACGAACGACGATTTCAGTCCCTACGAAGTTTTGGCACGCCGCATGCTCCGCCTGCGATGACTGGAGCCGCTACGGCTTGACTAAGAGCGCGCAGGAAACGTCTTTAGTCTGATCAATACGATTTTTTACGATGGCACCCCGAAATGGTGGGTAGGATCTACTAACAACCGATGAGATCTCTAGCAGTCATCTTCCCGAGCGTCCTTTCAGAAGGCAGCGGGGTTTTCGACGGGCCAAAAAAACTAACCGTTGTGCGACTGCGATGGTTAGTTATTATTGTCTGCGCCTATCTGCTTCTCTGCTCTGATACCTGGCTATCGAACCACTGGGTGCACGGCCTCATCTTGTGTTATCTCATGACCGGCGTCGGATGCTACTTGATCGACGAGAAATTGTTTGACTATGCGCCGTTCTATTCCGGTTTGGTCATTCTTGACACGTTGGTGATCACGGCGTCTCTCGTGATTAGCCGTCAGATAGAAAGCGATTTCTACCTCGTGTATTTTCTGATCATCTTTCTTTGCGCCATATGGAAAGATGCCCGCTGCTCCGTGGGAGTCACGGCTATCATAGCCGTGCTTTACGGCTCCTTGCTGCTGATTATGGACGATGGATCGGATTCCAGCATTTTTCTCCGCGTCCCGTTCATCTTTGTCGTTTCGCTGTTTTACAGCTATTTTGTGGAACTACTGAGCACCGAGAGAACCCTGCGCCAGAAGGCCGAGATCGATGCTGGAACGGACGCTCTGACTCATCTCTTTAATCGAAAGGCATTCGAGCAAAAGATCGAGCATGAATTTCACCGGTCAAATCGATACTTCAAAAATATGGCGATTATGATGATCGACCTCGACGATTTCAAACAGATCAACGACACCTACGGCCACCAGTCGGGGGATAGGGTCCTGACCACAGTAGCCGAGGTGTTGTCCCATGCCACGCGCCAAACTGACATTCACTGCCGCTACGGAGGGGAAGAATTTGTGATCATTTTACCCGAAACCACTCTCGAGGCCGCCGCGACGGTGGCGCATAGGATTCGAGCAGCGATCAGCGAGATGGCGTTCGATAGCCCGAACGGGTCATTTACCATCACCGCGAGCGTGGGAATCAGCTCAACCTCGGAAAGGACTTATGGTAATTGGTCTCAGATGGTCAGGGACGCCGACCGCAGACTCTACATCGCGAAAAGGGATGGCAAGGATCGAGTCGAAACTTCCGCACTGGCTGATCAGCACACGGAATCAGACATGATCGAGCAGCCAATCCCCGAATCCAAAACCCTTCATTGAGCCGCTGTTCGATTTGAGGTTCGAGGGAGCCTAAGCGCTTCTTTTCTCCGGCGGCGGGGACTCTCTTGCAGCCTTAGCGGCAGCCATACTTTGGGCGTTTTCTGCTGGCACTACTCCCGATCCGAACTGAGTTGCATAGACCTGAGTAAACTCCGCCCCGAAGAAAAATATCAGTGACGAGTAGTAAACCCAGAGTAACACGGTGATCAGAGAGCCGGCGGCGCCATAGGCCGAGGTGACACCGCTCGTCCCTAGATACAGCCCGATAAGGAACTTCCCTATGGTAAACAAAAGGGAAGTCAACGCGGCTCCTATCCATACGTCGCGCCATCGAATCCGCGCGTCGGGAAGAAACTTAAACATAACGGCAAAAAGTACAGTGATAAATGCAAAGGACACTAGGATGTCGAGCGCATGTGCAATCAAGGCGGCTCCATTGAAAAAGCTGTTTAACAGTTCGGTGACGCCAGCCAGCAGAGCGCTAACGACCAGCGAAACCAGAAGCAGAAAGCCGATTCCCACAACCATTGCAAACGAGACAAACCGCTGGCGCACAAATCCCCACACTCCCAAACCCGGCTTCGGCGCCACTCCCCAAATCGTGTTGAGTGCAGTCTGAAGCTGGCCGACAACTCCTCCGGCGCCAAAGAGCAGAGCGAGACCTCCGATGATGGTTGAGACTATTCCTGTTTTAGGCTTTTCGCTGGCATCTTGAATCATAGCCTGGATTGCCTGCGCGCTCTCTTGGCCCACCGTTCCCCGAATGGTATCGACAACTTGATTCTGTGCCGCCTCGCGCCCAAAGAAAAATCCCGCTACGGAGATAGAAATGACCAATAGAGGAGCCATGGAAAAGAGAGCATAGTAGGACACCGCGGCGGCTAGCTGGAACGGTGAATCCTCGATCCACTGGTAGACTACGTCTTTGAGGAACTGCCAAGCTGGTTTCTTCTGCATGTGAAAATAAGCAAGTGGAAGCTAAGAGTTCTGATGCTCCAAAAATTTCTACCAACTCACATAACGTATCGCTTTACGCAATCCGCAAAACTAATGCCAGGCATGCCTCAGATTACACGCTCCTTCCATATTTTGCGCGGACTAGAGCCTTGGCTTGCGCACGTGTCGGACCCTGCATCATGTGTGTCTAGTTATTAGGACATTTGCGGCGCCGCCAGAAGCTGTGTAGCGACACTATATGGTCGTAATCGCTGAAAGCTGGCACGGGCGTTGCGAAGTTCCTCGGGGGGCGCAACGGTTGAAGCGATCACAGGCACGGCTTTTTGACGCCGCCGCCTCAGAGGAATTTCCAGAATGATTATCTCTCGCCGCAATTACGACGTCGGTCCGTTACGCCACACGCGGTAACCGCTAACTACATGGCAGCGTGTACGCAGGCTCGCTCCCTGACCTCCCGCGTGACTGAGGGAGCAGACCACGGCTTATCGAAAGCCGTCTGGCAGCACGCATGTACCTCGGTGCTCGTGAATTGGTTCACGGAGATGCTATTCTGTGGCAAGTGCCCCAGGTGCTTGAGCGCCGCTTAATGTTTACGGTTTTAGAGTGGAAAACGCGCGCACAATCGGACTCAAAGTAAACGCTGAAACGCGGGCCCGTAGAGGGCGTTTGGTGCGTGCTGTGCTCGTTCTCATCACGCTTATCGGGCTGTCCCTGGCCTGGCGTTGGACTCCGCTGGGCGAATGGATGGATTTCAACACCGTTATCGCGTGGCAGCACTCCGTGAAGCGTGAGCCCGGCGCATTCTTTTGGGTTATCGGGGCTTACCTGGTGGGGAGCCTCGTTCTCTTTCCCATCACGATCTTGAACGTCGCAACGGTCTTTACCTTCGGGCCGATTCTCGGCAATGCTTATGGGCTCGCCGGATGGCTCGCGAGCGCGATGATGGGCTACGCGATTGGCCGCGCGGCCGGCCGGGAGCTGGTGCACCGGCTGCTGGGTCCACGACTACACCGTCTGATTCACCAGTTTGGCCGCCATGGTTTTCTCACAGTGCTCACCATGCGTGTCGTGCCCGTAGCTCCGTTTATGTTAGTCAATATGTTCGTGGGCGCCTCGGCCATTCGCTTTTGGGATTTTTTTTTAGCGAGCCTGGTCGGCAGGATTCCTGGGATCGTGATTTTGACGCTGGCCGGCGTGCAACTGGAAAATGTGCTGCGCAGTCCAGCGGTGGAAGGTTTCATCATCCTTGCCGCCGTAGTCGTCTTGATACCTCTGCTGAGCCATTGGCTGTTTAAACGATGGGCGAAATGAGACAAATCTGCCGGTCCCTCCAAAGCCTAATGAAGCTTTCCGAGCGTTCTAACTCCTCCGTTTCATTTCTTGGCTGTTTACCAATGTCTTTGATCCGGGTCGTCACGAGATTGGGACGGGCGGTCTCTACGCTGCTAAGTGCGTTCAACCCGGCTACTTTTTCGTTTATCCCGTCAAAGAGACAGTCGAATCATTCGTGTTCCGTCCGAGCGACAGAGGTGGCGAATCTGCATTGTGCGCGGGCGGAGATTCGGGCCCAAGTCCAGAAATACTGCGCTTTACACTTTCTGGCACGGTAAATGCGGTACCACTACATCAAGGAGGTGCACTATGAGCAACGAATGGAGACGCTATGTAACTACCAGCCTGTTTGGAATTGCGCTTCTCACGGCTGGATGCGCCGCCAGGGACGTCGACGTAAGCCAGCGCGGCCCGATCCGAGGGGAGGCCACGGTTGAAGGCGATACTTCTGCCAAAGGGCGTGGCGAGGCATCGACCGAGCGCGAGCGGACTGAACAGCGCAAAAGCTCCACGTCCGGACAGTCAAGCAGCAGCTCAAAAAGCGGCTACTAAAATCGCCCGCTTTTAGATCAGAGTCCGGAGGGGTCAGTGCGCGCGGCCCCTCCGGACAGTTTTTTCAGCCCAGTCAGTTTTTAGCCTTCCCCGTAACTTTCTACAAAAACATTTCCGTCATTGCCGAACGTTGTTGGAGTCCAGTGAAATGACCGGACTCCGATCAAGCCTCCCACTTTGTTGCTATCAGCCGACCGGTACGGGTAAGGTAATGGGAGATGCTTCCAAAGGTCAGGACGTTAGCCATTACGG
>DASTOD010000508.1:0-4212 GCA_035762645.1 Binatia bacterium | reverse complement strand
ATATCCGGCGATGTCTCCCGGCGAATAGCTCCTTGCGGCATGGCAGATTTTGCGCTCGTCAGCCCAGCGCGTAAGCCGCCCGGTTACGGTGGGGCTGATCACGGTCACGGCCGCGCCTGCTTCGAGCAGCCCCTCCACCTTGCGCTCCGCGACGGCACCGCCGCCGATCACGACGCAGCGACGGTCGGTCATTTCCAGATAGATGGGATAATAGCCCATGCGGTCCTTCTCCCGCTTCAGTCGATTTCCCAGAGCTCGTCCTTCCCTGCTTCCAAGGCGCGCCGCGCATCCGACACAAACAGCGAACTGCCAAAGAGTCCGATGTCCACGGCCGATCCCCAGGCGCGAAGTTCGTTCCGGTAGAGAAACTCTGCCAGGCGAAAAATAACTTCGCCGTAGGGCAGTTCATTTTCGTTCGCGAGCAGAGTTACGACCAACGCCTCGATCTCCGACACCGGAGAGCGAGGATGCGGTTTAATCAGGCGGACGGCAGGCTCGCCGTGGCGCCGTAGCCCCGAACTGGAATCTGTCAATGTTCCCTCTGCACGCCAATTTTCTTGCGGCAAGCCGCCTTCCCACCGCTGTCTGATTGAACCATGCGTCATGAAAAGTCCGCGACTATGACTCGCGTCCTCGAAATCCTGAGTGACTCTAGATTTCTCCGTCCCTACGCGTATCGCTTCTGATATGAAGTCCGCATTCCTTGTTATCTGGATTTTCCCACCACTATCTTCCTGCGCGAATATCCTCCCAAGGCTGGACCGCTCGCGTGCATCGGCTGCGCGCCGTGGCCGACAACTGTTCCAGTGCTTCGCTCCTATTTTCCCAAACTTGTCTTTCGAAAGTTTTAAACATCGCAATCTTTTTAGACGCGAACGGCCCCGTTTTTGTCCTCCCCTTCGAGGCGTGCCAGCAAACTCGCGCTATCCGCGGGGGACGCTGTTTTGATCCGCACGCTCAAACGCTTCCTTGCGTCGGTGTCTCTTTCTAGTGCCGTAGCGGGACTGCCGTAAATTCGACTCAGGGCTTGCTCCACATCCACCTTGAGCGCTGCGTAGCTCTCTTCGGTATTGGGCGCGATCCGTCGATCGTTGATGATGATTTCGACTTCATCAACCCGGAACTTGAGATCTCCTTTGAGCGCGGGCTCTTCCTCGAGCCGGCGGCAGTGCTCCAACGCGGCGCGGAACACCTGGCGGAGTTTCTCCTCATTCGAGCCCTCGAGCGGAGATTTTCGGCTGTAGAGCAGCCCCCGCCTGCCGCCCGCTTGATCGATGCTGACATTGGCCTGGTGAGCCACCAAGACGACTCCCGGCCCGGCCTGCATATGACTGTAATCCGCTACGTCAAGGTAAATGCCGTCGGTCGCCTGAATCCAGGAATGAAAAATATCGATGAAAGCCGTCAAAGGGATCGGGGCTTTTTCTTCGGCAAAAAATTTGACGTTAATCTTTTGCAGTTCCATCTTGGCTTCAAATCGCTAGCAAGCTGCTGAAAAACCCTCTCGGAGTCCTTCGACGGGGCTCAGAGCCCGTCCTGAGTTTGACGAAGGAACGAACGGAAAGACATGGATATCATTGACCATTCCCCGGTCATGCTGAGGTTCTCGAAGCATTCCGACACGGAGCCTCTAGGCGCTCGGTTGAGCGGCGTTCGTTATCTTCACCGGTCTTTCCACGGCACTGCGCACCTTGTTGTGACAATCGTGAGCGGCGTCGATAAACAGTTGCGCTTCCTGCAGCAATTGAACGGCGCGATCAGGATCGACGTCTCGTCCTCCACTGACAAATTCCTTCGCTTTGAATAAGTACTCGGCAAATTTTCCGCCGGCGTACCTGTCCCAGAACAGCCGCGTGTCGTAAAAACGGCTGGTGAATTCGGTGACAATCTGGTTTTCATCTTCGGAGATCCCGGGGTTCTGCGCTTTGACCAGGCCTTGCGCGGCGCGCACCATCGAAGCGTAAGCTGTTTTCACCGCGTCTTGTGGACGGTCTCGGTCCAGGAGCAGGTGGGCTTCGAACAGCTCCCGCTCGCTGGCGGCCAGGGTAAACTCCGCTTGGCTGACCACCTCGCCGGCGCATTCGCCCACGCCCATGTCAGAGAGGGTAAACTCCCGCGGATCGCCCCAATCGGTGTAGTACGATGGGTCTAATTCGTGCGCCGGTATTTTGGTTAGATCCTCCAGCAGCTCTTTGATCTCCTTCTTGCCGATCCGGCGTACAAAATCCTGGAAGCTCTCTTCCTTCTGGCGCCTGCGGACGTAGTATTCCGTAATCGAGAGCACCGCTTCCGGCACCCGTTTGGACGGCACGGCACCGATCGCAACGCCGTACTCGCCGGCGTTATTGTGGAACTTGCCGCCGAGGATCACTTGAAAATGGGGAACCTGGAAACCTTTCACGTTGCGGTTGATTCCATAGAAGCCGATGTCCGCAATGTGATGTTGGCCGCAAGAATTAAAGCAACCGCTCACCTTGACGCGCAAATTCTTGACCGCTTGATCGAGCTCCAGGCTCTTTTCGCCGAGACGATAGCGCAGCTCACGCGCGAGACCACGCGACGAAGCGATCCCCAATTTGCAGGTGTCGGTGCCGGGGCAGGCGGTGACGTCGACGATAGTTGCGGCGTCGGCTGCGCCCAGGCCGATCGCTCGAATGGCTCTGTAAAATTCCGGTAGATCCGCCTCGCTCACCCAGCGAAATAGAATATTCTGTTCCACGGTGGTGCGAAGCGTGTCTTTAACGAACCGCCGCGCGATATCAGCGAGAGCTCGCAACTGGTCGGCGCTGGCGTCGCCGAGTGGCAGCGTTACGGTGGCGGCGACGTATCCGGGTTGGCTCTGCTTGTAAACGTTCGTCGCGTACCAGGCATCGAAACCCTCCGGCCGTTCGCTGCCGTTCAAGCTCACGCCCGGTTTTAGCGGCGTTTCGGTTTGCTCGTTCACGGATGCCAGGTGAGCCGTCCAGCGAGAATCAGGAGAAAGCTTTTGCCGCTCTTCGAGGACCAGCTTACGAAACTCATCGAGGCCGAGGTTGGCGAGCAAAAACTTGATCCGCGCCCGCGCGCGATTTCGTTTTTCACCCAGGCGTGCGAAGACCCGCGAGATCGCCTGCGCCATCGGCAGGAGCTCCTCTTCGGGAAGAAACTCATCGAACAGCTTCGCCTTGTAAGGCACCGACCCGAGGCCGCCCCCCACGTAAAATTCAAACCCGCGCTGCTCTTGGCCGTCGCTCACTTTCGTTTTGGCAATGGCTCCCATATCGTGCATGGTGACCAGACCGCACGGATGCTGCTGGCAGCCCGAAAAAGCGATCTTGAACTTGCGACCGAAGTCCTGAGTATCGGGATGCCCCATCAGGAATTTGGAGCAAGCCTTGGCGTAGGGCGTAACGTCGAACGCCTGATCCCGGCAGATTCCCGCCAGCGGGCAAGCCGTCACATTGCGCACGACATTGCCGCAGGCTTCTCGGCTCGTGATTCCGACCGCAGCCAAGCGGCGCATCAGCGACGGCGTGTCGTCGATGTGGACAAAATGGAATTGAACGTCCTGGCGCGTCGTAATGTGCGTTACGCCGTCGGCATACTCTTCCGAAAGGTCGGCCAGAACCTCGAGCTGCTCCGGTGTCACGCCCCCAAACGGAATCTTGATGCGCATCATTCCGGGAGCATCCCAGAGCGTGTCTGGGCCTTTGATTGTGTCGGCGGGCAGCTTGAGCTTCTGTATACGCCTGCCGTCGTGCCGCTGGCCGTTGTCATAGCGTTGCCCGTATATGCCCCGTCTCAGGCGAGTCTCGGCGAAGACTTTTTCATCGATCTTGCCCTGCTTGCGGAGCTCCATCTGTTGCTCGAAGATGTCGATCTCGCGGGCCAGCTCGACCGGCATTTTTGTGGCGAGCTTCTCTTTCCAACTCAGCGCTTGTTCCATGGCCATTCTCCCTCGTCGAAATATTCAGGAATCCAGCAAAGCTGACTTATCCAATTTAGTTAGTCAGAAATGGTCCCAAAAAATTTTCCGCTCAAATGTAATACATGAGCGCCTCGGCCTCCGGCTTACACAAGTCCGCCAGTGTCGTCTCTTCCAGCACCTTTTCCATCGCCTTAACCCCCCTTGCCCATGTCTCGATCAACCGCTGCGTCACGGGGGAAAACGTACGATCATGCATCCCCGGTCTGGGATCTAAATCAGCCATCGGCCCTTCAAGGACGTGAAGA
>DASTOD010000507.1:0-3894 GCA_035762645.1 Binatia bacterium | reverse complement strand
AAAGTGCACAAAATAAACGCGCGTCCTCGCTAGCGACATACCCGCGCAAGCGGTATCCAGTAAGGGCGGGTTTTAAACCCGCCCTACACCGACTTTTCAACGGGTTGGTGAGACAGACACTATCGTTTATATAGTCCCTTGACGAAGCCGCTCGCATCGATCTCGCGCAGCAAGGTATCGTCGACGAACGATTTCGGATCCGCTCCCTTGGCCTTCGGATTATCTCTTTCCACGAAACCAATCACCGTCTCGACCCCGCGCATCGAGGGATAGGGCATCGCCTCATAGTATTTCGCGCTCAGGAGGTCGAAAGCGCGCTCCAGGTTACGCTCCTGCTCCGCGCTGATTCTGAGCTTCTTCTTTACAACCTCGAGGCTCTCCTTCCTGTTTTGCTTGAAGAACGCGATCCCTTCCAGATAACCCTTGAGAAACCGGACGACCTTGTCGCGATTGTTCCTGATATAGTTCCGCGTGGTCGCGATCATCGTCTGGAGGTAGTAGATATCGGTATCCGCCAAATCGAGCAGTACCTTATAACCGCGATCCTCTGCCACGAACATAGAAGGGATCGTTATCACCGCGCCGTCGAGCCCGCCCTTGTCCAAGCTCGCGAGCATGTTGGGCGAGGAGCCGACTTGCATGACCTGAACGTCTGTTGGGGCCATGTTCCATCGCCTTAGAATCATCAGCAGAACTGAATGTGACACCGCGCCGATGCGCGTGACGCCGATCCTTTTGCCTTTGAGATCCGCGGCGGTCTTGATTTCGGGCCTGACCATAATTCTTTGCAGACCCTTGTTGACGACACCGGCAATCATCACGGTTTCGCCGCCGTGCAGTGCCGCGTTGACCAGCGCATCTCCCGCCGAGCTGACCATCTGGATATCGTTCGCGAGTAGCGCGCTGATGCCTGCAACGCCGCCTTGGCCCGTGACGATGACCTCGGCCTCTACTCCATGCTTGCGAAACAATCCCTTTTGTTCGGCGATCCAGACGGCGCTATGGAGGGCGCTGACCGAGCTGAGTCCCATTCTGATTTGGTCCTGGGCGTAAACGTGGGTAGCCATCAGAGCGACGGTAACGCCGGCGATCAAATGGACTGGCCATACGGGCTTCATTCGTAATTCCACCTTTCATCGTTCTTGGCGGACTTTGCGTCTTCGCAAGAGATAAGGTTTAGCGGGTTCATTTTTACTCGCGCGCCAAGGCGCCAAGCACGCTTAATCCGCACACTGACATCATCGGATGTAGGATTGGAGCTATTTCTTGGCCAATTCCGCCAACGCCTGTTTAAGGTAACTGTGGTCGATGTACTTCGACGGCTGCGGCAGCGGCGCTTTGAGACTATTTTGCTCGGCATAAATACCGATCATCGTCCTCACGCCCTCCACGTTCAGATCGGCGTTGCGATCCCAGATGCGTTTCTTCACATTGTACTCCCACCCCAGGCGGCAGTGGTCTGGGTTGATCGCCATTTCTTTCGACAGGTAATTGCATGCAGGCTCTGGGTTGTCCATCAACCATCGCGTCGCCAGCACCATAGCCTTCATGAAACGAACGACCAGCGGCCGATTCGTTTCCGCCCATGAGCGTTTCACTCCATAGACGTTGAATTGATAGTTGGGCAGGTCATCGGCGAAATAACCGATGACGTTGAAGCCCTGCTGCTTCGCGGTGACATCCAAGGGAACACCCACGGGCGCGGCGGAGATCTGCCCCGATTGCAGCGCCGTGTAGCGGTCCGGCGCGCTGCCGATATGCAAAAGATTGTAGTCTCGCGGAAACTCGAGACCGTGAGCCTTCATGACGAGACGCAACGCGAAACCGGTCCCGGCCGTCAGCGTCTGCGTGCCAATGGTCGTGCCGCGAAGATCGCGATAGGTTTTATACGGCTTGCCGCCGATCATGCTCAAGCCGAGATTATTGAGGAGACCGCCGATCATCGCCAGGTCCGCCCCTCGCTCAACGGCCGCGATCATTCCATCGGTGGTTGCGCTGGAGATATAGATCGACTCCGCCGTCAGCGCCTGTAGCGTAAGCGGCGTGCCGCGCATCGTCACAATCGGCACCTCCAGCCCCTGCTGGTCGAAGAAGCCCTGTTTTTTTGCGATCCATAGAGGTCCGTAGCTGAGGGTCTTTGAGGACTCGCCGATGGGAAAACGAACTTTTTCCTGCGCCGAGCAAGGGAGCACTACGAGCAGAGCCAAGAGAAACGCGGTCAAGCTGAGTCTAACCTTCACCATTGACTTCTTCATGGACTTCCTCCTGCAATCGCCTTGATGACCGAAAGCGTATTCCGCCCAGTCCACATCGGAAGAAAAACCGAGTGCCGGTGTTTACCGCCCAGGACGACGACCATGATATCCTCGGGCTTCGTGGAGAGATGAACGATGCCGTCGGGGGTGACATTGGGCGATTCCTTCAACAGCTCCTCATCGCTCTTGTGGCCTTTCCGCCGCGCCGGAATCCTGGCAAACGGCAACGACGCGTGTTCCCAGAGATACTGTTTGACCTCGGCCTTGGTAATGCCGTCTCGCGCCATGATTTCCGCATCTTCGATTCCCAGCGCCACGAGCGGAGTTCCGCCACCGAAACTACCGACATCCAGGTGGCTCACGCCGTGGTGCATAGCGATCACTTCGGCCAGCGATGAAAGGGCTTGCTCGCCGCGATTTCCCGCTGTGTGCAGAGGCAGAAACCCGTTGATGCCGCACGCCGTCACGGTGCTCTCCTCCAGTTTGAAGCCCATCTCGACGTGATAAGGCTCCCAGGAGCTTTTCTCCTCGTTTTCGCCAAAGCACATCGTGTACTTGCCCGGCCAGCCGAAAGTGGAACGGTCGGTCGCGCCGGGAAAGCCTCCCCCGACCGTTATCAGGATCAGCCGGATGGCCCGTCCGATCGTTGCGTTAGCGCGATAACCCGGCCCGAAAACGCCGGCATCGCAATTGACTTCGAGTCGTTTTCTGATCGGCCCATTCAGAAGAAGCGCCGGACCTACATAGCCGCTCGTGGCTTGAACACCGTAGAGGTTGAATCGCGGTTCGCAAATCGCCGCCACGGCGGCAATCACTACCGGCAGATACTCCGGCAAACAGCCGGCCATCACCGCGTTGATCGCGATTTTCTCAACGGTCGCGGGCGCCCATTTCGGCGGGATCAATCCGATCACCTCTTGCGAATCGCGATGAGTGCTTTCAAGCATCGTGCCCACGCGCTCCGGCGTGGGCGGCACGAGGGGCAAGCCATCGCTCAGCTTTTCGCGGCAAAACCAATCGTTCGCCGCCTCCAAGGTATCTTCGACTTCGATGATGTTGGAGGTGAACTTGGGCATTGTTCCCATTCTCCGAACGCCCTTCTTGATGCCCTTGTGGCTTCAGTTTTCTTCGCCCCCGTTTCGGGGGAGAATCAAAGAGGGGGCAGTGCTCAACGCGTGCCAAATAGACTCTTTAACATTATCGATTTGCGTTAGAATCTCGTGATCCCAAAATCTCAGAACCGTAAAACCTTCAGAGCGTAACCAAGCACTGCGTTTGTCCTCGTAAGGTTTCCGCTCGTTATGCTGTCCACCATCGACCTCGACCGCCAGTCGTTTTTCTAAACAGACGAAGTCAACGATATACGGTCCGACCGGTCGTTGCCTACGAAATTTATGCCCACCGAGTTGGCGCAAGCGAAGGTGTCGCCAGAGAGTTCGCTCAGCGTCGGTGAGATTATTTCTCAGTTCTCGGGCTCGATTAATCGCTCTGCTCAAGTGCCCCCATCCTGACCTTCCCCCGAGGCGGGAGAAGGAATTGTAATGCGATATTGCGGTTGACGTACACTTTAGCCCGAGTAATTCTGTTCAACGCCGCGGTGTGCCCACCGTCAGCCGTGCATGCACCAGTTCCAGCGCGC
>DASTOD010000506.1:0-2431 GCA_035762645.1 Binatia bacterium | reverse complement strand
TTTTCGCCGGTACCTTGTACTGCTTTTTGTTCTTCGGTGTCCGGCTTGCCGCGAAGCGATTGGATACACCGCAACCTACTGGAGCGGCCCCTTCTCGGTTTCCCTAAGATTCGGCGTTGTCCGTTCTGCGTAATCGCTTTGGACTCAGTGTTTGATCAGAAGGTTGTCTAACGTGCAGCTTGAGACAGATACTTCGGCCCCGGTCGCAAGGCGCGCGGCCCTTGCCTGCGGCCTTGGCTGTTGGCCTGCCAGAGCTGTATCTATTTGATTGAGTGTGTCCCTCTAGGCGAGCACAATGTTCTGACCGTGAGTATCCAACTGACCCCCAACAACAAAAGGCTCTGGACACCCAAAAGAACAGTCCGCCGCGTGCGATCGATCCGCGCAACAACACCACCTCTGTCCTTGTTCCAGAACTGGACGATGAAACGATCCGGAACCTTCTGGAAGACGAGCCTCGTCAACAGACGATTCACGGGGTAGCGCTGCGTAACGCCGCAGGTCGTATAAACGACGCTCCATGATCCAACGCGGCAAGGGTCTGCACGGCCGACTTCCGGGGTCCGCACCCGGTGATCGTGTTGTCACGGTCACCTGCAATTCCGATGGTGACGTGACCCAAATCCCGGAAAGGGATCGTTTCGCCTTGCTGCCGTAGTTGGCATTTCATGCGCGAACTCGGAGTCTGAGGGGCTTAACCCGCTATCAAATCGAAGCGCCTATCCGATCAATTCAATTTCACGCTAAATCTCGACTTTTCCCGCGACGAAACGTTGTTGCCTTCTGCCGTAAATTACACTTTTCTTTATTGCTATCCGCGTGATAAATAACGCTCGAAACGAGGTGCGCAATGAAGAAAGCATTTCAGCTTACCCTTTGCGCTCTGCTCTCAGCACTTTGCTTTCCAGCCGAGGCGCAGCAAGCGGTCAAAGTTTACCGGATCGGTTTCTTAGCCTCGGGTTTTCCGCCTGATCCTTCTCTGCCCGCATCTCCCTTTGCCTCATTCCGGCAAAGACTCCGTGAGCTTGGTTACGTGGAGGGCCAGAATATCGTCTTGGAAATCCGCTACGCTAAGGGAGACTATAAACGGCTCCCCGGCCTTGCGGCCGATCTGGTCAAACTCAAAGCGGACATCATCGTCGCGTCGGGCTTGTCAGCCGTCCGCGCGGCAAAGGATGTAACCCGGACGATTCCCATCGTAATGGTGGGCGCTATGGATCCCGTGGCCTTTGAGTTGGTTGCTAGCCTGGCCCGTCCAGGTGGGAATGTAACCGGGCTGTCCGATTCAACAGGCCGCGAGCTGGAAGGCAAACGTTTAGAGCTGCTCAAAGAAACCGTTCCCAAGATTTCGCGTGTGGGCGTGGTGCTAGACTCGGCCAGCCGGCTGGATCCTGCACCGATAAAAGAGGCGGCAAGGGCATTAGGCCTCACTCTCATTCTATCATCGGAGACAGCGACTCCCGAAGAATTCGAGAGTACATTCGCAACCCTGATCCGGGAGCGCGTGACGGCGCTCTATGCGCCCGAGACTCCTGTCAATGCTCGTCACCGAGGCCTCATCATCGATCTCGCGATCAAACATCGTCTTCCGGCGATGTACGGGTCGAGGGAGTTTGTTGAGGCCGGCGGTCTCATTGCCTATGGAGCCAATTTTGCTGACTTGTTCCATCACGCTGCCACTTACGTGGATAAGATCATGAAGGGCATCAAACCTGCTGAGTTGCCTGTTCAACAACCGTTGCAGTTCGAGCTGGTTGTCAATCTGAAGGCGGCAAAGAAAATCGGCCTAAACATTCCGCCCGGAATACTTGCGCGGGCAGACAGGGTGATTAAGTAGATTCAGAGCGATAACTATGAAGAAAATAATCCGTGCAAAAATGATGCTCGTGCTAATGATTGTCTTAATGGCGTGGGTTTCGGTATCCGAAGCGCAACAAGTTATCTTTCTCGTTCGGCACGCTGAACAATCGACCGACGCCGATGATCCGGAGCTGACCGAGGCAGGGAAGAAGCGAGCTCAGACGCTGGCTTCCGTTTTGAAGGATGTCGGTATTAATGTGATCTACACAACCGAGCGGAAGCGCGCGATACAAACGGCGGAACCTAGTGAGAAGTTGCTGAATATTGCGAGCAAGCGGTTGGCACTCCGAGACCTCGACGGCCTCGTTGCGCAACTTCGCAACCATCGTGACCACGACCGTATATTGGTTGTGAGCCATCATCTGGCTCTTCCCCGTTTGCTCAAGGCACTTGGCCACCCTGGCGAGGTCGCGATTGAACTTCATGAATACGACAACTTGTTCGTGCTCATTCCAAAGAGCGAAGCGAGCCCCACGGTATTGCGGCTGCGTTACTAGGCGCCGGGCTGTCTGGGACGCTCTTAGGTTGGCCCAGAAACAAGCAGATCGGCCTCACGATTCCGCCGAGCGTG
>DASTOD010000505.1:0-32342 GCA_035762645.1 Binatia bacterium | reverse complement strand
TTAGACTATCCGTTCCCGTGCACGGCTTGTCGCATATAGCGTTCTACGCCGCCAAGGAAAAGGGTTACTTCCAGGAAGAAGGTCTGGATGTGGAGGTGATCCTGATGAGCGGCGCCATCGGTATTCGAGCGCTGATTGCCGGGGATGTCGACGCGAGCACGGTTGGCGGATCCGCCCTCCCGCCGATCTTTCGCGGCGCTCCCCTGCGAATGGTTTTCATCAGTTTCGATAAACCCACCCACTGGCTTTATGCAAAGCCTGACATCCGCACTGTGAAAGACCTCAAAGGCAGAAAAGTAGCCGTCGACGGCTTGGGCGGGACCTTGGAATCTCTTCTTCGCTGGGTGTTGGAAAAAAACGGTCTCGAAGCAGGCCGCGACGTGCCGATTCTGGCCATCGGGCCGCCGCCGGGCCGCTTCGCCGCCCTGACCAGCGGAGCGATTGACGCCACCTTGTTTACGTTCCCGCTCAACTTCAGCGCCGAAGAGGCGGGCTTCCGCGAACTCGTGAACTTCGTGAAGCAAGACATCGCATCGCTCACCGGCAGCATCGTCGTTCGTGAATCTTCCGATGCCGGGCCGGTGGAAAAACTGGTTCGCGCAGCCGTGAAAGGCCACCTTTACGCCAGAAACAATCGCTCCGGCACCATTCCGATTCTGGCCCGCACGCTGAAAATCAAGGAAGACGCCGCAACGAGGATCTACGATGCCGCTTTGCCCGGTATGGTCATAGACGGGAGCATCAACGAAGAAACCCAGAGAAGGGTGATCGACGACACGCGCAAATCCCTCGGCATGAAGGAATCAGTTTCGGCGGACAAGGTTTTTAGATTTTCGCTGGTCCACAACATCAACGCCGAGCTCAAAGCCCAGGGTTGGAAACCGGCGCCGTGAGCGAACGAAAGGAAACATATGTTAAGCCCCGAAGAAAATGACCTCGTCACCAGAACCGGAGCCGGCACTCCCATGGGCGAGGTGATGCGGCGATACTGGATGCCCGCGGCGCTCGCCTGGGAACTGCCGCAGCCCGATTGTCCGCCCATTCGCGTCAAGCTGCTCGGCGAGAAACTGGTGGCCTTTCGCGACTCGGAGGGGCGAGTCGGGTTGATTGATGAATTCTGCGCGCATCGGAGGGCCTCGCTCTTCTTGGGCCGCAACGAAGAGGGTGGATTGCGCTGTGTCTATCATGGCTGGAAGTACGACACGAAAGGCATCTGCCTGGATATGCCGAACGAACCGGAGGAAACGAATTTCAAGCACACGGTTCGGCTGAAGGCGTATCCAACCGCGGAGGTGGGGGGGATGATCTGGGCCTACATGGGCCCGCCGGAGAAGGTTCCGCCTTTGCCCAAATTTGAATGGACGCAAGTGCCGGAGAATTACCGCCACTTGTCGAAGATGTGGCAGGAGTGCAATTGGCTGCAAGCTCTCGAAGGGGCCATCGACAACGCGCATGCCGCGTTCCTGCACCGCGCCTTGACGGACAAGACCACCAGGGCCGGCCTCAGGGGGTATTGGGAGAACTCCCAGGCGCCGCGACTGGATGTCCATCTAACCGACTACGGATTCATGTACACGGCAACCCGAGCTTTGCCCGGGCGGGAGAACTACGTGCGCGCCTACCAGTACGTGATGCCTTTTCATCAGTTTTTTCCGTCTCAGATCGCCCACAGCGGCAGCGCGGCAAAATTGAAAAAGCCGACGGTCCGCGGCCACATGTTCGTCCCGATGGACGATGAGAACTGCATGGTCTACAACTGGACGTACACGTTTGCCGATCAACCGCTGACGGAGGCGGACAGCGAACAGTTGGGGCGTCACATCGGCAGCGCACCCGAAGAGCTGAAGGCCGATTTTCGCAAACTGCGAAACAGGGACAACGACTGGCTGATCGATCGGCAAGTCCAAAAGACCGAGACCTATACCGGGATCGAAGGCATTACCACTCAGGACCATGCGATCCAGGAAAGCATGGGGCCGATTGTCGACCGAAGCCGGGAGCGCCTTGGAAGCACCGATAAGGCCATCGTCGCCGCTCGCCGCCTACTACTGCAGGCCGCAAAAACGGTGCGCGAGGGCGGCGATCCGCCGGCCATCGGTGCAAGCTACTATTCGATCCGCGCCGTAGAGCGAGTGCTGCCGGACGGCATCGATTGTCTCGAGGCGCTGAAGGCGGAGGTCAATCCCGCAGGACGATAATAACGGTGGTTCAATGGTTCAAAAGTTCAAAGTTCAAGGACGGATTCGCTTCGTTTCAGCATTCCAAAGGTTCCAGCCGTTGACCGTTATGACTTGCCGGAGCGTCTTCAAGTCGTTCAAGCCTTTCAATCGCTGTGCTTCGTCAAGACGTTGCGCTAACCCGGTTCCAGCCGTTCCAGGGTTCCAGTCGTTGGCCGCGTGACGGCACTGCAACCTTCAAAGTTCAAAGTAGCTCGTCGCCCGGATCTTTGCCGGGTCGGACCAGCATAAGAACTTGGCTGACGCGGTTCAAGGTTCAATGTTCAAAGTTTTTAGAATAGAAAGCCTGGCCCCGAACCCATGGAGCCCGGCTTGACCGATACCCACACCACTGAGAAATCAAGGAAAAAGCGGCGGCGGATTTTTTTCGGCTGGTATATGGTCGCCGCGAGCATAGCGGCTAACACGATCTTCTCCGCCGCCTATTTCCAAGGCTTCGGCGTTCTCATCATCCCTATAGAACGCAGCTTCGGCTGGGACCGTTGGGTCATTTCAGCCGCCATGTCGCTGCGCCAGTTGGAGTCCGGCATTGTCAGTCCCGCTATCGGCTTCCTGCTGGACCGCTTCAGCGCGCGCAAATTGATTTTCTGGAGCGCCGTCATCTCAGGCGTCGGCTTCATCGGCCTCGGCTCCACCAACGGCATCGTCGCGTTTTTTCTCTTCATCGTGGTCATTTCCCTGGGAGCATCCGGCGTCAGCCACGCGGTCACCTGGCCCGTGATCATCTCGCGGTGGTTCCGTCGCAACCGCGGCCTGGCCATGGGGCTTGCGGTAACGGGTCCCATCTTCGGCTCGCCCATCGTCATACTGAATGCGCAGATCGAGGAGGCGTATGGTTGGCGCGTCGTCCTGATCGGCTACGGCATTTTAATCTTGGTCGGCGTCACGCTGCTCAGCCTGCTGGTGCGCGACCGGCCGGAGCCCTACGGTTGGCGCCCTGACGGCGATCCGCCGGAGGAGGGCGCCTCCACAGAACGCCCTACCGGCCCATCGCCCCGCCGGCCGGATATCGGGCTCACGCTCCACGCGGTGCTCCGCACCAAGGAGTTCTGGCTGTTCACGAGCTACTTGTCGGGTACCTTCACCGTAAACTCCGCCTTCCAAGTCCACATGATTCCCTACTTCCAGCAAGACATCGGACTTACAGCGGCCTGGGCGGCCGTGGTCGTGTCCATGGTTTTCATCATCAGCGGCATTGGACGCGTCGGCGGCGGCTATCTGCTGGACAGGATCGACTATCGCCTCGTTCTGGCAGTCGTCGCCGCAATGATGGGCTTTTCCCTGTTGTACCTCCAGGTGGTGGACGTCAATACGGTCTCGGCCACACTGCCCTTCGCGCTGATGTTCGGCGTCAGCTTCGGCTGCCTCGTTCCCATGCGTGGCACCGTGGGCAGCATTATGTTCGGCACCCGGGCCATCGGAGGAGTCCTGGGCCTCCTGCAAGGGGCTCCCATTGCGGCGGGAGTCATCGGCCCGTTGGTCATGGGCATCATCTTCGACCTGAACGGGAACTACTCCGTCGCCATCTGGGGCCTCATCGTTATCAGCGCCCTCATGGTGCCGCTGTCCCTGGCCATGGCCTCTCCCGCCGACTTGGCCAAACGCATTGGGCCGCGGCAGGTATAGGTGCGAAACCATCGATATAAGATTGTCAGCGGTAAAAAAACGATGGAGCGAAAAGTGGGCTAGATTCGTGATGAGACGCACGGCCGCAAACACAGATCATCTGAAAGAGGTCATTCCTATGGACAGCAGATGTTTTCGGCGAGTCGTTGCCAGGATGTGGCGAAGTGTTTGGGTCGAGACATTGCGACGGTGAGCTCGTTGGTGTCGCGTACGGGACGACATTCCGGGGTCTTCGATTTTCACGGTATCACGGTCTTTGATTTCTTCTCCGCTATGTACTTCCTCATAGCAAGGCGCCTCTTTTGTCTCTTGCGTCTATGCGAATTTTTTCGTGCGTCCTGCTTTTTCATGCTTACTCTCCTTGTGCGCCGGGATGAACCGGCGGGTAGTGTGCGGATGGGAGTTCCGCATGGCGAAGGGTCAGCCACCCACGTCGGACTCGAGTAATGCGTGGCTGTCCGGGCTATGACTCGGGGCCAAGGCCCTTTGATCGTGCCAGATATTGACACTTTCGCTTCCCTCTGCCAAGGGGAACTAAAGGGTCAGGAAAGTGTTTATCGTTGAAGACCTCGAAGTCTCGCAGGGTAGGGCCCTAAGTTGACTCCTCAGCGCAAGGTAAGAGAGCCATGTCCCCTATGTGCTGCGTCGCGCACTCTGTGCCTGTGCGACGCGGTGCCGAGAATCGAATTGAAGACGAAAATTGCGCTGATCATTCATCACAGAGAATTGTCGCGCAACAGCAATACCGGTCTGCTCGCGCTCAGAGCATTGGTGAACAGTGAAATGCGGATACGCGGTAAAGGAAGAGAAGCTCTCGATTTGCAAGAGCTCTTAAGCCCTCACTATCGGACGTTTTTGTTTTTTCCCTGCGCCGATGCCGTCGAATTGGATAGGGCACTGGTGACCCAAGAGCGAAGACCTATCCAGCTGATCGTTCCCGACGGCACCTGGCGACAGGCGAAGAAGATTCTTTCCCGTCATCCAGAGTTAAAAGAGCTGCCCAGGGTGAAGATCAGCAAGCCGAACCTTTCGACATTTCAGTTGCGCGCCCAGAGCAGACCGGAACGGATGGCCACGCTGCAGGCCATCGCGCATGGTCTGGGAGTGATCGAAGGCGATCCGGTCCGGGCTCAATTGATGAAGCTTTATGATGCAAAGATCGAACGCACGCTGATCGGCCGCGGCATTGTGCGAGAAAAGCCGGCTCCCGGACAAGCCGGGCGCTATGAGTAGTTCGTTGACCCGCATGAATCTCGTGACTCTGAGACGAGACTTACGAAGGGGAGGGCTAGGGTGTGGTTGGTCTCCCCCTACGAACTGTTTTGACCTCGTTTTTTAGTTGTATCCTCGACAAGCTTTGCAAGGCTTGCAAATATTTTTATTGTGAATGCGCAAAATGTCACCATGATGATAGCTCCGGCAATGGAAATTCCGAGTGAAATATTCCGGACCATCAGCGCCATCCCTGCGACGAAACCGGTCGTGAGAATAAAGATCAGTGGCACCTTAATCAAGATCGCAATGATCCATCTTGTGCGTAATGACATGTTAGCATTTTTCAAAAAAACGCGGCTACTTGCGCATCCTATGACTTTTTTACGTTAGATCTATGCCCGCGATTTAATTTTATCCCTCCTCGGATAAATTTAAATGTACAACGGGATAAAAAATCCAGGGTCTAATTAGCGATCCATGGCTGGCAGCGGACGCAACGAATCTTCTCGGTTAGATCATACACGGCGCCATACGACCGCTTGACATGACCACGCGGGCAACTTAGCCTCCGCCAGGACAGCCAAATGACCAGGAGGTGGCTCATGGCCAAAGCACTCGGCGTATTTTTACTCCCTATCTTTATCTCGGTATTGCTGGTCACGTCGGCGCCTGCTGCCTCGGTCGAGGAGTTCTACAAGGGCAAAACCATCCATTTCGTCGTCGGTGGTTCCGCCGGTGGAGGCTATGATACCTACACCAGGCTTATCGCGCGCCACCTCTCTCAATTCGTTCCCGGCAAACCCTCCACGGTCGTCCAAAATATGCCTGGAGCGGCTATGCTGATCGCGGCAAACTACATCTTTAACAGCGCTCCTCGCGACGGAACATTCATCGGGCATTGGTCCGGCCCGCTTATTCTACAGCACATGATGGGGAACCCTGCGGTGCAATTTGACGGGCGCAAGTTTGGCTGGCTCGGCATGCCGACGTCGGATTCCCTCGTGTGCATCTTGACCGATCGCAGCGGGATAAAGACGGCAGAGGAGTGGCGCAAGGCTAAAACACGGGTCAAGCTGGGGGCGATTGGCCCCGGCACCAGCGGAACCGATGATACCAAGCTCCTCGCCGCCGCCACGGATTTTCCCCTGCAGCTCATCGAGGGCTACAAGGGGACCGCCGATATCAGGGTTGCAGCGGAAACAGGGGAAGTCGACGGGACCTGCTCCTTTGGCTGGCAATCGGCGAAGGTGACTTGGGCCAACGCCCTGCGGGCACGACAGGTTCATGTTGTGCTCCAGACGATGTCCGAACCTCATCCCGAGCTGAAGGGTGTCCCTCTCGCAGTCGAGTACGCCAAGACCGAGGAAGGGAAAAAACTCCTCCGGATAGCGAGCGAGCTTTACGGCAAACAAAGACTCTATTCTCTCCCGCCACAAGTGCCCGAACAGCGCGTGCGAGTACTGCAGAAAGCCTTCATCAGTACTCTGAAAGATTCTCAGTTTCTGGCTGAGGCAGAAAAGGCGAAGCTCGAGATCGACCCGGTCGATGGACCCGGCATAGAAAAGATGGTGAACGGCTTGTATGAAATCGAGCCCGCCATCGTGAATCGAGTTAAACAGTTGCTGGAGTCGAAGTAGGCACGAGGCATGAGGCATTAGGCAACAGGCAGTAGTCAGAGGACGTTCAACCGTTCAAGCAGTTCAACCGCTTGCTCCATTCGGTCGTTCCACTGGTTTGCCGGGACAGTATAATGGATGCCGAACCTGGTGATGGATAACGGAGATCCAGGCAGGGGCCGTGTTTCCCCGGCAGGGGAAGAAAGGCTGGCACGCAGTGAAGCAGGGCTTTAAGGTCATGGACAGTGACATTCATGTGCGGGAGCCGCATGATCTATGGGCCAGATATATCGAGCCACAGTTCAGAGAGCGCGCCCCGCAGTTTACCAGTATCGCGGACGGCTCAAATCCGGGCGTCTGGCGTTTTGAGGGCAAGCTGTTTCCTGCCTACATCGATCGCCCGGAACGGCAGCGCCTGGCCAAAGTACGCCGGCAGAAATCACACGACCGCCACCAGGAGCTTGGCCGCGAGGTCGGCTCTGAAGAGGATCGCCGCGGCGAGGACCCGGAAGCGATGCTGCACGCCATGGACGTTGAAGGTATCGACGTCTCGATCGTGTTTCGCACACGCGCCGCCCATGTCGTTGCGGTGGATGGCTTGGATGCAGAACTTACGGCCGCGGTCTGCCGTGCCTTTAACAACTGGCTCGCCGACTTCTGCAGCATCAACCGCGCGCGGCTGAAACCCGCCGCGCTCTTAGCGGTGCATGACGTAAAGCTTGCGTCGGCAGAGGCGCGGCGTAGCGTCGAGGAATTAGGAGCAGTGGCTCTGGTATTGCCCAACCAGCAGGTCAATGGGCGGCCGTGGTACGACCGCTATTACGATCCTCTCTGGGCCGAGGCGGAACGGCTGCACGTACCCGTTGCCTTTCATGGAATCCAGATGGCCTACCAAGAGCATTTGGGACGGCGTTACCTCGATAACTTCGCTATGGCGCACGCCGTGGGCCATCCAGTGGAGATGATGCTGGCATTGGGGAGTATATTGACGGGCGGAGTTTTCGAACGTTTTCCGGGATTGACCGCAGCGTTTCTGGAAGGGAGCTGTAGTTGGGTGCCGTGGTGGCTATGGTGTTTAGACGAGCGCGTCGAGAAGTTCGGCGACGCTGAACGATTCCCGTTAAAAATGCCTCCCAGCGAATATTTTCGACGCCACTGCTATGTGTCGGTTGATCCAGATGAGGCGGTCGTGCGCTACACCATTGAGGCCATCGGTGATGAGAACATCGTCATTTCTACCGATTGGCCGCACGACGACTCGGCCTATCCACGCGCCATCGAAACGTTTTTGCAACTTGACGGTGTTAGCGAGGCGAGCAAGCGCAAGATTCTGTGGGACAACTGTGCTCGCCTCTATGGTATATGACATCCTGTTCAAGGTTCAATGTTCCGGGGTTCAACGTCTTAACTCGTTTTCGGACTTTGAACTTTGAACGTTTGAACTTTGAACTCGTGTTCGGAGGACCGCCATGCGCTACACCCGAATCTCTGCCGACTGCCACGTCGATCTCTGCTGGCTGCCGCCCGACCTCTTCACCTCAAACGCCGCGGCGGCGATGAAGGACCGCATGCCCTACGTCACAGATGGCCCCAAGGGGCCGGTGTGGGTGACGAAGAAGGGCGCGAAGCTCGGGCTCGTGAACGGCATGGGATCGGCCGGGCGCGAGTACGTCCCCGGCCAGATCCACCGCTCCGATCGTATGGCCGCGACCGGTCTCTACGAGGACGGCAAGCGCGGCATCCGGAGACTCACCGACCCGGCGTTGCGCTTGAAGGACCAGGAGCGAGACGGCGTGCAGGCCGAGGTGCTCTATGGCATCCTCGGCGCCACCCGGCGGCTCAATGACGCCGAGGCCGCCGTCGAACTGGTGCGGATCTATAACGAGTGGCTCGCCGGCTTCTGCGATGCGCAGCCCGACCGCTACGCGGGTCTCGCCTGCATCCCCAACGCCCCCGTCGAGGCCGCCGTGGAAGAGATGAGGCGCGTGATCAAGCGCGGCGGCGTGCGCGGTCTCGAAATCGCCAACTCGCACGACATCGTGCCGCTCTGGGACCCCCAATGGAATCCGGTCTGGGAAGTCGCCAACGAGGCCGCCTTACCGGTGCATTTCCACACCGTGGGGGAGCGGCGGCCGGACCTCGAGAAGCTGCCGCCCGAGCTAGCGCGAGTGGAGCACGCGGTCCACATCTCCAGCTTCCAAATCTACATGGCCACGACGCTGATGTCGGTGATCTTCGCCGGCGTGCTCGAGCGTTACCGCAACGTCAAGATCGTCATTGGCGAGAGCGGGATCGGCTGGATCCCCTACGTCCTGGACCGCATGGACGCGGAGTGGGAAGACCAGTTCAAGGACCTGAGCCTCACCCTGCGGCCGAGCGAGTACTGGCGTCGGCAGTGCCGGGCGACCTACCAGAGCGATCGCATCGGCATCAAGCTGCTCGACGATCTAGGGCACGATACCATCATGTGGGGATCGGACTTCCCCCACCCGGACGGAGTATGGCCCGACTCGAGCGAGTTCATCGAGCGCGAGCTGGGCCATCTGCCCGCGGAGGTGCGCCACAAAATCGTCTGCGAGAACGCCGGCAAACTCTACGGGTTCATCGTGTAGGCCGAGGCGATCAGGCGAGCTGGGTCAAAGAACCCGAAGTACGCACATAGCCACACTTGTATGCCAGCGCCGGATCGGACCGGTGCAAGCTCAAGCTACTGATTCAGCGATTGCCTCACGGCGGTCCAGGAGTTGCCGAGGCGGCAACACCGTTTTCTAACCGAGCGCTTCCCGACGTTATCTTGAGAAAACAAAAAGTGGCTCGAACAAGACCGGAGTTTACACTTGGCGAAATCGCTCGCGAAAAGCGGCTTTCAGCCTGTCGTCGGATATCTGTCCGCTGAGAGACTCGAGGAGTTCTGCGAACCGCGCCTGCGGAAATTCTTCCATGGACTCGCCGAGGGCCCTCACGTGATCACGGACAATCAGGGATGCTATGCTGCGCATGACGTTGGCGAGCTCGCTGAACCCAGCGATCATACGGTCAAAAGCGTCCTGCGGCACGGTTTTGCGAGCGGCTTTTGTTGCGATGGACGTCACTCCCGCAGTTTCCTTCCTGCCATTCGGTTGGGGTTCTAGTTCGGCGTTGAGATCGATGACCTCCCCATCACGGTCTGGGTCCAGCTCTTTGATGGTCGAGTCCGTTCCGCCGACGATCTCCTCTGTCTGCGTAAGCTGGGCTTCCAGCGCCGCGATCGTAAGCTGGGCTTCCAGCGTAGCGATCTTTGCCTTGAGACCTTCGATAACCTGCTCGGCCCGTTGAGCCTCGCTCGCCGCCTCTCCTTTTGCCTGCTGGGTCGCCAACTCCAAGTGGGTTAGCTGATCTACCAGGAGATTCATTTTGGACTTGAGATCGTGTACTTCGGAATCTCGACTCTCCAGAGTTTCTTCTTTCTTCTTCAGCACACGTTGTAAATCGCGGATCTCGGTGCTGAGAGTTTCTTCCATTTTTTGGCTGGCAACGTCTTTTCTGCGGACGGTGCCCTCCGTCTCTTCAAGCTTAGCCTCGAGGGCAGCGACGTTTGCCCTAAGACCATCGATAACCTGCTCGGCCTGTTGGGCCTCGCTCTCCGCCTCGCCTTTTGCCTGCTGGATCGCCAACTCCAAGTGGGTTACCTGTTCTACCAGGAGATTCATTTTAGACTTGAGGTCGTTTACTTCGGAATCTCGGCTCTCCAGAGCTTTTTCTTTCTTCTTCAGCACACTTTGTAAATCACGGATCTCGGTGCTGAGAGTTTCTTCCATTTCTTGGCTGGCAACCTCTTTTCTGTGGACGGTGTCCTCCGTCTCTCCAAGCTTAGCCTCGAGCGCAGCGACGTTTGCCTTGAGACCTTCGATAACCTGCTCGGCCTGTTGGGCCTCACTCTCCGCCTCGCCTTTTGCCTGCTGGATCGCCAAGTCCAATTGGGCTACCTGCTGTACCAGGACATTCATTTCAGACTTGAGGTCGTTTACTTCGGAATCTCGGCTCTCCAGAGCTTCTTCTTTCTTCTTCAGCACGTTTTGTAAATCACGGATCTCGGTGCTGAGAGTTTCTTCCATTTTTTGGCTGGCAACGTCGTTTCTGCGGACGGTGTCCTCCGTCTCTCTAAGCTTAGCCTCTAGCGCAGCGACATTTGCCTTGAGACCTTCGATAGCCTGCTGGGCCCGTTGGGCCTCACTGGCGACCAGGGCTTGATCGTCACTAAGCGCCGCCTTTAACCTACCGATCCCGCCCACAAAGCTTTTCTCAAGCTCCTCCATTGCATCATTTAAGCTGCCGCCATTACCTGTTGCCCGAGCGGAAACCATGATATCGGGTTTCCTGCGCTGTAAAGTCCCTTTCACCACTCCTCTGACTGATTGGTATACTTTACCCATATGTCCTCCTGGCATCTTCAGTGTTCAAATTTGTCACGGTTTGTCAATAGGAAAATCGGTCCTCCACTGCGCCTCGAACGGACCTAATCTCGAGGGAAACTGGATCACGCAGGTCGACGAACCAATATCAACGAGCCAACTGAGGTTGATTCGTGGGTCAGGTCGCGCGGAGGCATGGGACGAAGGCCGCTTCTCTTGATAGTGCGCGTCGAATTCATCTTTGAGTAGTATCTTTGCCTGGGGCACAAAATTCTTCGCGGGCCGATTAAACTTTTCCTCAGTCATGGCATTATAATGGTATGCCCGGAGTCAACGGAGACCTTTTTGAAGTCTCGCCAAAGCTACCCGATGGATTTATTTATAACCCGAACTTTGTCTCGGAGGCCGAAGAGCAGGCGCTTATCCGGGAGATTCAGAAACTTTACCTTACGCCGTTTAAATATTATCAATTTACCGGGAAGCGGCGAACCGCTAGTTTTGGCTGGCAGTACGAGTTCGGAGCGCGCGAAATCACAACAGCTCCGGACCTCCCGCTCTTTCTCTTACCGGTGCGGACACGCACCGGAGCCCTCTTCAACATTGATCCGAAAAGTTTAGCTCAAGCGTCCATCATTGAATATTCCACTGGGTCCCCGATTGGGTGGCACCGGGATGTCCCGCATTTTGGCGTTGTGGTTGGCATTTCTCTTGGCGCAGCATGCCGGATGAGATTTCGACAATATAACCGCGGCCGCTCGAAGAACTCACAACGCGATCAGATATTATCGATCGAACTACAACCGCGCTCTATTTACCTAATGAGCGGAGCTTCGCGCGAGAGCTGGCAGCATTCGATTCCGCCGGTTAAAGAGCTTCGCTACGCGATCATGATGCGGACTTTGCGGGCGACGTGATCGCCGAAGCTATTTGAGGGCGTTAGCCCCGGCCTGTGACACCGGGTCGTCCGCCCCGCCGGACGTGCCGATCGCGCCGATGATCTTGCCGTCGACGACGATCGGAATCCCGCCCGCGGACGCCACCGCTCCGCGCAATGCGAAGGGGGACATGTCGCCTTTGGCGACCCGGTCCAAGAAGTCCTTGCTCGAACGACGGAACAGAGCCGCCGATTTCGCCTTGTCCTGGGCGATCTGAATGGAGGCATATTGAGTGCCGTCCATTCTTTGGAAATAGACGAGATCGCCGGACGGTTCGACAATGGCGATTGACATTTTCATGTTGCGCTTGGTGGCTTCCGCCATCGCGGCGTCAGCGACTTTTTTCGCCTGCTCGAGCGTGATGGGTGGACCGTAGGCTGTCGTTGGCGGCAGAGGCGGCGTGGGCGCGGCTTGCTGCGCGGTCGCCGAGGCGCCGAGCATCAGCACGCCGCAAACCACGAGTGACTTCAAAGTTAGACTTTGCATGGGCGATTCCTCCCGAAAAATTTGGGCGGAGCGTATCCGAATAGCCAGTATGATGTCAACTCGCTGTATCGCGGGGTAGTGGTTCAGTTTCGTCAAGATCTCTCTCTTCGTTCGAGATGACAATCCTCCACTACGTGTTATTTCGAGCGGAGCGAGAAATCTTTCTCCCTTACGACAACTGGGTTCACTTCTAATTGAACCACGACCTAGCGCGGCGTGTCAGAAGTTCATTTAAAAACTCCGAACCATAGAAAAGAGAGATTAGCTGAAGTGTTTGCGCGCGTCGGGGAATAAGATGGGTCACAGGGTCGGGCCTGGTTCAGACCGATCGCGAGTGTGGATTTCAGTTTCGCGAATGGTTCATCTTCTTCTTGCGGGGTCGCAGCACGCTGTCAATTCGTGCCTCTGCCGTAGTTTTGCTCTCGTCCATCACTTCCGAGATCTCGCATATCAGCAGCTTTCTCGCGCGATCGAGCGTCTCCCGTTCATGCGGTGCTAGCGTCTTGGTAGCGCTCAGCTGAGTCAGTGACTCGACCATGTCGGCGAGGTCGAATAAGGATCCCGAGTTGAATAGTTTTAAATTGTCCAGGTTGCGCTGGCGCCAGTTTTTGGCCATTCCAAAATCTCTAGTCACGCCGGGCCGTCTCTTTAGGTGGCCTAGCAGCTTGGGAATCTCAGACCGGTCCAGCAATGCCCGCATGTGTAGATCGTGGAAGCTATCTACCGGCACGAACAATGCGGCCTTGCTATCGTCCAATAGGGATAATCGGTAAAACGTCGCCGACGTTCCAGAAACCATCTTTTGGACGACTGCACCAATAAGACAGGGTCCCCGACCCGGATAAACAACTTTATTGCCAACGGTCAACGTCATTCGAATCTCCATGCTCTTCTGCTGAACCTTGGGTGAAGTGAATTTTTCCAGCTAGCCGGCTGCCGACGTCCCGAGCCTTCGACTCCACTCCGGGAAACTCTGCCGAACGATCGGGTTTTCGGGCGCCTCGCTGCCAAGATGTCCTTGAGCAGCCGGCAATCAGAGTTTTTCAGCACACGATACCCAGCAGGCTGTACTCAGCGTGTCCAGTGCTGACGGGCTTATCGAATACTCAGGTGACGAACCACGGGAAGGCTCGCTACGATCCTCGGGTGACCCGATAATCTTACCACCTGTGGTTGATGTATGATATAGCTACCCGGTTTATAGCTATAACGAAGGTTCTGCTGTCTCGTGTCGGTCAAGGGTGCAGAGATTTTGTTGCAGAGTTCTGACCGTCGATCTGACACGCGTATGGACCACAACCGCGTCGGACCTATGCAACCTGTTAATTCTCGAACGTGATATCTAACGTCAAAAAAGTGCTTAGACCCGTGTTTTCGCGCCCGAAACCTGGGCTTTAATTCATTTGCTCATTTTCCCAACACCGCATTCATTCGCGCAATGACCTCGGGTGGTTGCGTAACCACTTCGCGCGCCAAAGCCTCGAGCTTGTCGCCGCCTACGGGATCCGGTTCCCAGCCGCGCTTTTCTGCTTCGGCCAAAAGCTCCGGATCCTTCATCGCTTTCAAAAAGCCGTCGCGAAGAATTTTGACCCGATCGGCGGGAACCCCGGGGCCGCCTACTATAGGTCGGCCAAACAAACCGGGCGAGAGAATGACGGTGGTGAGGCGCTTCCCAGAGTCCGGTGTTTTGTATTTTTCCATCATCTCCCAGATTGTCGGTACATCCCCCGCCCGCGAGTCGCGCTTTGATCCTCCGATTACAAGTATGCGGACAAATCCCGTCTTGGCCCATGTACGGCCTGGTTCCCGGCCGAAAAAGGCGCTCGTGGTGCCCGCACGGCATTGGACCTCTCCCTTCTCGATGGCAAGGTCGATTTCGGAAGCTCCGGGATAACCCGTAACGAGGTTAAATTTCATTGCCAGAACTTCTTCCAGGAGTCGCGGGAAGTAATGCCCGGGCGTGCCGGCTCCGGTGGTGCCGCATCGGGGCGGCACGCTCGCTTTGCGGATGTCGTCCAAAGTTTTAAAAGGGCTGTCGGAGCGCATCGACAGCATTTCGCTGGTTCCCTCAGGCGATCCGATCCACGCAAATTTTGCCCAGTCGAATTTGACTTCTTTTTGGCCGCCGATCTGGTTGAAAAACAAAGCAGGCGAAATCAACCCGACGGTAAGCCCGTCGGATTTCCCGACCCCGTAAATGTAATTGGCCGCAATCATCGTGCCGGCGCCAGGCATATTTTGCACGATTATATCGGGATTGCCCGGAATGTACTTGCTCCAAAAGCGCGCGATAGCGCGCGCCCACAGATCGTTGGTGCCTCCCGCTGAGTATCCGATCACCACTCTGATGGTTTTACCTTTGTAGAAATCAGCCTGGGCGTGAAGATTCGCACTGCAGATGAAAAAAAGCAGCACGGCGAGAAAAAACTTCTTCATCGTTGGATTCCTTTCCTTAGGTTTTACTTCGCAAATTTTCCTGTCCTATTTTCTAAAGTGAGGCATGACCTTGGTCGCGAACGCCTCGACGGTCTCGGTATAGACCTTTCGCGCCGGCGTCAGCATCAGGTGTTCAGCTCCCGCGTCCCTCAGCTCTTCGATCCTTTCGATGCATTCATTCGCGGTGCCCGCGATCGAGAACCGATGGACCAGATAGTCGTTGACCAGATCCGGATCGACACGCTCTTCCATGGGTTTCATGACGTCGAAGCCGGCCATGAATTTCTTGACTCCTTCGAGCTCATTCGGAGGCACGGTTTCGAACGTGAAGCGAAAATTGTGGTGCGCACGGTTGGCGATCCGGTTGCGCACGATGCGCCGCGCTTCGTTGCCGTCGCCGCGGACACAGAGCATGCCGGCGGCAATGACGGCAACGTCGTCTTCCCTGCGTCCTGCCTCGGCGGTCCCTTCACGTATTCTTTGTCGCGCCCAATCGAACACGCGAAGGTCGAATCCGGTGCCGAGGATGACGCCGTCGGCGGAGCGACCGGCGAGCCGCAATCCGTTCGGTCCTTCCGCCGAGACATAGATCGGAGTGGGACGGAGATTGAAGGCGATCCCCGCCTTGCCGGTCGAAAACGAGACCGGCTCTCCTTTGACTAGAGTGCGGATCAAGCGCACGCCCTCCTCGAATTCTTTCAGAGGCGTGGCTTTCCGGCCTTGCGTGTAGACGGGTCCGTCGCCCGTGCCCAAGCCGACAATCGCCCGGCCGTTGGAAATTTCGTTCAATGACGCGGCGGCTCCCGCCAGCACGGTTGGATCGCGAAACACCATGTTGGTGACGGCGATTCCCAGGGCGAGGCGTTCGGTAAGCATGGCGCAGCTTGCCAGCGTCTGAAACGAATCGATCGAGCTCAAATGGCTTTCGCCGAGAAAAATCCCGTCATACCCGAGCGCTTCGGCCCGTTTGGCGCGCGCATGGATTTCGTCGATGGTTTTGACGCCGCCGTGGACGCTGTGAAGACTGAAGCGCATAGGCATAGTGGTTTTCATACTCAGCGACTTCTCAACTTCCTCTCCCTTGACGGGAGAGGATTGAGGTGAGGGTGAGACATAAAAGCGAGCAGAAATGCCGGTCTCTTACCCGGTTATATGCGGTTAAACGCCATCAACCCGCAGCCCGTGGCCCAGGCCACGACCGGCTCATAGGCGAGCAACGTCGCTCGCCAATCGGGCACGGCGCCGGCCAGCGCGATCCATGTCCTGATCTCGTGGCCGCCGGAACCCGCCTCGGCGCTGATCTCTTGATGGGAGTAGCCGGTCAACCTGGCGTGGTCGCCTGAAATCAACGCGTCGAGAAAATTCTTATCGAAAGCGGTGTTGATCTTTCCGTGTTGGGCTTCGCCCGGCCAGTGAGACAGACCACCGGTGGCGACGAGCGCGACTCGTTTTTCCGATTGCTCGAGGGTTTTTCCAACAAGCGCGCCGAGCGCATAGCAGCGCTTCACCGTCGGCATCGGGGGAGTCAGCGTGTTGATGATGATCGGCACGACCGGAACGGCCATACCGGGATTGAGAAAATGGAGCGGCAGCATGGTCGCGTGATCGAACAGCAGCTCATCGGAAAACGTCGGATCGAATCCGCCATCGAGACAGGCATCGAGCAATTCGCCGCTCAGCTTGGCGTCGCCCGTTACTCGTGCTTTGGCGATCCTCAGCCACTCTTCCACCGGACCTTCGTAATGGCCGGCGCGGCCGATGCAAAAAGTCGGCATCTGGTTCAGAAAGAAATTCGCCCAGTGTTCGACCGTGAGCGCCACCAGCACATCGGGGTTCGAGCGCGCAAGGCTCTCGCCGAGCTTTCGATAACAGCCGAGAAATCTATCCGCCTGTTCTTTGGGGGCCGCTTCGGTCCAGGCGGTCATCCCGGGCGCATGGCTTGCAGCGCAGGCAAAAACGATGGACATCGTTTCACTCCAATCCGGCGAGAGCCTTGGCGTAGTCTTCGTTTGACACGCGATGAAGTAAACTGAACGGGCGAAGCAGAAGCGGATGCACGCCGAGCGTGTAGAGCGCGCGGACATCCACTTTCGACACCGCAGCCGCTTCTTCTTCCGTGAGCTCATAACCTTTAAGAAAAGCCGCGGGATCCTGACGGTAACGCTCGCGCTGGGCCGGATCGCGGTTGACCTGGTAGAGGAGTTTTTGTAGCTGGTAAAGACTCATTTGTACGCGTCCAGTTTTTCGTGCAGCCAGGGGATGACGGTCTCGAAGACCAGGGGAATGTTCCCCATATGGCCGCCGGGAAACAGGCGAACGGTTTTAGGCTCGCCGTGTTCCAGCAGGAGATGGAAATCCTCCAGCGGCACCTGCCTGTCCTCTTTGCCGTTGACGAGGAGGAGCGGGGCGCACGGCCGGTCCAGCCACCCCTGCGTTTTCAAAGACAGCGGCGGCATCGCTTCGATTAGCTCTTCGAACGTTTTCTTGCCAAAAAGATTGGCCCGCGCTTCGATGAGATCGAACAGATACGAATCGGCATTGCGCGATTTTGCCTGCCACTCCGGCTGGAAAAAATGGTGCACGCCGCCGCCCCAATTGACGACGGCGCGCAGCCGCTTGGGCTCGACGTGAGCCAGCTTGGTCGCCCAATAGCCGCCAAAGCTGGCGCCGACGACGGCGATGCGCGCGGCGTCGACCTCGGGACGCTTCACGAAATAATCGAGAGCGGCGACGTGCATCCGATGCGCCTCGGGCGAGGCGAGCATCGGGCATTCGCCCGTGCCCGGACTGTCCAGTACCAAACAACCCCAGCCTTCTTTGACAAACCGTTCGGCGAAGCCATGACGCTCTTCTTTCCAGTTGTCGATGCCGCCCCAATGCAGGACGAGCGGCGCGGGGGTTTTCTTCGGCAAGCGCAAGTGGCCGATGATTTCTTTTCCTTCAAATGGAATCGAGACGCGCTCCAGCGGGACGTCAAAGTAGCGCGCTGCGGCCAGATGCATCTCGCGCGCTTTGACGTAGGCGTGTTGTTTGCCGGGGGTGCTGGGAAAGGGATGGCGGGCGATGCCGTAATAACCGTAGGATTTGAGATAAGCGCTTTTCGCTTCGTCGAGCCTGCCGGCGGATTCGGCGGCGCGCGCGTTTGCCTCCCAACGCGCACCGAGCTCATTCCAAACCGCGGCCCACGTTTCCCCGGCAAAATGGCTCAGCTTCGCCAGCGCCTCCTCGCATTCCTGTTTGTCGGCGTGATGGAACGGCGCCCGGTGGCCGACCCGGCCGCGGATGTCTTTTTTGATTTCTTCTATGGGACGAGGTTCGCTCATGAGGTGTTCGAATCTATCTAGCGCCGCGCGTTTTTGTCAAGCTCTGGTCTGCGCCTAACGGTTTCGCGTTTCGGGTTTCGAGTCTCGAGTTCCACTCTTTCCCCACCCGAGACACGAGCCGCGAGACCCGGAACCACCGGACACTGCGCCTGCGCTCCTCCAGGCGTGGTAGTGGTTCAGTTTCGTCAAGATCTCTCTCTTCGTTCGAGATGACAATCCTCCACTACGTGTCATTTCGAGCGGAGCGAGAAATCTTTCTCCGTTACGATAACTGGGTTCACTTCTAATTGAACCACTACCCGAGGCGCAAGGGGTTGACCTTTGAATGGCTCCATGTCATGCCAATAAGAAATAGAAACACACCTCTTACACTTGCGGTTCGTTATAAACTTTGTTTCGGGACGGAGCGCGGTATGGCATCGATCATTGACGGCAAAGCCGTCGCCAAGGAAGTCCGAAAACAAATCAAAGACGAAGTAGAAGGTTTGGAGCGCCGTTGGGGAATGGCTCCGGGCCTGGGCGTTGTCCTGGTGGGAGACGATCCCGGTTCTCATATTTATGTCAAAAACAAAGAGAAGGCCTGCAAAGAGGTGGGCATCCGATCGTACGAGCACTTGCTTCCGGCAACTATCTCGGAGAGGGAATTGCTCGCGCTCGTGCATCAACTCAACAAAGACAAAAACGTCCACGGCATTCTCGTCCAGCTCCCTCTTCCCGCGCACATTCGAGCGGACAAAATCCTGGAAGCGGTTTCACCCTACAAAGACGTCGATGGTTTTCACCCGATGAGCCAGGGAATGCTCGTGCTCGGCGGCGATGGCTTTAGACCGTGCACGCCGATGGGCATTATAAAACTTTTGGATTCGATCCACTGCGACCCCAAGGGCAAGAGCGCCGTCGTCGTCGGCCGCAGCAATATCGTAGGCAAGCCCGTCGCGCTCATGCTCCTGGAGCGACACGCGACGGTTACGGTCTGTCATTCGCGGACCGCCAGCCTGCGGGACGAAGTCGGACGGGCGGACATTCTGGTCGTCGCGATCGGCAAGGCGGGTTTGGTTCGAGGCGATTGGATCAAGCCAGGGGCCGTCGTCATCGATGTCGGCGTCAACCGGCTGCCGAGCGGCAAACTCGTCGGCGACGTCGAATTCGAGAGCGCGAAGGAACGAGCCTCGTGGATCACGCCGGTGCCGGGCGGGGTCGGTCCGATGACCATCTGCATGCTTCTCTACAATACGTTGAAAGCCGCCAAACAATCCCTGCAGCGCGAGCGGTAACCCCGACCGGGCACGATCGTGGCGCCGTCGATGAAGAAAACTCCACTCTATACCGCGCATCGGCGCGCCGGCGCGAAGATGGTCGAGTTTGCCGGGTGGGAAATGCCCGTGCAGTACGCCGGGGTGATCGCCGAGCACGTAGCCGTGCGCCGCCATGCGGGCTTGTTCGATGTGAGCCACATGGGTGAAATCGAGATTCGCGGAGCGGACGCGTTGGAGATCTCTCAACGCTTGACGGCCAACGATGTCTCGCGGATGAAGATCGCGCAGGCGCAGTACAACCTGCTGTTGAATGAAAATGGCGGTATTGTCGACGATGTGCTCTTCTACCGCCTGGCAGCGAATCATTTTCTCGTTTGCGTCAACGCAGCCAATTCGGATAAGGACTTCCACTGGATGCGGGAGCATTCGGCCGGAGACGTGGAAATCACCAACGTCAGCGCTCGCTACGCTCAACTGGCGCTGCAAGGACCGTTGGCAGAAAAAATCCTGCAACCTTTGACGCCGCTTCGTCTCGGCGATATGAAAGCCTTCACGTTCGCTTTTGGCGATGTCTCCTCCGTTCGCTGTCTGGTGGCGCGGACGGGATACACGGGTGAAGATGGCTTTGAGCTTTACTGTGATGGGGATGGTGCCGAGCGTCTGTGGAATGCCTTGCTGGAGGCCGGTGCGCCCCAGGGGCTCGTCCCGGCGGGCCTCGGCGCGCGCGACACGCTTCGCCTCGAGAAGGCCTATCCCCTGTATGGGCACGAGCTCGACGATACCACGACGCCACTGGAAGCGGGGTTGGAGTGGGTGACGAAGTTCTCGAAGCCCGTCTTCCTGGGGCGCGAGAGATTACTCCGGCAAAAGACCGAGGGCGTGACCCGGAAGCTCGTGGGTTTGGAACTGCTGGAGCCGGGGATCGCGCGCGGCGGTTATCCACTATTCAAGCAGGGTCGACCGATCGGTCGCGTCACCAGCGGCACCAAGTCGCCGACGCTGGGACGGTCGATTGCGCTCGCTTATGTGTCGGTCGAAGAGGCGGGCCTCGGAAACGTCATCGATGTCGAGATTCGCGGTCGAAAGACCGGCGCCAAAACGGTTTCCTTGCCATTCTACCGCCGATAAAGGTATAGCCATACAGGTACAAGGAGGTCAGTGATGGAGTTTCCTGAAGGGCTAAAATATTCCAAGGAGCATGAGTGGGTTCTTGTTGACGGCAAGACCGCGACCATTGGCATCACCGAGTTTGCTCAGGAAGAACTCGGCGACATTGTTTATGTGGAGCTTCCGGAGGTCGGCGAAAAGGTCGTGAAGGACGATCCCTTCGGCGCCGTCGAATCCGTGAAGGCCGTGTCTGACGTTTACGCTCCGGTGAGCGGCGCGGTCGTGGAAATCAACGATCTCCTGCCCGATAACCCGGAAACGATCAACGACGATCCCTACGGCGACGGCTGGATGGTTCGTGTCGAAATGACCGATATGGATGATCTCAAAGACCTGATGAGCGCGGAGGAATACGCGGAGTATGTGGAGCAGCGCAAGGAAGAAGCAGACGAAGACGACGACGAGGTCGACGATGAAGAGGAGGAGGGTTGATTCTCACGAATGCGCTACACGCCCCACACTTCAACCGATAAAGATCAAATGCTGCGGACGATCGGACTCGAGTCGATCGACGCCCTTTACCGACACATTCCAGAGAGTTTACGGGAACGCGCCAAAATTGAACTGCCGCAGGGTCTGACCGAGCCGGCGGTGCGGCGGCATCTGGCGGAGCTGGCAAACAAGAACGCATCCGCCGCGGATTGGAGCTTGTTCATCGGCGCTGGCATCTATCATCATGCGATTCCCAGCGCGGTCGACGCGATCATTTCCCGCTCGGAGTTTTCCACCTCTTATACTCCCTACCAGCCCGAGGTCAGCCAGGGCACGCTGCAAGCGCTGTATGAGTATCAAACCTTGATCTGCCAACTCACCGGGATGGAGGTTTCAAACGCGGGAGTTTACGATGGCGCGTCCGCGGCCGCTGAGGCCGTCCTCATGTCGCGGCGGCTCCAGCCGTCGACTCGCCGGCGGGTATTGGTGTCGCGTGCTCTGCACCCGCAGTATAGAGCCGTGATTGCGACGTACTTGAGAAATCTTGAGGGCACCGAGATCGAGGAGATACCTTTCGACGCCGCCGGCGCCACCGACGTCGATCGGCTCACGCAGGCGCTCGGCGACCGATCGATGTGCGTCGTGGTGGGCTATCCAAACTTTTTTGGCGTGATCGAAGATCTTGCGCCCCTTCGATCCGCCTGCGCAAAAACGGGGGCCCAGCTGATTACCGTTACGACCGAGCCGTTGGCGTTGGCTTTGCTCAAACCCCCGGGAGCCTGGGGCGTCGATATCGCGGTGGGCGAGGGGCAGAGTTTAGGCGTTTCGATGCAGCTGGGCGGGCCCGGATTCGGGTTTTTTACTTGCCAGAAAAAATTTGTCCGCAACATTCCCGGCCGCCTGGTCGGCGAAACCGTGGATTCCCACGACCGCCGCGGGTTTGTTTTGACGCTGGCAACGCGTGAACAGCACATCCGCCGCGAAAAGGCGACGTCGAACATCTGCACCAGCCAAACCCTGTGCACGCTCGCGGCGACGGTTTACATGGCGCTGCTCGGCCGAACGGGTCTGCGCAGAATCGCGGAAGTCAACGCCGCCCGCGCGCATGAAACATTGGACCGTCTGGTCGGGGAGGCCAGGGTGTCGCGCCTTTTTGCCGGCCCGTTTTTTAACGAATTTGCGGTCCGCGCCGCCGGCCTCCAGGAACTTTGGAAAAGATGCATCGAGCGGAAAATCCTGCCGGGCGTGTCGCTGGGCCGCTGGTACCCGGAACTGGGGGATTGCCTGCTGCTGTGCGTCACCGAAATGAACGAACGGGAGGACATCGAGCGCCTTGTCACCGCCGTCTCCAGTTGATCCCCAGACGCGCCGCGAGGCGCCCCGCCTTCTTTTTGAGAGCGGCTCGCCGGGAAGAGCCGGTTTTTACTGGCCGGCGGAAGAAGGACGGGGCCGGCTGCAAATTCCGGCCGCGCTCTTGCGCGACGATATTCCCGGTTTTCCCGAGCTGGGAGAGCTGGAAGTCCTGCGCCATTTTACGCGGCTCTCGCAGCGCAACTTTGCCATCGAAAGTGAATTCTATCCCTTGGGTTCCTGCACGATGAAATATAATCCCAAGGTAAATGAAGCCGTGGCCCGCTCTGCCGGCTTCGCGCAGCTGCATCCGTTGACTCCCGTGGAACTTGTGCAAGGAGCCATGGAGTTACTGCACCGTCTCGAGGGCATGCTGGCGGAGATCAGCGGAATGGATCGCGTCAGCCTGCAGCCGTCGGCCGGAGCGCAAGGAGAATTGACGGGATTGATGCTCATCCGCGCCTACCTCGGAGAGAAAGGTAATCCGCGTAAGAAGATCATCGTTCCCGACACCGCCCATGGGACAAATCCCGCCAGCTCGACGCTGTGCGGCTACGATGTCGTGCAAATTTCCTCCAATGCCCAAGGGGTGATCGATTCGGCAACGGTCGAAAGGGTGATGAATGAAGATGTCGCCGCCCTGATGGTGACCAATCCCAACACCTTGGGCCTCTTCGAGAAAAATATTCAGTCCATCGCCGAGGTCGTGCATGCCAGGGGCGGCCTGGTTTATCTCGATGGTGCGAATCTTAACGCGCTGATGGGGATTGCCAAGGCGGGTCACATGGGCGTGGATGTGCTCCACATGAACCTGCACAAGACGTTCTCCACGCCGCACGGAGGCGGCGGCCCGGGAGCCGGCCCGGTGGCCGTGAAGGCGTTCCTGCAAGATTATCTGCCGGTACCGCGCATCGTCAAGAAAGACCACGCGTACGAGCTGGCGGAAGATTATCCGAAATCGATCGGCCGTGTGCGTTCGTTCTTGGGCAATTTCGGAGTGCTGGTCCGCGCCTATACCTATATTGTCTCCCTGGGCGGAGACGGGTTGGAGGAGGCGAGCCGGATGGCGCTGCTCAACGCAAATTACATTCGAAAAAAACTCGAGAAGGGCTACCAACTCGCCTACAACGAACCCTGCATGCATGAGTGTATCTTCATCGATCGCTTGCAGCACAAATATGGAGTGAGCACGCTGGATATCGCCAAGCGGTTACTGGATTATGGTTTCCATCCGCCGACCATTTACTTTCCGTTGGTGGTGTCCGGGGCGCTCATGATCGAGCCGACCGAGACCGAAACTCCGGAAACCCTCGATGCGTTTTGCGAAGCCATGCTGGCGATCGCGCGCGAGGCTAAAGACAATCCCGAGCTGGTTAAGACCGCGCCTCATTCGACTCCGGTAAGCCGGCTCGACGAAGCGCGGGCCGCTCGCAAGCCGGTCTTGCGCTGGGAGCCGGCGCAGTCGAAAATCTCCTGAAATCGTTTGATCTAAAAACGAAGAGTTCTGCTGGAGCAAATATCCGGTAAGGAACTTCAGGCGCCCGGCCAAGCACCATATACCGCCTCATTCCCTGATCGACACTGTGTGGTAGCTTTTTCTCGCGGGCCAGAAATCAGAAACTAGAAACGCGCTGTCAAGGCATGAAGCGGTAATTGACGCGATTGTCGTGGTATTCAAACGTCGCGATGATCGCGATACGATTTTTGCCGATCCACGAAGGAATCGGACTGAACGGCGCGGCGGTCCTCACGGCGCGCAGCGCTTCGTCATCAAGCAAGTTGGACCCCGAAGAGCGGAGGACTCTCGCGTCTTCAAGTTGCCCGGTACCGAGAATACTGAACTCCAGCAAAAGTCTACCTTGCAATCCATATTTCAGGGCCAGTTCCGGATATTCCCAAACCGATTCGATCGCGCGCTTGATGCTGGTAAAGTAAGTGACGTATTGAGGGTTCCGGGTATCGAGACTGACCGGCGCTTCGCCTCGCTGCCCTTCAGACGACCACTTGGGCGGCGGCAATAATTCCTTCATCGTCGGAAGCCGGCGGTCAGCGATCCTGTCGTCGGGTTGTATGGGTTCACGCGCCGGCGGCTCTTCGCGCCCGGGCTCCGGAGCAGGCGCGCTTGCGCGCGGGGAGGGGTCTCTTTCTTCCAAGACAGGCGAGCTCTTTTTCGCCACAATCGCGGGTGCTTTTGACGGTCGAGTCGGCGCCGGCGTGGCTTTGAAGCGCGGGGCCGGCGCGGGCGTCGGAGCGACGGCTGCCGTAGGTGGAACTTCTGCAGGCGCGGGAAGGATGGATACCGGCACAGGCGCTTCGCCCCGCGGCGCCCTGATCGAAGGGTGCGGCCACGATAGCAGCAGCAACAACAAATGGGCTGCGAGCGATAAAAAGAGAAAACGAACGAACGAGCCGTTGGCGTACTCCACCGCACCATCATAGCCCACTCCTGGGCGGCCGAGCAATGACGTCATTGCAAACCGAATGCCCGCTGGGCTACTATTCGTTCCAACGGAGGAACTGTGTTTGGACTTGGTTTGGGCGAACTGTTAATCATCTTGATTATCGTGCTGATTGTATTTAGCCGCCGGCTCCCCGAGCTCGGTGAAAGCCTCGGCAAGGGACTGCGAAAATTTCGCCGAACGTGGAAAGAAGCCGACGAGATCGATATCACGCCTAAGGACGAACCACCCAAAAAAGAGTAGTTCGCGCATACGGTTAATGGCTTATGGCATATAGGTCAAAGCACAGGAACCATACGCTATAGGCCATACGCTATAAGCCTATCGCGCTATATCTCGCTTTCGGCTGCCAACACCTCACAGGTGAAATTTGTAATTCCTTTGGTGGCTTTCATGAAAACGATGGCGAACGGCACCGAGTCGCCCGGAGGAATTCCAAAGGTCTTCAAGGGAGACAGTCGCTGAAGGTCGGCCACGTCCTGAGCGGTCATGCCGCGAATGATTTTCGGCGAAATGGCATTGCCGAGCCAGATCATCTGATGCTCGACCGCCTTGCCAGCGCCGTCGTAAACGCGGCCGGAAAGGCGCACCTCCCGAATGACCACCGGATTTCGGTTCTGCGCCATCCCCGTGACGACAAAAACCTCGCGGTTCCCTTGAATCGTTTGATAGCCCGCACGCAGCGATTGAAGAGCGACGCCGCTTTTTAGATGATCGTTTTTCAGAACCAAGCGGCCCACCAGCGGAACTTTCCTAATGATCTTTTCCGCGGTTGTCGGGTCCACCTGGTGCAACGCCGTCACCAATAAAAAGAAGACCATCAGGAGTCCGAACAGAGTTAAATACGGCTTGATCGAAGCCGGCTGATCGCGATAGGGGTCCAGGGAGAGAATATTATCGGTTCCTCCCCGCGACGGCGCCGCAGCGACAGATGCTTCAGCCGGTGGCGGTTCCGGTCCGTCGAGCCTCTGCTTATCTCCGAAACGATGATCGGCCGCGGCGATCGTGAAAGGTTTTTCCTGCTGCGCGTCGCTGGCGGTGATTGACCATTCGGCCGCCTCGCCGTCTTCTAGCGGGGACTCGGCAGGTTTGACCGGGGCGCTGCCAAACTCCAGATCTTCGCCGATTCGATGGTTCTCTTTAGAGCTTTCATTTGGCGCAAAGCTGAAGCTGAGTTCCCGTTGATCCTCGGCCCCCGGGCCGCCTTCGGCGGGCGTGGGATGCGACCCGGTGGGGTTTTGTGGCTGCTTTGCCGCCTCGAGATCGAACGTGTGTTTGCAACGAGAGCAACGGAACACGGCAACCGTGCCCTTCAGAACCTCGTCTGATAGTTTGTAGTTGGTATTACAGCTGGGGCAGCGAATGAGCATGTGTGATCCTTTTTGGGGCGGGATGAAAAGTCAATGAAATCAACGCGATTGTATGCCAATTCGCGAAAAATTCAAGCTTCTGATATTAACTTCTGTCACGCTGAATAAAGAACCGCATCCGACGTCTAATGGACAGGCTTAGAGTGGAGCTTAGCGACCGGGATCTGGTGCAGCGGTGTCAGGCGGGTCAGATTGAAGCGTTCCAGGATCTCGTCTCCCGTTATCACCAAAAAGTGTACATGGTGATACTCGGAATGGTTCACAACCGGGAGGATGCGTTAGAAATTGCGCAGGAGACATTTTTCCGCGCCTATAGAAGGATCAACAGTTTTCAAGGGGAGTCGTCTTTCTATACGTGGCTGTATCGGATCGCGGTCAACATCGCCATTGATTTACAACGACGCCAGAAGAGAAATCCGTTGGATTTTCGAGAGGACATGGATAGCATCGTCGAGGAACAGGGCGGGGTCGGGCGGGATCCATTTTCGGACGCCCACGATCGCGAGCTCAGAGAGAAACTGGTCGCGGCGATCAACGAGTTGACTCCGGAACACAAAGCGGTCATCGTATTGAGAACGATAGAAGGGTTGTCTTACAAGGACATCGGCGAGATTCTCGGCTGTTCCGAAGGAACGGTCATGAGCCGGCTGCATTACGCGAGAAGGAAGTTGCAGGCAAAATTGAGAGCGTTTTTATGATCGACTGCAAGAGCGCGAGCGAGTCCCTGAGCGCCTGGCTGGACGGGGAATTGCGCGGATCGGAAGCGGAAGCCGTTGGCGCCCACCTGGACGTTTGCCGCCAATGCGCCGAGCAGCGAAGGCAAATGGAAAGCCTCCAAGCGGCGCTCAAGAGTGCTCTAGAACTCCAGGCTTCGTCGCTGCGGTTCGAGCCGTTCTGGCGTCAAGTACAAGAGCGGATCACGGAAAAACGAACGTGGTCGGCAGCGATGATGGATTTCATGCATTCGGCACTTGCAGCGCCCAGACTGGCTTGGGCCATTCCGGTCGTGATCGTGGCTCTGCTCGGCGCGCTCTCAATCGTACCGGCGTGGAGAGCGTCGAGAAATAGCTTTGCTTCGGTTGAATCGATCGACCCGTACGGCCGAAATGTGGCGGTGTTGCGGGAAAACGAGACTAAAACGACCGTCATCTGGCTATATCAGAATCCAGAAGGTGAAAATGAGCCGTCTTCCGAAGCTGCCGACTCCAGCAGCCCTTCTTTTTAGTATCTTATATTATTGCGCGGCCGCGGCCCTGAGCGCGGCGGAAAAAGACGCGCAGGCGGTCCAAGTCAAGATCGGTACTATCCTGGCCAGCAATCAAAGCGATGAGTTCGACTCGCGCCTCCGGCCCCTGCAGAAGCAACTCAAGGTCATGAAATATCGATCCTACCGGTTGCTCAAAGAGGAGACTCAAAGCGCGGCATGGCAGGGCAACGCCACATTTGAGATTCCCGGGGGGCGCTCCCTCGTCGTCACGCCGCAGGAATCTCGGAACAAACAGCTTGCGTTGCAGGTCCGGTTGCTGGAGGGAGAACAACCGCTGCTCGATACAACCGTGCGGCTTCCCAACCGAGGCCATTTTCTGCTTGGCGGCCCACCCCACGAGGGAGGCGTTTTAATACTGTCGATTTCCGCGACGCTTCCCTGACAAGTTCCTCGCTCAAAGTGTAAGAATGCTTCGACAGGTCTCATCAGCATGAACGGGAATTGTCTCTTTTGGTTCCGTACCACCTGCGTTCGTCCTGAGCGAGGTCGAAGGGCGAACGCGCCTTTCTCAGCGAGATCTAACTAACAGCGCTGACCATTCCCGGCGAAACAGTAATCAAAGTTCCCGCTAAATCGAAAAACTGAGATTGCCGACCGCCATGCGGTCGCGCCAACCGATCCATAGATTCGTGCTGAGGTATTTATCGCCGAAGTCCGGAAAAATCGTCACCAGCATGCCTGACCGCAGCCGGCGAGCGATCTTGAGAGCAGCGAACATCGCAGCGCCCGACGATTGGCCCACCAACACCCCTTCCTCCTGAGCCAGCCGGTAAACCATCGCGTACGCGTCATCGGTGGATACGGGAATCTTCTCGTCCAATTCCTCCTCGTGATAGATCCCCGGGACAATGGAGCTGGCCATGTGTTTGAGTCCTTCAAGGCCGTGCAGCGCGTCATCGGGTTCGACGGCGATCACCTTGATGGCGGGATTTTTCTCTTTGAGAAACCGCCCTGTCCCCATGATCGTCCCGCCGGTGCCGATACCCGCGATGAAATGGGTAATTGTTTCGTTGGTCTGGCGGTAGATCTCCGGCCCGGTGGTTTCATAATGGGCCTGAGAATTCATCGGGTTGAAATACTGATCGGGCTTGAAATAGCGATCGGGGTTTTCTTCGAGGATTTTTCGGCAAACACGAATAGCGCCGTCCGATCCTTCCAAGGGATCGCTATAGATGACTTTGGCTCCGTAGGCCTGAAGGATTTTTTTGCGCTCGACGCTCACATTGCCGGGAACAACCAGCTCGACGGGATAACCCAAGACTCTCCCGATCATGGCCAGAGCGATGCCGGTATTCCCCGAGGTGGAATCCAATATGGCTTTGCCGGGCCGCAATTTGCCCGAGCGAATTCCTTCCTGCACCATTCGCAGGGCGGGGCGATCTTTCACCGAGCCGCCCGGGTTAAAGCCTTCGAGCTTGGCGAAGATCCGCACTCCCGACGGAATTCCTCCCGTCAGGCGAGCAGGCTCCAACAGGGGCGTATCGCCGATCAAGTCGAGAACCGATTCCACTTTCTTCGGTTGTTTCGCCAAAGATGGAACGAGACGCAAACGGGCTAGAGGTGTCGCCATTATCCGTCCCAGCGGCTCAGAGGCCGCCCGCGATGGCCGGAACGATAGAAATGTTGTCGCCTTCTTTGAGGGAGGTTTCCAGGTTCTGCAAAAAACGGATATCGTCGCCGTTCACGTAAACATTCACGAAACGGCGAATCTTTCCGGTCTCATCGCAGATTCTCTCCTTGATGCCGGGGAAATTCTTGTCGAGATCTTCCACTATCGCTCGAATGTTATTGCCTTGAGCGCTCACCTCGTCGGCTCCCTGCGTAAACTTGCGCAGCGGCGTTGGCACTCGTACTCGCACCGCCATAGCGTAACCTCCTTGAAGTTGTTGTCGATTAGTTTTTATAATCCCTAGCCTACCGCCTTGCAAGCCGGCCCAGGCTGCTTTACCGCTGGCTTATGGCCTATGGCTTATGGCGTATGGTTCTTTGGTTTCTTTGGTTTGGTCTATATGCCATAGGCTATTAGCCATATGCGATTTTCGACTAAGTGCCGGCCGCCTTTGCTTGCAGGGGCTCCGTCAGCCGTTGATAGAGCTCATCAAAATTCTCCAGCGTCGCGCCGATGATAAAGGGTTTCTCCACGCGGCCCGCCACGGTTTCAAGCGTCTTGTAGCCATTGCCGGTGATGCTAATGACGGTGGATTCGTCTCGCGGTATGCGCCCGGTCTGGATCAACTTTTTAGCGACCGCAACCTCCGTGCCCCCTGCAGGTTCGGTGAAGATACCCTCGGTTTGCGCCAACAGCTTGATGCCGGCGATAATTTCTTCATCGGTGACGCTCTCTCCCCAGCCGCCCGATTCACGCACCGCTTGCAATACGTAGTAGCCGTCGGCCGGATTGCCGATGGCGATCGAGCTTGCGATCGTGTTGGGCTTCACGGGACTGATGAGATCGGTTCCTTGTTTCAGAGCATGGATGATCGGCGCGCAACCGGCAGCCTGAGCGGAGTAGATCTTGCAGCCGGTGTCCTCCACGAGACCGACTGTGACAAGCTCCTTGAAGGCTTTGGCCAGCTTGGGAAGGATCGTGCCTCCCGCAGAGGCTACCACGATGTGCTGCGGCAGTTTCCAGCCGAGCTGTTCGGCGACTTCGAAGGCGTGAGTTTTGGCGCCTTCGGAATAAAAAGGACGCAAGTTGACGTTGACAAAAGCCCAGCCGTATTTGTCGCCAATCTCGGTGGAAAGACGATTGACATCATCGTAGTTGCCTTTGATGGCTATCGTGCGCGGTCCGTAAATAGCCGATCCGATGATTTTCCCTTGCTCCAGGCCGTCCGGAATAAAGACATAACAGTTGAGTCCTGCTTTGGCCGCGTGAGCTGCGACCGAATTGGCCAGATTTCCCGTAGACGCGCAGGACACCGTGTCGTAGCCGAACTCCATAGCTTTCGAGATCGCTACCGAAACCACCCGGTCTTTGTAAGAAAAGGTCGGGTGATTGACCGAATCGTCCTTGATATAAAGTTCTTTTACGCCCAGCGCCTCCGCCAATCGATGGGCTCGCACGAGCGGAGTGAACCCGGAATGGAGACCGACCTGAGGCTCGCCATCGATGGGGAGCAGCTCGCGATAGCGCCACAAGTTTTTTTCGCGCGCAGCGATCTTCTCGCGACTTATGACTTTCCGGATGGCTTCGTAATCATAGACAATTTCCAGCGGACCGAAGCAGGCTTCACACACGTGTAAGGGCTTCTTCGGATATTCCTGGCCGCACTCTCTGCATTGGAGTCCTTTGGCAAAAGTCATGGTGCTCCCTTTCTGCTACTCAGTTCGGATTCCTCTAGGAGGTGGTTATCCTGCGCGAGCCGCCGCGCGGCAGGCAGTACAGTCGGCATCTTTTTTTACTTCCACGACGTGAAATTTCATCAGCCTGGCATCGTACGTGAGCAGCCGGTCGGTCAGCAGGCCTTCTTCGAATCCGGCCAGAAACTTGATGGCTTCGGTCGCCTGAATGCTACCCAGCGTCCCCGCCACAGCGCCCAGAATTCCGGCTTGCTGGCAATTTAAAATCTCTTCTGGCGGAGGCGGATCCCTGAATAAGCACCGGTAGCAGGCAGTTTTTCCGGGTATAACGGTCATGGTTTGGCCCTGCAGGCGGACAATGCCCGCGTGAGAAAATGCAATGCCGATCCGGCTGGCGATATCGTTGACCAGAAATTTCGTAGCAAAGTTATCGCTCCCGTCGATGATAAAATCGTAGCCAGCAAGAACCTCGACGGCATTATCGTGCTCCAGGCGTATTGGATAAACCGTGACCGAGACCTCGGGATTCAGTTGAGTCAGCTTCGCTTTGGCGGACTCGACTTTCTCTCGGCCGATGTCGGCCGTCGAATGGAGAATCTGACGCTGCAAATTGGATAGCTCTACCCGGTCCGGATCGACTAAGCCTAATGTTCCGATACCCGCGGCCGCCAAATAAAAAGCGGCCGGGGAGCCCAGGCCTCCCGCTCCGACCACAAGGACGCGCGCTTGCCTGAGCCTGATCTGCGCTTTGCCGCCGAGATCAGGAACCATGATTTGGCGACTGTATCGTTCAATCTGTTCAGTTGTCAGGCGAAGGCTCATTGGTCGAATGCCGTTAAAAAAAAACCTCTTCTCAAGATAAGAAGAGGTTTTGACCACCTCACCTTATCTTTCCCCCCTTTGTAGGGGGTGGGAATTAGCACCAGCGTTCCTTTCGGAACCGGTTGCTGTGGCTTCGAAGGGCCGATCCCTCCACCACTCTGGATAAGGTGTCCAGATAATATTTAGAGGCAACTTAGCCCACGGATGGGGGGCTGTCAAGCGCCCGGGCCGGATTGTCATTTAAGAATTAAAAGTGAACCGTTTTTAACGGATTTAAGATTTAAAAGTGAACTCCTTTGAGAGCCAGAGTCAGGACCAAAAACGGAGGTTCTGGCTATGGCTCAGTTGCATAAAAAGTTCACGGACACTCAGGTCAAGGAAATGCTCCAGCGTTACCTGCACAACGATATCGAAAGACCCTACATCCAGCAGATCCTCGGGATCGGGAAAACCCGGTTCTTTGCCCTACTCAAATCCTATCAGGACAATCCAACCGGCTTCTCCATCCGGTACCACCGTCAAACCAAAACCCGCTCCATCGCCCCAGCCATAGAAAGAACCATCCTGAAAGAGTTGACCATCGAAAAACGATTAATTCTCGACAAGGACGTGCCCATCCGCTCCTACAACTACAGCTATGTCAAAACTCGA
>DASTOD010000504.1:0-2713 GCA_035762645.1 Binatia bacterium | reverse complement strand
TTGAGGAGAGGCACGCTCGGCAGATCTTCGGCGGGCTTGCTCCCGGTCTGAACGAAAACAGTGGTAATGGCCTTCTCCCTATCTTCAGCTCCTATCCGATGTAGCGATTTGGCGGTAATCCGCATCGCGTCCCAGGTGGAGCATACCCCGTCCACCTCGCCTCGTTGAAGAGCGAGGTAAATGGGGGCGGCGCCGGCATAGCCCGTAACAACTCCTATCGGTGCACCCAAATCCTTCAGGAACACGGCCCAGATAAAGTTCGAGGCTCCGGCCTCGGTAGCCCCAAAGCGAAGCTGTTGTTTGTCCGATCCCAAAATGTCGGGAAGGTGCTTGATTCCGGCTTGTTTCCGCGCCATGCAGGCGACATTGACGCGCTGGAGGCTTCCGACCCAGTTAAACTTCGCCATATCGAATTGCATTTCCCGCTGCCCGATCAGTTGCGGTAGGATTAGCGTCGGATTCAGGATGGCCATAGCCGTGCCGTCTCTGGGAGCCACGTTGTAGAGATAGTTGGTTGCAACTGCACCACCGCCGCCCGGCATATTCTGCACGATGACGCTCGGGTTGCCGGGGATATAGTCGCCAACCCGACCGCCAACAAAGCGGGCCAGCCGATCAAAGGCACCGCCGGTGGCGTAGGGGACAATAATTCGAATCGTCCTCCCGGCAAAAGAATCCCGCTCTTGAGCGGCATTTGCTGCCGGCGTTTGGATCCCTACGCCTAAAAGGAGAAGCCCAAGCAGTCCTAACGGAATACACGCGAACCTATTCCTTTCTCTCATAATGCCCTCCATTTAGTGCCTTTCCGTGTGACGCTCAATCTAACGTGCGCTTCTTTTATGAGAATCATCAGCTTCGTTGGCCAACCAGATGTCATCAAAAAGATCCTGCAACATCTAGGACTCTGGGAAGAGTCCCACACCCCGCCTCAAGCTGCGCTTCCAAAGCCAAAAGAGATCACCTTCGATCCCTCCACCAGCCAGCTGATTTAAAGGTCTTCTAGCTCACTCGGCTGGCAGATGTCCAGCCCGACCCGGGCCGGGCCACAAGTTGACATAACGTAACGCTTTGTTATGGGGCTCAGAAAAGGTGACGCAACGCTTTTCTCATGTAAAGCTGCTACAGTGGTGACGGAGTACTCTGGCAGACGCTCGCCGCGTCCACACGAAGATTTATCCGGAACAAAGGGTTATCCATTAGAAGGCAGGTTAAGAGGCAACTTATTTCTGATGATTTTGTTTTGGCGAGAAATTTTATTTTAGGAGAAATTCGAACGGGTCACACATTCGAAGAGGGAGTTAGGATGGCAGGGTCACGAAGAACTCCACGCATTTGATAGCTCTTTTCTTCGCCATCAATTTAGACTAAAAGGATTGTATGCGACCGAGTGCTAGACATACGATCTTCGGTTTTATACTCGCGATCGGCACCGCCTTGATCCTACCCAACATCGTTTTTGGCGCGGATCACTCTTTCAGGGCCTCGGCGAGATTCAGAGCTCCTAAGATACACCGGCAACAGTCGTTTTCACGCCCGTTCCACCGCCCTGATTTTCTTAGTGCGGGTGGAGTCGGCGATCGGCAGGTGAGGAAATTCAGGCACGGCCACCCGGGGAGCTTTGGCTTTTCCGGTGTGGGTGGAGTCACCGAGCAGGAGGTCGTCATTATCCAGCAGTTTCCGTCCGCGCCAGCCGTCGAATCTAAAGAACCCGCCAAAAACAGAGTTTACGTTGCGCCACGCTGGGTGGACAGCGAGTATGGAGTGCAGGTTTTAGAGCCAGGATACTGGACCGACCCCAAGCAAGCGGCAGGGCGTTGAGCCCAACGAAGGTCCAGCTGGTCAGGGCGCAACCACGCCACCCCACACGACACAGGTCAGGGACAACGATAGGCCGCAGGAAAAATTTCTTTTATTCCCTCTCGTTCAACTCGCCTGGTCCTGTTTGGTCGTTCTGTGTCGGAATTCGTCCGCACCGGTCTCCGCCTGAGCCGGATCAGGTTACGCTGAACCGTCATCAGGTTCACCGCGTTCTGAGAGCAATAGGGAAGGGGACACAGCCGGGAGTGTGATGCTCCCTTTGATTCTGCTGGACAACCGGCAACCAACGGAAGTAAAAGAGCGGGCATGCGTTACAAAGTCAACGCCTTCGTACTGGTTACTTTAACTCTCGCCTCAGTCCATCCCGCTGAGGCGCAGCGGCAGGAAAAGCTCTCCCGGCTAGGCTTTCTTTCGACTGCCTCTCTTTCATCTCTGGCGCCCCGGCTCGAGGCCTTTCGGCAAGGGCTGCGGGAGCTTGGCTATGTAGAAGGGAGAAACATCGCTATGGAGTACCGGTCTGCGGAAGGGAATGTAGATCGACTTCCGGAGCTCGCGGCCGAGCTAGCTCGCCTCAAGGTACACTGTATCGTTACAGCGGGACCAACACCGACTCGTGCTGCCAAGCAAGCCACAAGCACCATTCCGATCATTGCGACAACCCTAGTTGACCCTGTTGGCGCTGGATTCGTCGCAAGCCTGGCGCGGCCCGGCGGGAACATCACGGGGCTGACCAATGTGTCCACGGACCTAGCCGGCAAGCGACTGGAGTTGCTCAAGGAAGCTATTCCTAAGCTTTCTCGCGTAGCCATTTTCTCGGATGCGCGCAGTCCGTCCACCGATCTTAAAGAGACCGAGGCCGCGGCACGGTTGCTAAACGTACACCTCATATCTCTAG
>DASTOD010000503.1:0-2629 GCA_035762645.1 Binatia bacterium | reverse complement strand
TAATCGAGCGGATTCCCAACTTGATCCCTTCGAGACAGCAAAGCGGGCCGAGGCCGGTCGTGCAGTGGGTATGAAGCTCGATTGGTATGCCGCCGGCGTTTTCGAAAATGATCGGCACCAGGGTCTGCATTCGTTCGGGTGTGAGCAGTCCGCCGGGATCTTTCAGGCAAAGACGGTAGGGTTTGAGCGAAGCGGCCTGTCGGGTTCTCTCCGCGTAGTAGTCATCGGTATGTTTGGGCGATACGGAATAGATCAGGTTCAAAATCACTTTCATCCCCACCGCGTGAGCGACGCCGACTCTGAATTTCCAACCTTCATAATCGTTCCACTCATCCGAGATGCGGGCCTCGCGAATACCGTTGGCAAACATTCTTTCAACGAAGAGCCAATACATCGACGGCGGGTTGTATTCGAACGTATGGACCCGGCCGGCGATCACCCGGAGCGGAGTTCGGGTGATCTCCTTGGCTACCCGGCGCACGCGCTCCCATGGATCTTCTTTGAGCTCGCGCACGGTTTTTTTGAGATGCGAGCCTGAAATCAGCTCGATGCCTTCGAATCCCGCTTCGTCCATTCGCTTGGCGATAGGCAGCATCATGCCGGTGGTCATGTTCTCGGCCCAAAGACTCTGATGCCCGTCGCGCAGCGTGGTGTCGACAAATCGAATGGTGTCCATCTCTCCTGTGTCCTCCCCGGTCGAACGAATCATATTTCGCGTCCGGCGGTATTGCAACGGAGCACGCTTCACCTCCGGTGACTATTCCCTGTTCTTTTTTCTCCTTGCCCTATTGCTAGCAGTTCGCGTACACTTTGCGAAAATCCGCTCCTTCGCACGTACCAACGCAGGGCCTACGCTGCACGATATCCGGCTTCTCCTCTCAGGAGTGATCGTCTTTAAGACTCGCAAAGGCACGGTTCGGTCAAGGCGAGCCGAGTTTGAAAAGTCCTCACACTGTCAAGCCTGTTAAAAGCCAAATGGCAAAAATTAAAGGAGGCTACTTTATGGCACGTGTTTCGAATTTTGCGGGGGCCGCGATTGCGGCGGGTGTTCTTTTAATACTGGCTCTCAGCATCACCATTGTTCCGGCCGGCCATGTGGGAGTAAAGGATTTCTTCGGTAACGTGTCGGATCGAATTCTCCAACCCGGTCTCAACCTGGTATTTCCTTTTACCCGAGTGGTCAAGCTTTCCGTTCGCACGAGAGAAATGAAGGAGACTGCGGCAGTTCCCACCTCAGAGGGTTTGATCGTCAACCTCGATGTTTCTCTCCTATTTCACCTCAAACCCGAAGAGGCGGTTCGAGTTTACAAGACCATAGGCAAAAACTTCGATGCGGTTGTTATCGACCCTCAACTACGCTCGGTCATCCGTGATGTGACTGCCGAATACGAGGCCAAATTTCTCTATTCGTCGGAACGCGAACTGGTAGCCAAGAATATGTTTAAACACATCAAAGAGCTTCTGGACCCGCGCGGGATCGAAGCCGAGCAGGTCCTGTTGCGTGCGGTCCAACTGCCGCAACTCCTCACCGCTTCCATACAGGAAAAGCTGCAGGCGGAGCAGCAAGCTCAGAGGATGAGGTTCGTTCTTGATAAGGAAAAGCAAGAGGCTGAAAGAAAGCGAGTCGAAGCCCAGGGCATTTCCGACTTTCAGCATATCGTATCTAAAGGCATCAGTGATCAACTGCTCAAATGGAAGGCCATCGAAGTGGCTCACGAGCTTTCCAAGAGCACCAACGCAAAGATTATTCTACTCGGTGACAAGAGCGGTTTGCCGATTATCTTGTCCGATAAGTAGGCATCTTTGCGGTTCGAGTGTTTAGCTGCATCGAGGAACGGATCTGGTTTCCTTATACACTTCCCTTCTTCTAAGGCGCTCTGGCTCGCCCCGCTGAAGGATCTCCATGAACCAACGAACCGTATACCGAAGGGAATGCTGGTACGTATTATTTTGCGACCTCGCGCATTTATGGTGAAACATCGTATCGTCGGCCCAGATTCCTTCGTATTGAAAATCGATTCGGCACATTTCCCGTTCCGGACCGTCGTCGGCATACTTCATGTAACAATTGGACTTGTCATACAGGAGGCAAGTCTTCACTGTGTAAATCAGCGGAGAAACCAAGTAGTGATTGAAGTGAACTACCTGGGTTTCAGCTTCTCGCGGACAGATGAGCTTCTCTCTATCGCCGCCGAGATCTCTAATCCAACATTTGTCAAAGTTGGTCCTGGTCTCCGTGATCGTAAACTGCTCCTTGCTGCGCAGTTGGTCGCCGTCAATACAGACATCGGTGCCAGGCACGTTGATGGCCTGGCGCATGTCGGTGGCGTATAAAGTATAGAACTGCGGTTCCGCATAAATGTCGCCGGCGTAAGGATCTCGGGATCCTGCAGCCTCGATCGCCGCGGCAGGGACGGGTCCCGCTCCAACAGCCATATCCGGGGAGCGCGAAGATCCTTCTCCGAAAAATTTTTCTCCCGCAGCGGATCCTTTTCCTTTTCCTGCTGAACCTGGCGACCCCGGTCCTTCTCCCGACGGAACTCCAACTGTGCCTGAGGAGAATCGCTCTCCGCCGATTGAGGGACCGGTTTGCGAGCCGTCTCCGGGGCTAACTATTTCTTCTGCGCCG
>DASTOD010000502.1:0-9712 GCA_035762645.1 Binatia bacterium | reverse complement strand
CAAGGAATAGAGGGATTCATAATCCCGACGAACGCCCGTCTTACGCCGGACCAACTCGAGCGCGCCCAAAGCTAATAGACCTACGGCGACTCCGGCTCCCGGCCCGAGGAGAAAGAGCTCAAGGGCTAACCGCGCCGACTCGAAGCCGAGCAGGCCGCTATGGCTCAACAAAGCCATGGTTCCGAGAATGATCGGCAGCAGGACGATATCGTTCAAACCGCTTTCGAGACGCAACGCCAAGCGAACCGGCTCGGGAAGACCGGGGCGTTTCAAAAAACCGCGCAGCATTACCGGGTCGGTCGAGGCCAGAGCGGCGCCGATCATGGCTGCCGATGACAGCGAAAAATCCAAGAGCCACCGTGCGGCGAGCGCTATGAGCACCGCCGAAAGCAAGGTTCCGGGCCCGAGCACCAGAAAGGCGAGGAGACGGTGACGGCGGACCTCCGCAATGCTCAAACTGACGGCGTCGGTAAACAGCACCAGAACGAGGCTCAGGGTCGCAACGATCCGCAGAATCGGCGAATCGAGAGAGACGTCCAGCAACTGCAACCCCGCAGGCCCGAGAATAGCGCCGAGCGCGAGGAAAACGCCGACCTGTGGAACATCGCTGCGATCGATGAGGCCGGAGAGGAGCGCGGCCACGATAATAACGACACCGACAAGGGCCAAGGTCAAAACAAAAAATTGCGGAGTGAACAACTCCATAAAACGGCAGGTCGGGCCACTATATCAACGCGCCAAACCTAATCTGAGCCTCCCTTCAGCGATGTTGTACTGGCGTTGACGCGAGTTTTTACCTGGCGCTGCTCACGTGCTTGACCAGACGGTCGTCGAAGAACTGCGACGGCTTGGCTGTTTTTGCTTCCGGAATCGTTTCCGATAAGAAGTCTAGAATGCCTTGCATTCCTGGCCCCGAAATCATCAAATCGCGCCTGAAGCCGGCGCGGCGGTAGAACTCGTAGGATTTCTCGAGCGCTTCGGGATCGGTTTCTCGGTTGTATTTGGCAATGGCTTTGATCGCGAAACTTTTGTCACTGTAGTAGCGATCGATGCCGGTCCGAAGAGCGCGCAACAAGGGAACCAAACGGTCTTTCAAGTCATCGAAGCGGCTGCGCTTAATGACGATGCCGACGTTTTGGTAGGGAACGTCCAACAGACTCACAAAGTTGTGATATCCGGCGCGTTCCAACTGGAAACTAGCAGGCGGGCTGGCAATTCCGCCGGCCGCCCGTCCTGAATGTAGCGCGGAGACGACCTGGGCGCTGCTGCCAATGGGGAAGAGCTGGACGTCTTTTGGTGACAGGCCGATTTTTTTCAAGGCCACCATCGTGCCGTAATGAACCGGCGTGGCCGGTCGGTCGGTGGCAATCACTTTTCCTCGGAGCGCTTCGACGTTAGGGATTTCGGGTCTGGCATAGAAATTCCAGATCATGGTGTTGAGCAGGCCGGCAACGAAGACGACGTCGTGGCCGCGCAGCGAAGCGGTGATTACGGGCGCGGCGGACATCTGTACGGCATCGAGCTCGCCGGCGATAAGCGCCGGCACAGCCACACTTGCCGCCATGGAAAGGATTTCGATATCCAGGCCCTCTTTGGACAACGCCCCGGTTTCTTTTGCCATCCAGAGCGATGCCATCGTGACCGAGTTGCTCAAGTAGGCGACCCGCAAAGGTCTCACGGCGGCGGCGTGAACATGACTATGGCAAACGACGCTCACGCAAAGACTGAACAAAAACAGCCGCCCAAAATAGCTCCGTCGCCTTCGATCATTGCTAAACATCCGGGAACCTCCATACAGTGCGCTTACGGCGGTTTTGACCATAGCTCCGTATCGCTTGTCAACATACTGCCTAAATCAAGGTCTCGGGTCTGGAGTCTCGGGTTTCGGGTTCAACTCGAGACTCAAGACTCGAAACTCGGAACCGCGAAAGCAGGTGCCGGCAGCGATATGCCAATGCGGTTGTTCTTGATCGCCGGCGTGCCATTGCGATATAGGCTATTTATATCGGAGAAAAAGTAATGAACGCGGTTCGGAAGAAAAAAGTCTCTATCAGGGTTAACGGTGTCGAGCATACCCACGAAGTGGAGCCGCGGCTCCTGCTGGTTCATTTTCTTCGCGATATCGTCGGGCTAACGGGCACTCACATCGGCTGCGAAACCAGCATCTGCGGCGCCTGCACGGTCATGCTCGACAACGCGGCGGTCAAGTCCTGCACGGTTCTTGCCGTGCAGGCTGACGGCGCTGATCTTCTGACGATCGAAGGGATGGCGCGCGGAGAGAAACTCCATCCGATACAGGACGCGTTTTGGGAATGTCACGGGCTTCAGTGCGGTTTTTGCACGCCGGGGATGATCCTTTCCGCACACCAGCTTCTGATGCGAAAGCCAAGGCCCACGGAGGATGATATTCGCCATGCCATCGACGGGAACCTCTGCCGTTGCACAGGGTACCAGCACATCGTAGAGGCCATCCAGCAGGCGGCAAAAAGGATGATGAAGGGAACAGGGAAGAAGCGGTCGGCACAAGCAGCCGCTAGAAGGCAGTAAGCAGCGACCCTTCGATACGCCGCTTCGCGGCTACTCAGGGCAATCGGCTCCGGCCACCCCGAGTAGCGCGCAGCGCGTAGCGAGGGGAACCCGAGACCGAGACGCGAAACCCCGAAACCGAGGAAAAGTCCCATGCCGGTAAGCAAATTCGTTGGCGCCAGGATCAAGCGCCGTGAAGACCCGAGATTGCTTCGCGGTCTCGGGCAATATGTGGACGACATCAACCTGCCGAACGCGCTTCACGTGGCAATTCTGAGAAGTCCCTACGCGCACGCGCGCATCAAAAGCATCGACGCCAACGATGCGCGCCAACATCCCGGCGTCGTTGCCGTCGTGACGGGATCGGAGATCAAAGATCAAATCGGACTTCTACCCGTCAGCGGCGGCAATCCAACGCTCAGGATTCCCAAACACTACGTCCTCGCAGTCGATAAAGTCTGTTATGCCGGGGAGGGAGTCGCAGCCGTGGTCGCCGAGGATCGCTATGCGGCTCGGGACGCGCTTGACCTGATTCGAGTGGAATACGAGTCCCTGCCGGTCGTGTCGGATCCGGAGAAGGCTCTCGCAGCGGGATCGCCGGTTATTCATTCCGAATGGCCCGACAATGTCGCGTTTCGCTCGGATCTGAAGCACGGAAACCTGACCAAGGCGTTTAAGGAAGCGGACAAAATCGTGAAGCAGCGCCTTGTTCATCAGCGCCTGGCGCCGATCGCCATCGAAGCGCGCGGCGTGTTGGCCCGCTACCTCTCCGATCAGAAGGAGCTTACCGTCTGGTCCTCCACGCAGATCCCGCACATGCTCAAGGGCCATCTGTCGCAGATGCTCAAGTTGCCTGAGACTCAGGTAAGAGTGATCGCGCCCGAGGTGGGAGGAGGGTTCGGCAGCAAACTCAATGTCTATGCCGAGGAAGGGCTCCTCGGTCACCTCGCCGTAAAACTCAACCGTCCGGTGAAGTGGACCGAAGGGCGCACGGAAAATATCCAGGCGACGATCCATGGCCGGGGACAGGTAGGCGAAGTCGAAGCGGCGGTAAAAAAGGATGGGACGATCCTGGGGCTCAGATATAAAGTGATCGCCGATATCGGCGCCTACCATCAACTTTTCACGCCTGCAATTCCGCCGTTTACGGGCCTCATGCTTTCCGGCTGTTACAAGATTCCCGCGATCAGCATCGAGCTCACGGCTGTGTTCACGAACAAGATGTCGACGGACGCATACCGTGGCGCCGGCAGGCCGGAGGCGACCTATGTGATCGAGCGGATGATCGACCGGGTGGCTCAAGAGCTGCGGATCGATCCCGTGAAGGTGCGAAAGAAGAATTTTCCCAAGCCCGCGGAGTTTCCGTTCGAGACCGCAACTGGACTGGCCTACGACAGCGGCAATTACGAGCTGGCGCTCAATAAGGCGCTTAAGATTGCCGGCTATGAAAAATTGCGTCGCGACCAGAGGAAACTCAGAAGCCAGGGAAGGTATTTGGGAATCGGGTTATCGACGTATGTTGAGATCTGCGCGATGGGACCGAAGGGCATGTGGGAGTATGGCAGCGTGCGCGTGGAAGCAACCGGGAAAGTAACAGTCCTGTCGGGCGCGTCGCCGCACGGGCAGGGGCAGAAGACCTCGTTTGCGCAGATCGTCGCCGACCAACTGGGCATCGGCCTGGATGACATCACGGTGATCCATGGAGATACCGCTTCGGTGCCCAAGGGGATCGGCACGTTCGGCAGCCGGGCCACCGCAGTCGGCGGAATCGCCATCTATCAGTCGGCAGAGAAGGTGAAAGAGAAGGCCCGCGAGCTGGCATCTCATCTGTTGGAAGTCGATCCGGATGACCTGAACTTTTCGGAAGGGAGATTCAGCGTTAAGGGCGTGCCGAAAAAAGGGCTCACGATTCAACAAATCGCCCAGCAGGCGCGCGCAGCCAAAAACCTTCCGAAGAAAATCGACCCCGAACTGTCGGCGGAATCGATGTTCGAGCCGTCCAATTTTACCTTTCCGTTCGGCACCCACATCTGTGTGGTGGAAGTGGAACCGGAAACCGGCCAAATCGAGATCAAAAAATATGTCGCCGTGGATGACTGCGGTAAAGTCATCAATCCGCTGCTTGTCGATGGGCAGATCCAGGGAGGCATCGTGCAGGGCCTGGGACAAGCGATGTTTGAGGAGGTGATCTATGACGAGAACGGCCAGCTCCTTACCGGCAGCTTGATGGATTATGCCGTGCCCAGGGCCGCGGACCTGCCGCGCTTGAACCTGACCCGGACAGAAACGCCGACTCCGGTCAATCCCTTGGGGATCAAGGGGATCGGCGAGGCGGGAACGATCGGCTCCACACCGGCCATTGTGAACGCGGTGGTGGATGCGCTCGCTCCCCTGGGTATCACGCATATCGATATGCCGCTCACGCCGCAGAAGATCTGGAGCCTGGGGCAAGCAGCAAAGCCGGCGGCTTTTGGAGGACGAAGATGATCCCGGCGGCTTTTGACTATATCGCGCCCCGGACTCTGGAAGAGGCCGTGCGCGCCTTAGCCGATCATGGAGAAGAGGCAAAACTTCTGGCCGGCGGTCACAGCCTTTTGCCTCTGATGAAGCTCAGGCTCGCCCACCCCAAGGTGCTCGTCGATATCAGCAAGCTAAGCGGACTCTCAGGGATCCGCCAGGAAGGGGAGACGATATCGATCGGCGCCCTCGCGACTCACTACCAGGTCGGGAGTTCTGTTCTGCTCGGAAAAAAATGTCCGCTCCTGCCCCGGACGGCGCAGGTGATTGGCGATGTCCAGGTGCGCAATCGCGGAACCATCGGCGGCAGCCTGGTACACGCCGATCCCGCCGCCGATTGGCCGGCCGCAATCCTCGCGCTCCGAGGAAAGCTGAAACTCAGCGGGCCAAATGGCGATCGCTGGCTTGCGGCCGAGGAATTCTTCCTCGCGCCGATGACGACGGCCATCGAACCAACTGAAATCCTGACCGAGATCCGCTTGCCGGTGTCCTCGCAGCGCTGCGGTAGCGCATACCAAAAAATGGCGCAGCAGGCGTCCGGCTTCGCCCTGGTCGGGGTGGCGGTGTGGCTGAGACTCAGCCGGAGCCGAATCCTCGAGGAGATTGGCGTGGGCGTGACCGGTTTGGGCGAGAAGCCGTTTCGCGCTCAGGTGGTCGAGGAGCGCTTGCGGGGAAATAAGTTGAGTCCCAAGTTGATTGAAGAGGCCGCCTTCCAAGTTGCGGAAGGTCACGATCCGATGGAGGACCTTCACGCCTCCGCGAAATTTCGCGCTCACTTGGCCCAAATCTATACCTCCCGGGCCATTCGAGAGGCGTTGAAACGAAACTGAAGGCGTCATTGCTCGATCTATTCCGGCGAGATGTCATCGTAATCGATGGAAGTTTCGAGGATCGCGGCTGCAGTGGCCGCTCGTGCAGCGGCGGCGCGCGGAACCACAACGATCCTGCCACGACTTCTCACAATCTGTAGGGGCGTTACGATGTCCGCAATGCCATGCCGCTTATAGGCGTCGAGCTCCACACCGGCAAAGTGCAAAGCGGCCGCCACAACCGTGACGCATGTATAGTCTTGCCCGATTTCCTGACTTGAGCTCGGTCGAATATTCGAGTTCCACAGGCCAAACATTCCGATAAAGTCATAGCCGTACCATTGCCCGGCTTTGGCTCGAACCAGCCGGACGAAGTCATCGAGCCGCTCCTTGTTAACGCGCTCCCACTGGTTCAGCCTGTACGCATCCCAGTTGTGGTATTTCAGTGAATCGAGATCTTCGCTGATATTCGGTCCTTTGAAGGACCAGCTCGATAGCAGTCGCAAACTATTCTCATCATCAGGATCTTTGACTACCATTGCCAGGTGGCCATATTTGAACAAGGCATATGGGAGTTTGTTGAGCCTAGCTAAAAGCAGAATTTGCAGGCCGGCGTACCAAGATTCTTCTCGGTATGCGATCACATCCCCTTCGCTGAGGCGCTCCTTGATCTTTTGCCAGCTTTCTTGGTTGTGATTGCGCGAAGTGAAGGTCAGGGTCTGCAGAAATTCGGTCCTGTCTTCGGCGCGGGACAACGTTGAAGGCCCATCGGAGGCCGGCTGCTCCATCCAATCTAAAAGCAGCCATTGCGCATCGGCAGCCAACGGTGAGGCGCCGAGCCATAGAACTAGCGAAAGCGTTATAGCTCCGGGCTTCATCGCTGTTGATCCTCGATGTGGTTTTCGGAGCAACTTAGGTGCCAAGCCCGGCGGGGAATTTGTTTGAATGGGCTTGAGCGTCGCACGCTGATGAAAAAGAGCTTGTTGCGGCTTTCGTCGTTTTGTTGGTGCCCAGATCGCTAGGCGCCGGAGAGTACCGATGTCAAATGCCTTCGACGCCCAACAGGCAGTATCAAAGCTCGTCTATGCTTTAGGAGGGGAAACTTTAAAGTCGGGAGACCTTTAGAGAGGTGTGGTGCCCGGTCAGCACCTCATTTCGGCTTATGCTTGAGTAACGCTACTAACTCTTCGTAGTCCCATCTTTTTAGCCTGAACCTTGTTTTAGGTTGGGGAAGCTTCCCGTCTTTCAGCCAACGCTCGATGGTCCTGGTCGTGACCCCGAAGAGTCTAGCAACCTCGCGTTTGCTGATGAGTTTAGACGCCATTGAGAAACAAACATACCTTCTTTCTGTCAGCTACTTCGCGTTTGTTCGGTGCGAATCGGTAAATTTCTCCATGGTTTTGCCAGTCGCAGCGAAGACTCCGCACCGTCTAGCAGGTTGCTGAAAAAACTTAGTTGCAGGCTGCTCAAAAAGATCTCAGAGGCGAGGCGCACGAAGATCGATGAGCGGAGGCGTACTCTTCTTGTACGTTGACGCGAAATCGGTCGAGCGCACCCTTCGACGACGCTCAGGACGATCGGTTTAAGCGTATGAGTCTTTTTCAGCAGCCTGCTAGTGAGTTTCCGTATAAACGACTAATTCCAGCTAGTCAACAACGATTCCTAATCACGGATCCTTTTGAACATTTGCGGTGGCCTGCTATTCGAGTTATGTAAGGTTTTCGTTGGATGCCGATGGAAAAACTTGGCTCTTGAAAGAGTTTTCGATCCAACAAAAATGCCCGATCGAATCCTCAATCATCTTTGCGACTATGCGCTGAAGTTGTCGTATCGCGACCTGCCGCGTGAAGTGATAGACCGAACCAAGCACATCGTCATGGATACCGTGGGGTGTGCGCTCGGTGGAGCCGAAAGCCCGCCAGCCAAAATTGCTAGAGCCACCGCATCTGAGATCCGTTCGGCCATCCCGTCCACCGTTTTGATCAGCGGCCAGAAGACCTCGCCCGACCTCGCAGCTTTCGCCAACGGGGTGATGATCCGATATCTCGACTTTAATGACACCTACGCTGGTTCACCGACCTGCCACCCAAGCGACCTCATTGCCCCAGTGATGGCCGTCGTGGACGCAACCAACGGCAGCGGCAAAGACGCGATCCTCGGAACCGTCTTGGGCTACGAGGTGTTTTGTGGACTCATCGATGCCGGATCGAAAGAGCGCGGGCGTAGTTGGGATCAGTCGACTTATGGCGTCATCGCGGCTTCAGTGGTGGCGGCTAAACTCTTCGGCCATACGAAAGAGCAGATGCTTAATGCGATTAGTCTAGCCATCTCGTCTCATATCAGTCTCGAGCAGATTAGAAGAGGTCAGATTTCCCATTGGAAGGGATGCGCGTTAGCCAATGCCTCGAGGAATGCCGTGTTTTGCGCCATGCTGGCTGCCAAAGGGATGACCGGACCGCAAGAAGCATTCGAAGGGACGGCCGGATTTTTCAACAGCACGGGGATCCGCTTCGAGATCAGGCCATTCGCCGACTCCGCCGATAACTACCGCATCATGAAAGCGCGGTTGAAAGCATTTCCCGCAGGTTATTTCTCGCAAAGCGCGATAGAGGCGATTCTTAGCTTGCGATCTCAAATTCCCGATCTCGACGGCATCAAAGAGATTCGCCTGCAGACTTTTCCCGCCGGCTACGAGGTCATGGGTTCAGGAGAAGCGAATTGGCAGCCGGAAACCAGGGAGAGCGCCGATCATAGTCTGCCCTTCGTGATGGCCGTTGCGCTGATGGAAGGGAGCGTGGAGATTCGCCATTACGACCAGATGTATTACAAGCGGTCCGATGTGCGAGCGCTCATGCAAAAAATCAAGGTGCGGATCGGTGAAGAGCCCGTTGCCGCGTGGCCGGAAGTGCCCTTGAACATCGTCGATGTCGAGATGAAATCAGGAAAGGTTTTATCGACAAAAGTGGCCTACCACCTTGGCCATTTCAAACGGTTTATGACCGACGAGGAGCAGGAGCGCAAATTTCGTCCGCTGGCGGAGCCGTTGATTCCAAAAGGGCAAATTGACGATCTCCTGGCCTGCTTGCGCCGATTGGACCAACTCGACCGGATCAGCGAATTGATCGCCTTAACAGTAGCGCCGAATTTGCCTACCTAACCGTGACGCGACAAAGCCGCAGCCAAAAAGTAAGATTCTTACCACGAAGCACACGAAGACCACGAAGCGAAGAAATATTTTTTCAGATTCGATACTCCCCCTTTATCCGAACTTCGTGTCCTTAGTGACCTCCGTGGTGATATACGCTTTTCTCGTAGGCAATCAGTTTGACGCAGGAATCAGGTGCGGGATGCCAGAAACTCGTCAATGGCGCGGTTGAATTCCTTCGGCTTCTCCGCCATCGGAAAATGACCGGCATGGTTCAGCTTCAGGTACTGAGAGCTGGGCACGGCCCGATGGATCTCCATTTCATAGTCGGGTGGCGAACCGGGATCATCCGCCCCTCGTATCAGAAGGAGCGGTAGTTTGAGCGTGTGTATGCGGTCCCTGACATCGAATCGGTCGATCACGAGGAAATCATCGTGCTGGCTGAGCGGTCCGACTTTACGGTGACACTCGACGAGACGCTCGCGAAGGTCCGGATCGATGAACATCATATTATGGCGATTGAGGTCGAGCCATTTTTGGTAGGTCTCGGCGTCCTGTGCGGCCCTGAGCCGGAGCTCCAGAGCGGCGGCCGGGCGTTCCTTAGGGCGCATCGCCACTGTCATCACTACCAACGCCTTGACCTCATCCGGATAGTCCAGTCCGTACTGGAGCGCGATGCAAGCTCCCAGGGTGTAACCGACCAGCACTAAGTCTT
>DASTOD010000501.1:0-32662 GCA_035762645.1 Binatia bacterium | reverse complement strand
TTAGGGAAGTCTTCCCAAACTACGATTCAAAGGCTCGCATCGAATACGTTGAGGGTAAAAAGACGCCGGTCGAGAGACTCTTGGATGGAGAAGTCGATGCGATCATCACCGACATCTCCGATCAGAAGCTGTTTGACCTCTTGGAGAATAGCCCAAAGGTGAGACGACTTTTCCCTAATTACGTAAGCGAGGATGAGCAGCTCTATCGCGAAACGGGGATTTATACTCCCGTCCATCTCATGGTCATGAGCCAAAAGCTCAACCGGCAGTTCCCGAATCTTGCGCGCAAACTCTTTAACGGTTTTGAGCAGGCCAAGAGCTTGGCTTACGAAGAGATCTTGAGTGACAGAGGGGGTTTTTCCGTCGTTTACTTACGCGAAAGACTCAAAGAGCAGCGGGAACGTTGGGGCGATCCGTGGAGATACGGCATCAAGGCGAACAAACAGACTATTGATACTTTCATTCAGTACAATCACGAGCAGGGAATGATCAGAGAGCCGTTGCCGTGTGAAAAGGTTTTTGCAGAGGGTACGCTAGGTAGCTGATGCATCAGGGGCAATAGAATCGTGGCGGATTTTCTTAAAACCGGCTGATCGCCTAACCAGTGGCGAGATCAAATCTTTAAAGACTGTGGAAACTAGCCGCCCGCCATTCGACTCACGACGAACGGAGCAACGCCTCATTTTCTCTGCTTCGACTTCATGCAGTTGTCAAAAACCTTCGCTTTCGCGCCCGCTCCTGCCAGTGCCGCCTCGCGCTCGCACTCGTATACATTACGGTTAAAGTTTCCGCTTTGGCCGGACGCGCCCGCGCAGCCGACCAGAAATACCAGCGCAGCGAGGACCAGGCGCAATTTCAAGCGATCCATACTCCCCGTTTCACCTAATCGGTCATCCGAAGTGATTGAGCCAAGTAATTCATCGTCGCTTGCGCGGCCTCTTCGCCCGAGCGCACGCAGTCGGAAATGCCGACACCGTGGTAGGCGCTGCCGGCAAGCGCGAGCCCCGGGGTTTTCGCCAGGGCGTCTTCAATTCGTTCGACGCGGTCCTGGTGACCGACGTGGTACTGCGGCATGGAACGGGGATAACGGTAAATCCGGAAGAAAAGCGGCGGGGATTTTACGCCCAGCAGGCTTGCCAGTTCTTCGCGGACATTTTTTTCGATCGTTTCGTCACTATCTTCGAACAGGTCGGGCTGCAAACTGCCGCCGACAAAAGCGCGTAGCAGCACATGATTCACGGGAGCCCGGCCTGGGTATTTTAGGCTGCTAAACGTGCAAGCCATGATCTTGCGCTTCTCCACAGCCGGCACCACGAAGCCGAAGCTATCGAGCGGCCGCGCAAAATCTGCGCTGCGGTAAGCGAGGCTTACGGTTGCCGTCGAAGCGTAGGAAATCCGTTTCAATTCTTCCGCTGCGTCCTTACAGACCCAACCAAGCAGCTGGCCGGCGCGGAAAGCCGGCGTGGCAACAATAATGGCGTCCGCGCGGAGCACCTCGTCAGTATTCGCTCGTACACACCAAAGGCGCTCATTGGGATCGTAATTCAGGCTTTGCACCGCCGAATGCAGACGAATGCTCCTTTCAGGTAAACGTCGAGCGATGGTTTCGACCAATTCCTGCATACCGCCGGCGAGAGTCACGAACAGGCTCCAGCGGGCGCCGCTGCCGGAGTCACGGCCGCGGGCGCGACGGCGCTGCTCGTACCACATGCCCCGAATGATACTGCGGCGGTCGCGCTCCATTTCCTTAAAGCGCGGCGTGGTCGCGGCGAGGCTAAGCAGGTCGGGATCCGAGGCGTAGATCCCACCGACCAGGGGTTGTGCAACGCGTTCGAGGGCCTCGTTTCCGAATCGGCGGCGGACAAACGATCCCAGGCTTTCGTCTTGACCGATTTTGCCGCGCGGGAGAAACATCTCGCACGCCATGCGAAGCTTTCCGGACCACGAGAATAGCGGTGTCTGCACAAACGGCCAAAACCGCGTCGGGGCGAGCAAAAAAAACCCTTCTGGGAGAGCTTCGAGCTTGCCGCGATGGACGACGTGAATTTTCTGATAGGCCGCTTGAGTCGAAAGAAGGCGCGGCGCGAGGCCGAGCCGCTCGCAGAGGCGAAGCGCCCAGGGTTTCTCGGTGATGAAAGAATCGGGGCCGGCTTCGACGAGGAACTCTCCCACACGCTCGCTGGCAATGGTGCCGCCAAGCCGAGGTGAAGCTTCGAGCAGCAAAATGTCGAGTTCGAGAGATTTTTCTTTACTGAGTTCAAACAGCTGGTGGGCGGCCGCGAGACCCGCGATGCCTCCACCGATGACGACGACGCGGCGGGTCATGAGGAAGGGTGTTTCATCCTTGCTTCAATGACATCCGCCATCATGAGAATGAAAGTCGGATGGTCATTGGGGCAGTTCGCGCGGAGCATCTCCATGCCCAAGCCGGCGGCGATTTTTTTTGCCTCGATGTCGAGATCATAGAGAATCTCGACATGGTCGCAGACAAAACCGATTGGCGCGACGACAACTTCTGCGACCCCTTGCATCGCCAGGTCGTGAATCACCTGGCCGATGTCGGGCTCCAGCCAAGGATCGGTCGGCTTGCCGCTGCGGCTCTGATAAGCGATGGACCAGCGGTGATGGCCGAGTTGCTCGCCGATCAAGCGAGTGGTCTCTTCCAATTGCTTCACGTAGGTCGATTGATTTGCCATGGCGATGGGTAGACTGTGCGCGGTGAAAACGAGCGGCACCGATTGACGTCGATCCGCCGGAAACCTGTTCAGGCTCGATTGGATCTGCTCTACCCATGTCTGGATAAATAATGGGTGTGCGTGCCAGCCGAAACAGAAATGGACGGTCGGTGCGGCGCCACCGAGTTCTTCTTGCGCCTCCGCTACGTCTTTTTGATAGCGCTCCCAGCTGGCTTCGGTTTGGTGCGGCGAGAGAATGAAGCCCAGCGACCGGCGCGCGCCATCCGCCGTCATCTCATCCAGTGTCTCGCGCAGAAAGGGCCGAGAATTGCGCATGCCAACATAGACTGTCATAGGCAGATCGTTTTCGTGGAGAAGCTTCTGTAGAGCGTGTGCCTGTCGAAAAGTGATCTCGTTCAACGGCGATTTGCCGCCCACCGCCTCGTAGTGACGCACGACTTCCTCGATGCGCTCTTTCGGGACTGAAATCCCGCGCAGCACGCGGGCGAGAAACGGGCGGACCTCGGCCGCCGAAGTCGGACCGCCGAAGGCGATCAGTAGAACGGCGTCGTAGGATAAAGCTTCCTTGGCGGCTTTGCGCCCTTTGCGCGAGAAAAGTTGAATTAGCTTTTTAGCGCGAGCTGAGCTCATGGACGGCTTCAACCATGGCAATCACGTTGTCGACGGGAGTCTCCGGCAATACGCCGTGGCCAAGATTGAAAATGTGGCCGGGCCGGCCAGCCGCGCGCGTGAGAATTTCTGCGACTCGCCGGCGGATTTCCCTAGGAGAGGCAAGGAGGGCGCCCGGATCGAGATTTCCCTGAATCCCAACGTCGTACCCCAACGATTCCCAGGCGGCATCGAGATTGATCCTCCAGTCGACACCGATGATATCGCCGCCGGCGGCGCGCAGCAATTTCAGAAAGCCGCCGGTTGCGGTGCTGAAATGGATGACCGGAATTCCAGGAGTCAGGCCTGCAATGGTGGCGCGCGTATGGGGCAGAACGAATCTTTCGTAATCGTCCGGAGATAAGCAGCCGGCCCAACTGTCGAAGAGCTGCACGGCCTCGACGCCAGCCGCGATCTGCGCGTTCAGATATTTGGCGACCAGGGAGGAGAGGCGTTCCATCAACGGTCGCCACGCGCCGGGATTCGAATAGATAAGCTTCTTTGTGTTGAGATAATGACGTGAGGCGCCGCCTTCGATGAGGTAAGAGGCAAGCGTGAAGGGTGCTCCGGCAAATCCGATGAGCGGCACCTTGCCGTTCAGGGCCGCGCAGCTCTTGCGCACGGCCTCAAAAACGAACGGCAGGGCTTCTTGCGGCTCGAATTCCACAAGCTGCTCGACCTGGGTCCTGCTGGTAACCCGCGTTTGGATCACCGGGCCGTTTTCTTTTGTATACTCGAGGCCGGCGCCCATGGGCTCGAGCAACAACAAAATGTCCGAGAACAGGATCGCCGCGTCGACGCCAAGCCGTTCCACCGGAGTGACGGTGATCTCCGCGGCGATGTCCGGGCTCTTGCAGAGCTCGAGAAAGGTATATTGGGCGCGCAGCTTTCGGTAGTGTTCCATATACCGGCCGGCCTGACGCATAAGCCAGACGGGCGTAAACGGAGTCTGTTCGCGACGGCAGGCGGCGAGAAACGGATGATTTTGCTTCGCGTTCGTCATGTAGGGTAGAAGACTAAGGAGCTTGGCCGTTAAAATCAACCGCTGCGGTTTTTCGGAGTCGCCGATCCGATAGTCGCTTCGCCGTATTTTTGGCGGAGTTGATCAATTCCGCGGTAAAGCTTCTCCAGAGACTTCCGTTTTTGGCTGCCGAAGAGCGGCTCCTGCCAACCGGAGGTTTGCAGAGCGCTGGCGCTTACACCCAGGAGGCGAACGGCCCGGGCGCGGGAAACGTTCTCAGCCAACAGAGCGCTTACCACCTCGAAGATCTCGCGATCGAAGCAGGTCGGGACCGCTAGAGTGCGGGAGCGGGTAATCGTGGCAAAATTTGTGTAACGGATCTTGAGCGTGAGGCAGCGGGCGTAGAGTTTCTCCCGCCGCAATCTTCCGCCCACCTCTTCTATCAGCTTCCACAAAACCTCTCGCATGGCTTGTTTATCTTTGAGCGGCTCTGCCAACGTGGTCTCGTTGCCGACCGAGTGGTCATGATGCCGCCCCCGCTCTGCGCTTTCCCTGAGGTCGAGATAACGCGATGCCAGCTGCTGGTGCGCCAGCATGTCGCCGACGGTTTTGATGCCGCGCTGGAGCAAAGCCTTGTGAGTTTTGGGTCCGACACCGGGGATGATCTTTACGTCGAGCGGCGAGAGAAAGGGTGCTTCGCCGCCCGCCGGCACGAAGATAAGCCCGTTCGGCTTTGCCAGGGTTGCGGCGATCTTGGCGATCACGCGGCTGGTGGAGAGGCCGCCCGATGCCGGCAGACCCAGTTCTGTTTTCAGGCGCTTAATGATCCGATCGGCGGTTCTTAAAGGGGGACCAAAAAGGTTCTCGGTGCCGGTTAGATCGACGATTCCTTCATCGATGGAAATCGCATGCACTTCGGGAGAGTACTGATCGAGTATGGCGAACACTTTGTCGGAGAACTCGCTGTATACGCGCCGACGATTGGGCAGAAAGATGCCCTGAGGACAGAGCTGCTTCGCTCGAAAGCCGGGCATGGCCGAGTAAACGCCGAACTTTCTCGCTTCATAAGAAGCCGAGGTGACGACCCCTCTGCCGTTGCGCCCGCCGACGATGACCGGTTTTCCGCCGAGCGACGGATCGAGCACCTGCTCCACGGACGCGTAGAACGCATCCATGTCGATATGTAGATACCAGCCCATGGCTCGGGGGAATGCATTCGGAGAGTAGGCGAGCATTCCGCCGGGTGTCAAGACACTAGCCAAGCTGTGAAAAAGGCGCATCTACCGATTGCCCTGAGCATTGTCGAAGGGTGCGCTCAATCGCCTCGTTCCAGCTGGCTTATAGCAAGTGGCTTATGGCGTATGGTTCGATCTATATGCCATAAGCTATCAGCCATAAGCGTTCCGGGGCTAGGGTTTTCCCCCACCGCGCGCGGCGGAAAAGAAAATCGACAGCACGGCCAGCAAGTTGATGATGTGAACCGTCTGGCTGAAGGAGCGCAGAAAAACTTCCGGCTGGACGCTCCAGCTTTGCGGTGATTCGATCTCGTGCGGAGTCAGGCCGCCGGCGCTTAGGCCGTACGTCAAAATGGCCCCCGACAACGCGATGCCGATCGCGCCGCCGACCCGGGCTGTGGTTACCGTCATTCCCGAAGCCGCGCCTAATTTGTCCCGCGGCACGGCTCCCAAGATGGCGCTCTGGTTCGGTGAGTTGAAGATCGCCCAACCCAGTCCGGTCAACGCCTGGGGCAGAACCATATCAAAAACCGATGACTGTAGCGTCAGGTTGGCGATCAGGAACTGGCCAAGGACGATGAACGCGGCACCGGCGCTGCATAGCAGCCGCGAGCCGAATCGGTCCGACAGCCAGCCGGCGACGGGCGCGACAATAATAATAACGATCGAGTTGGCGACCAGAATCCAACCCATTTGAGTGGGCGTAAGACCGACGAGATTCTGCAAATAAAACGGCAGCAATGTACTGATGGCGGACTGCGTGCAGGTGACAAAAAATAGGCTCAGGTTGGCCGCGCTGAACAATCGGTTACGAAAAAGAGAAAGACTCAAGATTGGACTCTCCGCGCGCAGCTCTGTGCGAATGAAAAGAAAAAAAGTGATCATAAAAATGATCAGCAGCGACCCAACGAGGGGATGACGAAATCCAAGATGCGGTGCTTGATTCATGGCGTAGACAAAGCAGGTGTTGGCGAGCAAGAGCAACGCAGCTCCCCGAATGTCGACCTTCACGCCGCCGGCGCTTTGCGGGCGATCTTTTAGAACCTTCCAGGCGAAGTAAGCGCTGGCAAGGCCGAACGGGACGTTGATATGAAAAATCCAGCGCCAGCCGATCGTGTCGATGATAAAGCCGCCGAGCGTCGGACCGGTCATGTAGCCGATGTGAAATGCCGTGGAGGTGAGTCCGAGAGCTTTACCGCGTTCGGCTACGGGAACCACCAGCGAGGCGATCGCCCTGCCGTTGGCCACGATCATGGCGCCGCCGACTCCCTGCAGAATGCGAAACCCGATGAGCTGACCGGGAGTTTGGGATAGGCCGCAGAGAGCGGAGCCGACGGTGAAGAGGAGAAAACCACCGGCATAGATGCGCCTGCGTCCGAATAGGTCGCCGAGCCGGCCGAGCGTCAGGACGAGCCCGATCACGGCAAGATCGTAAACCAACAGGACCCATTGAATGAACGACAGATCGGTATGGAACACCTGGGTAAGGGTGGGCAGAGAAACCAGGATGGCGCGATGGCTTAGACCCGTCAGGAAGAGCCCGAAGCAAACCAGCAGTAAGACGAGCCGCAGATTATATCGCTGCGGTGGGCTGAGGGATTCGGCCATGGTGCTTTGCAAACAAAAAAGGGGCAGGTTGTTTCCTGCCCCTTTGTCACGAAGATCGCCGCGACTCGCTAAGAAGATTTGCGCGGCAAGGACTCTTTCAATTCCTGGCGGAGCTCCTCTTTCGCCCGCTTGCGCTGGTCTCTCTTCTTGCTCTTAAAGATCTTGCCGGGGGGAGGCATCTCTTTTCGCACCCGCGTCAGTCCTGGAGGAATGGACCGTTTGAATTTTTTAGCAGCAGCGGTCAATGCAGCGTCCTTTCGCTCCAGCTCTCCTCCGCGGGCGCCGAGTCGCCGTGCTCAAACCGCAAGCCCTCTCCATCGGAATCGATTCTGACGCGCTCGCCCTCTTTGAACTGCCCTTCGAGAATCTTAACCGCCAGCGGGTCCTGAATCAAACGCTGGATGGTTCGCTTTAAAGGACGGGCCCCGTAGGCCGGATCGTAGCCCTTATCGGCCAGCAAGGCTTTGGCGCGGTCGGTAATTTCCAGAGCAATCTTTCGGCTGGCCAGGTTTTGACGCAGCCGCTTGAGCTGAATATCGACAATGGATTTGATTTCTTCGCGGCCAAGATTGTTGAAGATGATGATTTCATCGACTCGGTTCAAGAATTCCGGCTTGAAGGCCTCGCGCAGCGCGGCCGTGACCCGGCGCTCCATCTCTTGACGATCTCGCTCGCCGAGATCCTGAATATACTGGCTTCCCAGGTTGGAGGTCATGATAATGACCGTATTCTTGAAATCGACGGTTCTGCCTTGACCATCGGTCATACGACCGTCTTCGAGGATCTGCAGAAGCGCATTGAAGACCTCGGGATGCGCCTTTTCGATTTCATCGAAGAGCACGACCGAATAAGGCCGCCGCCTCACCGCCTCAGTCAAATAGCCGCCTTCCTCGTAGCCGACATAGCCCGGGGGCGCGCCGATAAGCCGGGAGACGGAGTGTTTTTCCATGAATTCGGACATATCCAGCCGAACCATCGCTTGCTCATCGTCGAACAAAAATTCGGCGAGCGCGCGACAAAGCTCGGTCTTGCCGACTCCCGTGGGACCCAAGAAGATGAACGAGCCGATGGGCCGGTTCTGATCCTGGAGACCGGCGCGGGCGCGCCGAACGGCGTTAGAGACCGCATGGATCGCGCTGTCTTGACCGACGACGCGCATTTTGAGCCGGTCTTCCATCTTGAGAAGCTTTTGAAGCTCGCCTTCGAGCATCTTCGACACGGGAATCCCGGTCCACTTCGCGACGACCTCGGCCACGTCCTCCGCGTCGACTTCTTCTTTCAGCATCTTTTGATCTTTTTGCAGCTCGGCAAGCTTATGGTTGGCTTCCTCCAGCTCTTTTTGAAGCTGAGTCAGTGTGCCGTAGCGCAGCTCGGCGGCCCGGTTTAGATCGCCCCGCCGCTGCGCTTGCTGCTCTTCGACTTTGGTGGCTTCGATTCTTTCCTTGAGCGAACGGATGCGCTGGATCGATTCTTTTTCGTTCTTCCAATGGGCTTTCAAGCCATTCGAGGTTTCCCGCAGGTTCCCGATGTCGCGCTCCAGTTGCGCCAGTCTTTCCTTCGAGGCCTTGTCTTCTTCCCGCTTGAGCGCCTGCTTTTCAATCTCGAGCTGCAAGATCTTCCGTTCGATCTCGTCGATCTCGACGGGCATGCTGTCGATCTCGATTCTCAGTCTCGAAGCCGCCTCATCGATGAGGTCGATGGCCTTGTCGGGCAGGAAGCGATCGCTGATGTAGCGGTGGGACAACGTGGCGGCTCCGATGATCGCGCCATCGGTAATGCGCACGCCGTGATGAACCTCGTACCTTTCCTTGAGGCCGCGCAGAATGGCAATCGTATCTTCGACCGACGGTTCGCCAACGTAGATTGGCTGGAACCGCCGCTCTAACGCGGGATCTTTTTCGACCCGTTTGCGGTACTCATCGAGAGTCGTGGCGCCAACGCAGCGCAGCTCCCCCCGGGCGAGCGCCGGTTTCAGCATGTTCGAGGCATCCATCGCGCCCTCGGCCGCGCCGGCGCCGACCAGCGTGTGCAGCTCGTCGATAAACAGAATGATTTGGCCGCTGGCGTCGGTCACTTCCTTCAAGACAGCTTTGAGTCGCTCCTCGAACTCGCCGCGAAATTTTGCTCCGGCGACCAAAGCGCCCATGTCCAGGGCCACGAGTCGTTTGTCTTTCAAACCTTCCGGCACATCGCCGTTCACGATACGGAGCGCCAGTCCTTCGACGATGGCGGTTTTACCGACGCCGGGCTCGCCAATGAGGACCGGGTTGTTCTTCGTGCGTCGGGAAAGCACTTGGATGACGCGGCGAATCTCATCATCGCGGCCGATCACCGGATCCAGTTTGCCTTTGCGCGCAAGGTCGGTCAGGTCCCTGCTGTACTTTTCCAGAGCCTGGTACTTCTGCTCGGGGTCCGGATCGGTGATCCGCTGGCCGCCGCGAATGCTCACGAGCGCGTTTAAGATCTTTTCCCGTGAAGCTCCCAGCTCCCGCAGTAGTTTTCCCGTCTCACCGCTGTCCTGGACCATAGACAGCAGCAAATGCTCGGCGGAGACATACTCGTCCTTCAAAGTCTCGGCTTCCGCTTCGGCGCCCTCGATGATCTTCTTGAGGCGCGGCGTGATGAAGGTCTGACCCGTTGCGCCGGTGACCTGCGGCAATCGGTCCAGCGCCTTTTGCAGCCGGTCTGTCATCGAGGCGACGGGCAGCCCCAACTTCTGTAACAGCGCCAGAACGACGCCTTCCTTTTGGCCCACCAGTGCGAAAAGCAGGTGCTCCACGTCGATCGCCTGATGATGCCGCTTTTCGGCCAGCGCGTTCGCCTGCTGCAAAGCTTCTTGAGACTTGATTGTCAACTTATCGAGACGCATCGGGTATTCCTCGCATGTGCCTAGAAGTTAAGCATCGTTGGGAGCCGTGTCAAGAAATCGCGCAAGACAGCCGTTCGAAGCTTGTCGTTGCCAACACGGGAACGATTTTGGGAGCGGAGCCGGAGAGGTTCTCGCGGCGACTTGTTATGCCGAGCCGGTTTTTTCGGTTTCCTCTTTCGCAGGCTCGAAACACTCGAGCGGACGGAAAAATGGATCGGCCTCGATCGCCGGGCCCAGTTGGGGTGAGGCCAGGACGATGCCGTTTCTTTTGACTAGATGGAACTGGTATTCGTTTGGTTCCACCGGTGTGCCCCGCATTTTTTTCACCGTCAAAGTGCGGACGAATCGATTCTCGACTCGGCTAACTCGCAGAACGAACACACCGGCCGTGAGAAATTGTTCGATGCCGTGCGTGGAGTCGTGATCCGAGCGGCTGGGCAGATGGGCAGTCAGCAAATTCGTCGTGGTCAAGCTGGTTTGCAGCAAATAAATGAGCGCCCGCCCCTGTTCTTGCGACCGAACCGGCGATTCGCCGGAAAGAATCAAAGGGGTTACCGGGTCGATGACGAGGCGCGCCGCCTCGATCCGCTTGGCATAACCGGCCAGATCGGAAACGAATTTTTCCAGGCCGCTGCCTTTGTCGGGCCCACCCACCGCGCGCCCGCTGAAGTAAGAAGAGGCATCGAGAATCACCAGGTTCTTTTCCTGAATATGCGCCTGAAGATCCCATTCCAAAGAAGTCGCCGAGTGGAGAATCTCGGCCGGACGCTCATCGACCGTTACGTAGACGGCCTTTTCTTTTTGTTTCAAGCCGGTCAAAAGAAATTGAATGCAAGCGGTTGTCTTGCCCGTGCCGGCGTCGCCTGCCACCAGGTAAGAGCGGTTGGGTAAATAGCCGCCCTGGAGCAAAGCATCGAGTCCTGCAATACCGGTCGAAATACGGTTGTTATCCATCAAACTTCTCGCCACTGAACGCAGCGATTAGGGAGTGAGAAGGACGATGCCGCGGCCCTTCATGACGTCAAACTCATGCTGGGCCGGCTTCACGTCGGTGCAACGCATTTTTTCTACGATGAGACTGCGGGCGAATTGTCCGTCTTTCCAAATCATCTCCAAGACAATCGCTCCGGCCACGAGATATTCTTCGATGCCGTGCATCGACCGTTCACCGGTACGGGGAACGGCGTACGAGGTGAGGATGTTGGTCGTCTGCATGGACGTTCGCAGCAGTTTTATGAGCATGCGGGTTTGGTCCTGGATCCGCGTCGCGGTGTCGCGCAGCAGCACAAACGGTCCGGCGGGATCGAGCACGAGCCGCGTGGCCTCCAGGCGGTTCACGTAATTAGCGAGGTCGCCAATGGCCTTGTGGATGTCGAGATGTCGTTCCTTGTTAGTGCCTGGAAGAGAGCTCAGGTAGGTGCCGGCATTCAGGATGGCTAGCTCCCTCTTCTCGATATGTTTTTCTAAATCCCAGCCCAGGGAGGCCCCCTGTTCGATGATGTCCGCGGGCCCCTCATCGGCCGCGACATAGATGCCCTTCTCTCCCCGGCCCAGACCTTCTAAGAGAAACTGGAGCGCAAAAATGGTTTTGCCGGTTCCCGGTTCGCCCGTGACGAGAATAGATCGCCCTTTCGGAAAGCCCCCCTCGATTAACGCGTCTAGCCCGGTGATGCCCGTTGATACTCGTTCGGTTTGTTTCATGACCGCCTTTTCCTAACTTAAGCCAAATTTGTTTTCTGAGTTCCGCAGTCTGTAATTGGGTTTCGATTACCCTCCGGCAGTTTCAGTGCCGGATTTGTTTTTTGTGCAAGATCGACGGCGACGTTTTCCAGCGTCTCTTCCGAACATCGCCGATGCGCCATCGGCGAGCGTGACAACTCCGGGCGGTGTTTGCCGCCCCGGCTTCGCTATCGCCGGAGGCCTTCGGCCGCACCTTCGTTTGTTCCTTATCGGTAAGACTCATCTCAGGACCTTGCTGCTTCGGCACATCAGTCTGGCAGCGCGAGCGGCTCGCTCGACGAATTATTCACCGCCGTGCTCCCAGCGAGCCAACAGTGAAACAGGGCATTGACGGTCGCTTTGAGGTCATTTGCCTCTTTGTTGCGGCTTTCCAGGAAGAGCGTCTTCTCCGCGAGCTGTACTTGAAGTTCATGAATTTTTGCGTTCAGGTCGCGTTCCAGCGCATCGGCGGTGGCCTGTAATTTTTGCCGCGCTTGCTCTTTTTGTTGTAGCTGCATGTCCATCTTCTCGAACTCGGCCCTCACCCGCTCGCGGATTTGCTCCCCCTGAACGGAAAGCAGCCTCTCGGTTTGTTTTTGAGCAAATTCGAGCTGCAGATTTTGCCGGAGAAGCTCGGCTATTTTAATGCGAGCCTGCTCAAGCTCTGCAGCGCTGCTGTCCGGCTCGACTCGCCTCTCGGCCGGTAAACTTTGAAGTCGCTGGTGTTTCATTCAAACCTTTCTTTCGGCTGCCGGATTGTCCAAAAAGCCGTGTTCAGGCACAGCCCTGCTGGCCGGAGCCGATGGGCACTCAATCGGGGCGGCCCTCCATGGGGTTGCCGATTGCCAAAAACATGCCACCGACAAAAATCTGAACCGAATGAAATCAGCGGCTTAGAAGCAGCTTTTTGCGGATTTTTGGCGCCAGGATAGATTTCTGGACAAAATTCAAAAACACTGGACAAAAATGTCTTGGGGCGGCCGAAGCGCTTCTGTTTTTTCAGCCGGCCGCAGTCGCGGCTGAAGATTTGAAAAGCGGCGGCGGGTATGGCTAATATCTCCCCTATGTCACGCTACTTCCGTGCCGCCATTACTTCCATGTCGGGCTATGTTCCTGGAGAACAACCGCGTGATAACGGCATCATCAAGCTCAATACCAACGAAAATCCTTACCCTCCTTCACCGCGCGTCCTTGCTGCCATGAAAAAGGCCATGAACGCCTCGCTGCGTTTGTATCCCGACCCGCTGGCGGATGGGCTGCGGTCGCTCGCCGCCAGTGTTTACGGGGTACACAAAGACAACATTCTTGCCGGCAACGGTTCCGACGAGCTTCTTTCGATCTTGATGCGCTGCTTCGCGGGAGTGGGTGATCGCGTAGCTTTTCCGGTACCCAGCTATTCTCTTTATGACACCTTGGTAGCGGTCCAAGACGCAACGCGAGTCGCCGTCGATTACCCGCCCGATTTCTCCATGCCGGAGGCGTTGTCTTCACAGAACGCAGCGCTCACTTTCTTATGTAACCCTAATTCCCCTTCCGGCACCCTGGTGCCGCTGCATGACGTTGAGCGACTTGCCCGGGCAGTCTCCGGGATTTTGGTCGTGGATGAAGCCTATATCGATTTCGCCGAAACCGAAGGTGCCTCAACGCTCCCGCTCATCCGAACGCTTCCCAACGTCGTGGTGCTGCGCAGTTTCTCAAAATCGTTTTCTCTCGCGGGAATGCGCATCGGCCTGGCTTTCGCGCCGGCGGAAATCATCTCCGGTATGATGAAGGTGAAGGATTCGTATAACCTGAATCGCCTCAGCCTCGCCGCGGCCATGGCCGCGTTGCAGGACATGACGTCGATGAAGCGAAACGTCCGGCGCATCCAGCGGAACCGTAAAAAGCTGACCGCGGCATTAAGGCGGTTGGGCTACTTCGTCCATCCATCGCACGCCAATTTCGTCATGGCGCAAAAAAAAGGCGAAAATCTAAGGCCCGTCTACGAAGCCTTGAAGCAGAAAAACATTTTGGTCCGTTATTTTGATGTCGCGGGACTCCAGGATTGTCTGCGCATCACTGTCGGCACCGCCGAGGAGATCAAGCGCCTGCTCGAGGTAATCCCAAATGATCGACCGCCATGGCGCGGCGTGACCGCTCACGCGCCCAACGCCGGAGGACAACCATGAAACCCTTCAGAATTACCGCCTTAGACCATATCGTGCTCAATGTCAGAGATATCGACCGTGCACTCGAGTTCTACACCGGCGTGCTCGGTTTGGACGGGGAACGGGTGGATGAATTCAGAGCGGGCAAGGTCGGATTCCCCTCGGTGCGAATCAACGCGGAGACCATCATCGACCTTTTTCCCGTCCAGGAACCAGCGCGCGGACCGGGCGAGGACGCAAAAAAGAACGGAAACTTGAATCACTTCTGTCTGGTGATCGAGCCCGCAGATTTTACAGCTATCGTCGATTACCTGAAGGAAAACCGCGTGACGCTGCGGGAAGGCCCGATTTCGCGGTGGGGCGCGCGGGGCAGGGCCGTGTCGGTTTATTTTCTCGACCCCGACGGCAACGAGATCGAAATTCGACGGTATTAGGCCGAGACGGAAAACGACGACGGACTATAGACCCCAGACCGCGTGGTCTAGGGTGCTTTATTCAGTGTTCTCCTTTTCCTATCCATGGCCCAGGCTCTACGCATTCTTCGATTCCTCGACTTTGACCTTGAGGATCCGTCTGCCTTCCATATCGACGATCGTGAACCGGTAGCCGTTGTGTTCGACTCGTTCTCCTCCGCGCGGGATACGTTGCAATTTTGCCAGCACGAAACCTGCCAAGGTGTGGTAATCGGCGGACTCCTCGAAAGGCAGATTAAAGTCCGATTTCAAATTTTTAAGCAACGCGGAGCCTTGGATGACCAGCGAGCCGTCGGGAAGCCGCTCCACGGGACCGCGTTCCTCGCGATCGTACTCATCGCGAATTTCGCCGACGATTTCCTCCAACAGATCCTCGAGCGTGGCCAGACCCTCGATTTCGCCGAACTCGTTCACGACCAAGGCGATCGCGAGGCGGCGGCGCTGCAACTGTTTGAGGAGTTCGCTAATCGGCAGCGAGCTGGGCACGAAAAAGGCCGGGTGCAGGTGATCGCGAATCCTAAAGTCGCTCTTTTCCTGCAACGCCTTGAAGATATCCTTGTTGTAGAGAATGCCGATGATACGGTCCAATTCCCCCTCATAAACTGGAATGCGGGAGAACCCGCTTTCGACAAAGCTTTTCGCGACTTCGGATAAAGAAGCGTTGACGTCGAGCGCATGGATCTCGGTGCGCGGCACCATGACGGCTTTGACCGGCGTATCGGCGAACTCGAACACGCTGTGAATCAGTTCCTTTTCGGTCTCATTGAAAATTCCCTTGGCGGCGCCTTCGCGGATCAACGATTTCACCTCGTCGACAGAGATAAAGCTGGCCCCCTCGCTTTCCCTGCCGCCGAAAATCCAGAGCACGGCGTTGCTGGAGGTCGTGAGGGGCTTCACCAGGAACGTCGTGATTCGGGAAAGAAAGTCGATGGGGCGCGCGACGAGGCAGGCGATCTGTTCGGAAAAACGCAGTGCGAGCGATTTGGGGACCAGCTCGCCGAACACGAGCGATAGGTATGAGATCGGCAGCACGACGATGAGAAGCGCAATCGGTTCAGCCCATCCGGCAAACGAAGGACCCAAGGCTTCAATGTTGGGTTTGAGGTAGGCGATGGCTGTCGCGCCGCCAATGGCCGATGCGAGCGAGCTCACCACGGTCACGCCGATCTGCACGGTGGCGAGGAAACGGTCCGGATCGTTCTTGAGGCTTGCGACAGCGGCGGCGGCCCTGACACCTTTTTCCAGGAGAGCCTCGATGCGACTTTTGCGCGTGGCGATAATCGCGATTTCCGATGCCGCAAAAAAGCCGTTCGCCAGGATCAAAGTAAAAATCAGCAGCGCTTCCAACCAGATACTCTCAGCAAACATTGATGCACGTCTCCTATTTCTCTCCGATCAAGGGACCGATGAGACCGGCGGTCGAACTTGCACGATTTCTAACAAACTGTCGGGGTGCGGAGAGGCATGAGAATGGATGTCACGGATTGGATGAATTCTAGCTCTAGACTTAGAAAACGCAAGGGCCGGGGGCGGTACTCGCGGTCTCGAGTTCCGAGTCTCGAGTCTCGGGATAACTGGTGAACAAGTTTCCTGTTTCTAGGAACTTGAAACCGGAAACTAGAAACTTTGGTCCCTCTGGGGTTTACGGTGTTTCAGCGTTTGCAGTAAGATGGACCTCCGTAAATGGAACCGCGTAACGAGCAGGCAACCCTTCAGGGCGCAATCAAAAGAATAACCTACCGACACTCCGAGACGCACTATACGGTGGCTCGGTTGGAGGTGGACGGCGTGTCGGACGTCACGGTTGTGGGAGAGTTCTTCGCCATTGCCGAAGGGGAAGAAATCAAGGTCACAGGCCACTGGAAAAACCACCCCAAATACGGCCTGCAGTTTCAGGTCGCTCATTGGGAAAAGATTGATCCCGCCACTGTCGAAGGTATGGAGAAGTATCTCGGCTCCGGGTTGATCAAAGGCATCGGGCCCATCTATGCCAAACGACTCGTCGCGGCATTCGGGCGCGATACGCTGAGGGTGTTATCGGAAGAGCCTCTGCGTATCTTGGACGTCGACGGAATCGGCGAAATTCGCGCGCGGCGGATCCTGCAGGCATGGCAAGAGCAGCGCGGTATGCAGGATGTGATGGTGTTTCTGCAAGGCCACGGCGTGGGAGCCTCCATGGCGCTGAGGATCTACCGGGTTTTCGGCTCGCAGACCGTCGCTCGCATCAAAGAAAATCCCTACGTTCTGGCGCGTGAGGTGCGCGGCATTGGGTTTGTCCTGGCGGACCGCATTGCCAACCACATTGGCATTCACGACGAGTTTCCTCTCAGGATCGAAGCCGGAGTGCTGCACGTCCTGCGCGAATTTTCCGATCAGGGCCACTGTTTTGTCCCGCTTGTATCTCTGAAGCGAAACGCCGCCGGGCTTCTCAATGTGGGGGAAGACCCGGTTGAAGCGGCGGTGGACAGACTCGCCAGAAACGGCGATTTGGCGCTGCAGGAAATCTCCGAGTCCGGCGTGGTACGAGTCTATCTTCATGAGCTGTATCAGGCCGAGCGGCGGGTGACTACGGCCCTCCACCACTTGCTTTCGACCCCGTCTCTTTTGCAGGGAGAGAAGATCGTCGGGCCCTGGAAAGACTCACGCGGCGCCGTGGATTTATTGAGCCCAGAGCTGTTTGGTCCGTCTTTCATTCAGCTCGACCAAGACCAAGTTCGCGCAACGCAGCAAGCACTGCAGGAAAAAGTGCTGGTGATCACTGGCGGGCCGGGAACCGGTAAGACGACACTACTAAAGGCTTTGCTCACGATTCTCCGGCGCGCCAGGGTGTCCTTTGCGCTGGCGGCGCCCACCGGCCGGGCCGCCAAGCGCATCACCGAGAGCGCAGGCGAAGAGGCCATGACGATCCATCGGTTGCTCGAATACAGCCCGCGCGAAGGCTGCTTCCAGAGAAACGAAGACAATCCACTGCAAGTCGATTTCGTGATCATCGACGAAGCCTCCATGGTCGATCTCACCCTCATGGATCACCTGCTGCGAGCCGTCGACGCGCACAGCCATCTGATCCTGCTCGGCGATGTGGACCAGCTTCCATCGGTGGGGCCCGGCAGCGTGCTCCGGGATCTGATCGACTCGGCCGTTATTCCGACGGTGGTGCTGCGGCGCATATTCCGCCAGGACCGAGAGAGTTTGATCGTCGCGAACGCGCACCGAATCCTTCAGGGACAATGGCTTCGGCTGGTCGAGGGAGGAGAAAAGGCGGATTTTATCTTTGAGGCGCGAGAGCGTGAAGAGGAGATTCTGCAAACCGTCAAAGAGCTTGCGCGCGAAGGCGTGCGCCAGTGGTTAAAGCTCGAAGCAGAAGACGTTTCTCAAGCCATACAAGTGCTGACGCCGATGCATCGCGGAATGCTGGGCACCGTCAATCTCAATCGGGAATTGCAAACGCTGCTGAATCCTGCCGGTACAGCGCTGGAGCGCGGCGGCTTATCGTTACGAGTGGGAGACAAAGTGATGCAGCTGCGCAACAACTACGACAAAGGCGTGTTCAACGGGGATCTCGGCCGCATTGCCGCCATCGACGCGGAAGAAGGGCGCGTCAAAATCCATTTCTATGACAAGTCGGTTGAATATGAGGCCGACGAGATCGATGAAATTAATTTAGCCTATGCGACCTCCATTCATAAGAGTCAGGGGAGCGAATATCCGGCCGTCATCGTTCCGCTGCATACTTCGCATTATGTCATGCTCCACCGCAGCATCCTGTACACCGCGGTGACCCGCGGAAAAAAGCTCGTGGTATTAGTCGGCAGCCGAAAAGCACTGGCCATGGCAATCCGTAACGTGCGTCTGGAGAAAAGAAACACGGGACTAAGAGAAAAGTTGACGGAGATCTCGAAGCTGTGAGTCGAATGTACCGGTCCGTTGCCGCGGCGAAATTCATTGCTGCTGGAAGAGTCGGCCAAGATTTTTGACGGCCGAGCGTAGCCCCAATTTATTTAAACATGCCCAGAGCGTTGCCTGGTTGCTGCTGATCACCGGTTTACCGAGATCTCGCTCAAGCGGATCGATGGCTTCGATCATCCGCGTGTTCGTACAGCTCAGAAAATAGCCATCGGCATCTGGCCGGGTATTTTCTTTGACGATCTGGAACCATTGTTCCGGGGAGACGTCGCCGTATCCATCGCTTTCGAGGCCAAGGCCCAACTCATGAAGCACCTCGAACCCGGCCTCGCTCAGGTATCGCACCTCATGCTCATTGGTCTCTTTGACGTAGGGACTAATGAGGACGAGCTTTCTAATGCCGAAATGCTTGAACGCCCGCCGGATCGTCTCTGCCGTCGTGATCGTCGGACAGCCGCTGGCGTTTTGGATCGTTTCAACCAACGCCGCTTCGCCCGCCAGCCCATTTTCCATCGAGTTTGCCGTGCAATGAAAGACGATGACTCCGGGCTTGGTATCCGAAAGCGCCGCTGCCGCCTCCGCCAATGCGGGCTTTAGCTCCGATGGGGACTTGCGGAACTTGCCGGTCATCCGCAGGCGAGTGACGTGGATGCCCACTCCCGGCGGCGCGTAGGCGTGAAACTGCGGTTCGGTCAGCCGATTGCCCGATGGGATGATGAGTCCGATTCTCGCTTGATCGCTCATCGTCCCGGAGCCCCCAGTCTGTAGAACCGTCGAGCGTTGCCGTGCAGCACCGCCGCCTTGTCCGCCGCCGTCATTTCCTCGTTCTCGAGCATTTCGTTGATTTCATGTTTGCAGAACTCGTTGTTCACTTCATGCGGAAAATCGCTGGAGTAAACGAATGGCTTGTTGCCGACCCGCCGGATGGCATAGGCGAGATCCGGCTCTTCCGCCTCGCAGCCGACGAAGATTCGCCCTTCATCAATATGCCGCGCGATATAATCACGGACCTTTTCCCTGGGCCGGAGATCGAAGAAGCGCTTTCTCGGATCATGTTGAACATGGGTTTCCCACGAGCGGTCGAAGCGCTCGAGACACATGAGCAGCCAAGCGACGCCGCCTTCCATGAAGCCGATCCTGACATTCGGAAACTTGTCGAAAATTCCGTTGAAAATAAGCGCCGCGAAGCAGATCATCTGACCGAAGGGATGGCCGAGCGCGTGAACCGGCGCGTATGGGCTCAGATCGTCCAGCCCGAGGTTCTCGTGCGCGCCGCCGTGGATGCCGATGGCGCAGCCCAGCCGGTCCGCCTCTTCGTAGATCGGCCAGTAGCGCTTGTCGCCGAGATGGGTCTGGATGCCGGTCGAAGGCAACATGGCGCCGCACATCCCGAGTTCTTTCACGGCCCGTCTAAGCTCTTCCACCGCGGCTTCCGGCTCCTGCAAAGGAATCAGCGCCATGCCCTTAAAACGTGGGCTGTGTTTCAGATAAGTTTGACTCAGCCAATCATTGTACGCCCGGGCGACGTCGATGGCCCAATCGCGGCTTACGATCTTGCCGAAAGCCAGGCCGAGTGTGGTGTAAAGAACCGAGCTTTCGATTCCCACGTCTTCCAGGAAAGCTAGCCAGCCTGCCGGGCCGACTTTGTTGAAAGCGCCGGGAGGAAAGTCATGAAGGTTCGACGAGTGAAGATGGTCGAGTGGTGGAAATGGGTTGAAGAAACTATGAGTGTCGTACTTATCGCGATACGGGCGAGGCATGAATTCAACGATGGCTCGGGTGTCTTCGATCACGTGTCCATCGCCGTCGATGATCGTTTGACCATTCAACGCAGCCATAAGGTTCCTCCTTTTTCTTCTATCAGGCCCGAACCGGCCGGGCCTGTCAAGACCGGCAATTGTTGAGCAGTTCATAACTGCTGACATGTTGCAGGCTCCGAAACCAAGGGACGAGCGTTTCCGAGCGCGAGCAATGGGTCTGTGCCTTGTAGGCCGCCGCCCCGTCCACTCCAAGGGTGACTATTCCATCGGTCCGGGCCTGAACGTAACCTTTATATTCTTGTGCCCACGCTCTCCATCACTCGTCCCTTGGTAGTCGTTTCAGGTTGCTGATTGCAGGATGGGCGGATGGGAACTCGGAACTTGAAACTCGGAACCCGAAACCGCCGTTAAGGTGCGCCGAACCAGTTCTTGTAAAGCTGATCGTATTTTCCATTCTCTTTTATCTTCAACAACGCCTCGTTCACCGGTTTTCGATAGGGGCTGTTGGAGGGGAAGACAATTCCATAGTTCTCCTTGCGAAAAACGCTGCCGACGACCTGAACCTTGCCCTTCCCCTCGCGCGAAGAGTAATAGAGCAGGACCGGGGCGTCGTATACGATCGCGTCTGCCTGTTCATGTTGGAGCGCCTGATAAGCTTCGTCGATATTCGAAAACTCCGCCGGCTCGATGCCCCGCTGGCGCAGATACTCAGCCGAGGTGCTTCCTTTCACGGTGGCGACTCGCTTTCCGGGTAGATCGTCCGGACCATTGATCTCGCCGCGCAGCTGCTGGAGCGTGAGCGACGAAGTCACGGTGGCCGTGAAGTACGCGATGAAAACGACGCTGGTGAACATCCAGATCACCGCAACAATTCTCGCGACCGCGCTTCGGGGCATTTGATCGGCCTGCGTCGCCAGAGTGGCGGCCGCCCACCAAGAGGATTCGAAGATTCCCGGAAAGTAAGACCGGTTCGCCAGCACGCCGTTCGGGTGGCGCCGCTCAAAAAACCAGACCAGGTGAGCGGGAATCAATAGGGTGAGCAAGATTATCGCAATCAGCGGGAGAAAAGTGCTGGTGAAAACCCCGGAAATGATATTGCCGATGACACTTTGCCCGGCGGCTTGCCCGGTGGTCATGATCTGCAGGCCGGAGTCGAACATCGGCTGCGAGAAATCCCACTGGATCTCTCGCTCCGCGGTGATCGAGATCGCCGCGATCCCCAGGGCGGCTTCGTTCGATCTGACGCTCGCCAACAGGTCCCGGACGGTTGGCTTGACCACGAATTCGGATTTCACGCCGATCTGACTGCTGATCTCTTGCCAGAGCTCGATGCTGAAGCCGGTCAGCCGGCCCTGCTCTTCGAACACAAAGGGCTTCACGATCCGAGTCGCCACCCGTAGGTTTTGCTGTTCCGGTTGAGCCAGCGCGGAGACAGCGGTTGTTAGCAGAAACAGAAGGGTAGAAAGGTTTTGCGTCACGAGGCGCGCGGTGGAAGCCGTCATCCTTACTGGATCGTGGCGGTTAAACTCAGGCTCGTATCGCTTGCGCCCGACCGCTCGCCGTAGCCGAGAATCTGCCGCGTGACTTCATGCATTTTGGTCGTGGAGCCGCCCAGCGAAACGGATTGGCCGTGGGGAACCACAAGCTCGGTGGACGCCTCGGTGACATCGACGGCTCCTGCCGAGTGATCTGAGGGGAAATAGCTTATTCTTGGCGTCAGGCGCAGGCGTATCTGGTTGCCGGGCAGAATCGATGCGCTCACTTTAAGTGAGCTGCCGACGTCGCTGAACGTTACGGTTCGGGCGACATAGCCGGCGCCCGTCAAATAGTCCCGATAAAACGCGACCTGATCATAGGGGACCCGGGTGGCCACGGTCAGAATCGACTCGCCTCCGTCCTGCACCAAAGTGAAGATCCCGGTCGAGCGCCGCACGGTTGTTTCCCGGTTTCCAGCAGCGATCCGGCCCGACGGTTGGACCGCGCCCCTTCGGATAATCACGCTGCCGCTGCCCTGCACGGCTTCTCGGTTTCGGGTTTCGGATTGTTGGAAGTCGACAACGACTTTGATCTGCCGCGATTGAGGATGGACCATTGAGAACGGCGCCAATACTAAAACGACCGCCGCCGCCAACATCGCGGATGCTAAAGCTCTCGTGCCATTCATACAGGCTCCCGATAAGTTGTTGGGTTTAGCCGGCTCTTTGACAGCGCTGTTGTTCGCGACTCATCGAGCCGTCGGCAGCATCGAGAAATCGAGAATTTTTTGGCCATCGATGTCCGCGGAAATCGGCCGTTCCTGGCGCAGAAAGTCGAGGTAAGCGCGCGCGACTTTCGGATTGAGCTTGCCGTCTTTATTCATGATTTTAACCAACGTCGCGTAGGTTTGCTCCGCTTCGGTTGGGTTGACTTTGAACTTGGCGGCGATCATTTTTGCGCTTTCATCTCGGTTGGCGCGAATCCAGGCCACGGAGTCCATTAAAGCGGCGAGAGTCTTGCGGACGGTGTCGCGGTTGTTTTTGATTTCGTTCTGCGAGGTGACGACGCCGACATAGGGTATGGGGGCGAGGTCGCCGAGAAACATGAACTTTTTGAACCCGAGAGAAACCGCCTTGTCATCGAAAGGGGGCGTGAGGACGGTGCCCGCCACCCGGTTGGTGGTGAGCGCGAGGAAACTATCCGAAGTCCCGCCGGTGCTGATAATGCCAACATCCTTTTCGGAGATTTCCCATTTTTTCAGCGCCGCTTGCAGAAAATAATAGGGCGACGTTCTGATACCCGAAACAGCGACGGTTTTGCCGATGAGATCCTGCGGCTTGTTGATTTCCTTCTGCGTTACCAGCATCCAGGGCGAGCCGTCGCAGAAGTTGAGCACGACAGTCAGCGGCAGCCCGGCGGCCGCGGCGGAAATACCGGTCGACACCGATGGAAAAAAATTGATGTTGCCGTTGATCACCGCTTGCGGCTGGATCGGTGTCCGCATCTGAATGTATTCCGCCTCGAGTCCATGCTTCTTCAAGAGGCCTTTTTCCTGCGCGACGTAAAACGGCATGTAAGAGAAAGCCAGAGAGGGAAAGCCGACGCGAATCTTTTGCAGGCTTTCCGCTCCTTGGGCAAAGTCAGGAACAAGCAGAATGAGACTGACCAGAATACTAGCGAGCACAGCCGCCTCTAAAAGTTTTGCCTTGCGTCCCCCGTCGGTAAGATTCTTTTCACCCTCACCCCTCCCTTGCCATGGACGCACTGAGTGCCAGTGGCACAATTGCACTTTACTTTTCGTGTCATTTCGAGCGCAGCGAGAAATCTTAGATCCCTCGCGTTCGCTCGGGATGCCAACGGGATGGTCCGCGACATTGTGACAGGGTCTCGGCGGGGAAAGGATAGGAGTGAGATTGGACAGACAAGAAAGTAATATTTCTGACATTTGAATGCGGAATGTCGGGCTCATGCGGCGCTCCTCAGGCGTTAGCGGCTTTCTGTACCGCGCCGTTCTCCCACGTTTGTCGCGCGATCTTTAAAGCTCCCGGCCGCGGCAGATTTTTCAACTCGAAAAATTCAATGGCATTGCGGTTGAGGAGTTTTTCCTTTTGCGCGAAACTCAGGTCCTTGCCCTCCACGACGTCTTTTACGGAATAGGGGAAATGGCAATCCCAGTGGCAGTAGTCCGACGCGTAGAGCACGGTCTTCTCGCCGCTGGCGGCGAAGACCCGGTCGAGCCCGGTCTCTTCGGATTCGCAGGTGAGCACGATCTGTTCGCTCTTGATGATGTCGCTCGGGGCGCGTTTCAGTTCCGGCATCTGGGGCGCCAGTTTTTCGAGGTGCTCGTCGAAGCGCTCGGCCCAGTACGGCAGCCAGCCGGCGCCGCCCTCCATATAGCCGACTTTCAATTTCGGATAACGGTCGAAGACGCCTTCTCCGATCATGTGCATCATGGCGATCATCAATTCGAACGGAAAGGCGGTCATGTGGACATAAACGTATTTGAAGAACCGCTCGCTGCCCGCGCCCATAACGCCGGAAACCCCGAAAACGCCGTCGTGGCCGGTCTGAGGATGGACGCTGAGAGGCATGCCGAGAGACTGCGCGCAGTCGTAGATCGGATCGAACATGGGATCGCCCAGGTTACGGCCGTACACATTGGTCGGCAGCATGGCGCTCACGGCTCCGGCTTTGGCGAGATACTCGAGTTCCATGATGGCGGCTTCGGGCGCCTGGCAGGGGATTAGGCCGACCGCCAGCAGGCGCTTCGGATCGGCGGCACAATATTCCAGCAGCCACTCGTTAACCGCGTGGCAGAGTACGGTCGCCAACTCTCGGCTCATCAGGCCGTTCACGGTGAGCGCGATCTGCGTGCCGAACAGGATCGCCACGTCGATGCCTTCCAAATCCATGTCTTTAAGGCGCGCTGCCGGATCGGTCATGCCCGGGCGGCTCTTGCGCGCTTTCTCAGTCATCGGCCCCGACACGCCCGGTCCCGGTCCTTGAGATGCCGACCAGAGGCGCCCTTCCAACAAAATACGCGAGTTGCCCTGATTGTCTTTCAGCCGGACCGGCGCTTGCGAGCGCCACCTTTCGGGCATCCGGCTCCGCAGGTCGATATCGCCTTCATACACGTGGCCGTCGGCATCAATCACCAGCACGTCGTCGAAATTTTCCATGGGACTTTCCTCCAAGTTCGTTTGAGGTGAGCGATCAGAGTTGGTTGTGAAGTTCTCGGCCGCTGGGGCTGTTCGATGCTGCGGCTTCGATCTTTGTAGCGGGGAACCATTGATATCGCTACAGAGGTAGCATTATGGTTGATTAGGTTCAAACGGCCGACCAGTTGACCCTCCGTGGCCGATCCGATATTCAGCAGAAGTGATGCGGAACGCTCTGAAAGATTGCCTGGATGGACTCGTGATCACGCGTGAAGAAGCGCTGCGGTGGGCTTCGGTCGAAGGCGATGAGTTTCAATCTCTTCTCGTCGCGGCCGCGCGGATGCGCGATCGGGCCAAGGGCAAGGTCGTGAGTTTTTCTCCAAAAATCTTTGTTCCGTTGACGAATCTCTGTCGCGATTTTTGCGGCTACTGCACGTTTCGCAAAGCCCCGGATGAGCCGGGAGCCAAGACCATGACTCTCGACGAGGTGATGCGCGTGGTCCGCCAGGGTAAGGCCCTGGGCTGCACGGAGGTGCTGTTCAGCCTGGGAGATAAGCCGGAAGCGATCTATGGAGAAATGAGACGCTTTCTCGCCGAAAGAGGATACCGGCGCACCCTGGACTATCTTTACGACGCCTGTAGCGCAGTGCTGGAACAAACGGGACTCCTGCCCCACTCCAATCCCGGCATCATGGGCAAGCGCGATTTGCTGCGGCTCAAAGCGGTCAACGCCAGTATGGGCCTGATGCTCGAAAATGTGAGCGAGCGGCTGATGCTCGCGGGCGGCCCGCATGCAGAGGCGCCGGACAAAAAGCCGTCCGCGCGGCTTGGCACCCTCGCAGAAGCGGGAAAGCTCCGCATCCCATTCACCACGGGCATCCTGATCGGTATCGGCGAGACCTGGGACGAGAGAATCGGTTCGCTTTTCGCCATTCGCGAGTTGCACCGCCGCTATGGTCACATTCAAGAAATCATCATCCAGAATTTTCGCGCCAAACCGGAGATCCCGATGCGGGATCATCCCGAGCCGTCGCATCATGAAATGCTAAAAACCATTGCACTGGCGCGCCTGATCTTCGGCGGCGAAATGAATATTCAGGCGCCGCCCAATCTCACGCCGGAGAATTATCCAATTTACCTGAATGCCGGAATCAATGATTGGGGCGGGGTGTCGCCGTTGACTCCGGATTTCATCAATCCCGAAGCGCCCTGGCCCGCCGTACAGGTTTTAAGGCAAAAGAGCGCGGCAGCCGGGTTCATTCTCAAAGCGCGCTTGCCGGTGTATCCGGAGTTCATCGCTCAGGGCGAAAAATTTCTGGCGGCCGGGGTGGCGCGGTATGTCGAGCGGCTTTGCGACGCCGACGGATGGGTGCGGAACGGCAGGCCACTCGACCTCGCTGAAAAACACCATTCACCCCTCGACAATGCTCAAGGTCGGCCCTGAGTCTGTCCGAGCGACGACGGGATTTACGTTGATAGCCTCGAGATTTCAGCAAGATCAACGCTCATGTTAGCGGTCCTGACCGGCGGCACGGGCGGCGCCAAGCTCATTCAAGGACTGAGCTATGAAATTGATCCGGCCGCGCTGACCCTTATCTGCAATACCGCCGACGATTTCGTCCTGCACGGCCTCTACGTTTCTCCCGATATCGACACCATTATGTACAGCCTCGCGGGTATAGGCGACGAGGTTAAAGGCTGGGGCGTTCGCGGCGATACCTTCGCGGCGCTGGAGCAGTTTGAGAAATACGGCTGCGAAAGCTGGTTCAAACTCGGCGACAAGGACTTGGCCACGCACATCACACGAACGAGACTTCTGCGCGAGGGACTTAAACTATCCGCAGTGACCGACAGGCTTTGTAGCTCCCTCGGACTAACTGCCAAGATTCTTCCGATGTCCGACGATCGCGTTGAGACCAGAGTGCAAACCTTTGCGGGAGAAATTTCGTTTCAGGAATACTTCGTCAAGGAACGCTGGCAGCCTGAGGTCAAGCGGGTCTACTATGCCGGAAGCGAAACCTGCCGTCCGGCGCCCGGCGCGATCGAGGCTATCGAGCAGGCCTCCGCTGTGATTATCTGTCCGAGTAATCCCGTGACCAGCATCGGTCCGATTTTGGCGACACCGGGCATCCGCAAGGCTTTGGTAGAGACCGAAGCGTCGGTCATAGGCGTCAGCCCCATCATCGGCCAATCGGCGGTCAGCGGTCCGGCGCACAAATTGATGTCCGCCATGGACGCCGAACCGTCGGCCGCGGGAGTCGCCCGAACTTACGCGGATTTCGTCGATGTGTTTTTGATCGATCGAGAGGATGACAGCCTAAGAAGCGGAATCGAGGCGCTGGGGATCACGGTCGTGCCAACTTCGATCCTTATGAATTCACTGTCGGCCAAGCGTCGCTTGGCGCGCGAGGTCATGGCGCTGGTCGCGAAATAGTGATAGAGAAATTTTTTCGCTGGTATGGAAATTTTTGCGCTCATTCCGGTCAAAGGGTTTCGCAACGCGAAACAGAGGCTGAGTGGGGTCCTCGGAACGGTCGAGCGCGCGATGCTCGCTGAAGTCATGTTTCGTGATGTGCTCCGGGAGGTCGCGCGGGCCCGCGGCCTGGCGGGAACTTTTGTCGTGACCGGCGACGACGATGTCAGCCGCATGGCGCGATCTTTGGGTGCGGAGGTGATTCGAGAGCGGGTGGAGAAGGGTGAAACCGATGCGGTCGAGTTTGCCCGCATGGAGTTGAAAAAAGCAGGATGCGAAGCGGTTTTGATTGTGCCGGGCGATATCCCGATGGTTCGGGCATCGGATATCGAACAAGTTCTGTCGCAGCTTCCCGAAGGGACGAGCTCGCCGTTTGGTTTGTTGGTTCCGTCGCACGATCGTATGGGAACGAATGCCCTTTTGCTGTCGCCGCCAGACATCATAAAACTTCGCTTTGGCTACGACAGTTTTGCCTATCATATGGGGCAGTTGGCGGCTGAAGGGCTGCCGTTGAGGTTCTTGGAAAATGAGCGAATCGCCCTCGATATCGACGAGCCGAAGGATCTTACACGTTTTATATCCTTGGATGTTGACCACGGAGAGTCGAATCGCGTGACGCGCGCCATGTTTGCAACGCAACATGAGAGCAAAACGCGCTTCGGCGGATTATGAAACGGCTCGAGCTGATCGGCATCAATGGGATCGGGGAAATCCGGACGGGCGACTCCATCGGGTCGTTGATTTGTGAAGCCTGTTCTCGCCAGAGTATCGACCTCGCCGATAGCGATGTGTTGGTGGTCGCTCAGAAGATTGTCTCAAAAGCCGAAGGACGCATCGTTCGTCTCGAGGACGTGCAGGTTTCCGAGCGAGCTATCGAGCTCGCTGGCCGGCTTGACAAAGAGCCCGCGCTGGTCGAAGTGATTTTGGAAGAGACCCGGAGCATCGTCAGAGAGGGCGGGCGGGCGTTGATTGTCGAAACGCATCACGGATTTATCTGCGCCAATGCCGGCGTCGACCAGTCCAACGTCGGCGCCAAGCTCGTCGCTTTGTTACCCCGCGATCCCGACCATTCGGCACAAGAGATCCGAAAAGAAATTCAGCGCCGCATCGGAAAGCAACCGGCTGTCATTGTCAGCGACAGTTTTGGAAGGCCCTGGCGTCTAGGGACGGTGGATATCGCCGTCGGTGTTGCCGGAATCAAACCGATCAGAGACGAGCGCGGCATGGGGGACGGCTATGGCTATCAACTCAAAGCAGCCGTAGCCGCGATCGCCGACGAAATTGCCGCGGCAGGGGAGCTGGTGATGGGCAAACGAGACAGGGTGCCCGTAGTTATTGTGCGCGGCTACGAGTTCGAAAGAGAGGAGGGATCGGTGAAAGAGCTGCTTCGCCCCGAAGCGGAGGACCTCTTTCGTCATTTCTGAATGATCATCGAAAAACAGTTCTCGGTTGCCATCGTTGGCGGCACGGGAAATTTAGGAACAGCGCTGGCTTTGCGGCTCGGGGCTCCCGGAGTCAAGGTCATCATAGGTTCGCGCGACGCTGAGAAAGCGCAAAACGTCGTCTCCGCACTGCGGGCGAAGATGCGCGCGGGAGAGCTGGCCGGCGCGACCAATCCGGAAGCCGTGAAGCAAGGTCAGTTTGTCGTTGTCGCGGTTCCTTATGAAGGCCATGCGCAAATGGTTCAGGATCTCAAAGGCCAAGTGCGCGGCAAAATCGTCATCGACACGGTCGTGCCGCTAAGAAAAGGCAAACCGTTTGTGCCCGTCGCAGGCTCGGCTTTGCTCGAAGCGCAGGCGGTACTCGACGATGAAGCGCCGGTCGTCGGCGCGCTCCATAATGTTTCAGCGGTGGATCTCGGAGCGGTGGACGCGCCGCTCGGGGACGTCCTGGTATGCGGGGATCACGAGGAAGCAAAGGAGAAGGTGATGGAAATCATTCGGCGAATCGGCGCCCGCGCCTTTGACGCCGGCCCGGCTGCCAATGCCTACGTCATCGAAGGTCTAACCGGCGTGATCATTCACCTCAACCGCAAATACAAATCGAGGCACGGGAGCATCAGAATCGTCGGCATTAACGACTGATAGCAGCGCTGGTCTTCCCGGCGCACCGGCTTTCCACCCAAGTAAGGATTACTCTCGCATAACAAATTTGCGCCGTCACCCGGCTCCTCTGAGTTCGAGAAAAGCCCGCGCGCTCCATCCGCTTACCTAAACAGCGAACCCGCCTTTTGGCGTAGTAATTGCCTTACGTTTCTTGCATGAAACAGGCAATACATTATTCCTTTTCCGGCTTTCTCTTGTTTCTACTGATCTTTTCTTTAAGCGGCTGCGCCGCCGTAGGACTTACCCTGTTCGGCGTTGGCGCCGGCGTCGCTACCGGCAGTTCCGTCTCTTACACGCTCGATGGGATCGCGTATCGCACCTTCACGGCGTCTTTGCCGCAAGTGGAGAGCGCAACGCGTACCGCTTTGGACCGGATGGGGATCGTGATCGAGGCATCGGCCAAAACGGAACAGGGCAGAGCGCTTAAAGCTGTGGGTAACGACCGCGCGATCGAAATCGAGCTGGAAAGTGTTACCGCCAAAACGACTCGTATTCGCACTGTGGCGAAGCAAGGAATATTTTTTAAGGATCGCGCTACCGCAACCGAAATCATTATGCAAACCGAAAAGATTTTAGGGGCAACTTAGGGGAACAAATAAGAGATAAGAGGAGGGATAATTATGAAAGTCTCTGTTTTGTGTTTGGCTTCGGCCATTGCAGCAGGTTCGGCCGGATTGGCATGGGCCCAGGCGACGACGACTTTGACTAGTGAAGCTGCGCAGATGGACAGCCTTGCGGCATCCCACGGACAGACCAAGGTCGTGGGTAAAATCAGCTCGGATTTCAGTCACTTTCTTCAAAAGGTAGACGGTCCGTCAGTCGTGAGCGGTCTCCGAAACGGGCAATGGACGTATAGTACGCCGAGTTCGACCCCAACGGGTGCGCCTACCACGACAACGCTGGCTCTGCCTACGGGAAAGACGGGATACGGCAATACTTACATTTCTTTGGCGCTGGCAAAACAACAACTAAGTCAGTATGGCATCACCCAACCGACACAATCCGAGCTTCAAGCGGCGCTGGTGGGTGGTCAGATCACAAAGAGTGACGGCACAACCGTCGAACTCAAAGGGATTCTCACGATGAGAAGCCAAGGCATGGGTTGGGGCGAGATTGCCAAACAAACCGGAGCTAAGAGTCTGGGTTCGATCGTGAGTGAGATGAAAAAGGCCAATCAAGGCATGACTACCGGAAGTGCATCGTCTAAGGGAAATGGGACGGTTAATGCCAGTGGTAAGCAGGCCCGTTCCGCGGAAACCGGCGTTGTGTCTGGGAGCGGCAAGGCCCACGGCAATTCGGGACAGGGAGTGTCTGGTAAGAACAGTTCGGGCGCCGGAATAGTTAGCGCTTCCGGTAAATCCACGGGCAACGGCAACGCTTATGGCCACGGTAAAGGCATCGTCACGGGATCGGGTCAGGCCGGCGCAAGCAGCGGCGTAACCACAGCCGGAAGCCATGGCAACTCGGGGCAAGCCAAAGGGCACAACAAATAGAGTTTCGAAGGGTTCGTCCTATGGAGCACTCGCGTTTAGTAAAGAGCGCGACAACAAAAGCGATTCTGCTTTCGTTGTATGTTGGATGGGCGTGGCTGCTGCTGGGCTCGGTAGCCGCGCACGCTGAAAAAGAGCGGCCTGCCTACTTTCTTCCGGAGGAGCGCAGAATCATTTACGAGTACTACCATCACAGCGCTCCTTCGAAAGGCCTGCCCCCGGGATTGGCAAAGCGGGGCGGAAAGCTACCTCCGGGCCTGCAGAAACATCTGGACAAGAACGGACGGCTTCCGCCGGGACTGCAGAAACGTTTGCAGCCTTTGCCGGTCGATTTGGATTATCGCCTTCCACGGCTGCCGGACACCTGGGAACGAGTCATTTTGGAGCGAAATGTCATCCTCATGGACCGGCAAACGAATCGGATCCTCGATATCATTGAAAATGTGATCGGTCTCGCGAGCGGCCGTTAACAAAAAACTCTCCTCCTGGCATTCTCTTCCCACCTAGTTTGTTGGTTTGACAAGACCCTGAAGCAGGCTGGTGTTTTTTTGTCTCGCGTCTCGGGTTTCGGGTCTCGGGTTCAACTCGAAACGCAAAACTCGGAAACTCGGAACCGCGAAAGCCGTAAATGGGCCTTTTTCACCAGCCTGCGGTTGTTAACTTTATCCACGGGTTAAGCGTCTAAGACTATGTAAGGGCTCCTTAGAACGCCATAAGCAGGGTAGCCATATTCATAGTCTGAAAGAACAAACTTCGGCTGAGGCTTTGGGCGACGAAGAAATCGTAGCCTTATGCCAGAAGGGGGAGAGCAGATTTTTCGAGGTTCTCGTTCGCCGGTACATGGAAAAGGCATTTAGAATTGCATTCGATTTCACCCACGATACCGAGGAAGCCAAGGATTTATCGCAGGATGCGTTTCTGCGCGCTTTTTCGCGGATCAAACAGTTCGACGGCAGGTCGAGTTTTTATACCTGGTTTTACCGGCTCGTCGTCAATATCTGTTTGGACCACATGCGCCGCAAGGGTCGCGTCGTTTGGGAGCGTCTCGACAAAGAATCCGACGGTTCAATTGAACTTCCCGAATTGGCCGACGCCACAGCGACTCCTGATGCCGTTGCCATTGCCGGTGAGACCAAACGGCGGGTCGACTTGACTTTAGAAGCAATGCCCAATAAGCAACGCACGGCGTTTCTTTTGCGCAATCACCAAGGTCTATCGATACCCGACATCGCCAAGGTCATGAAGACGACCGAGGGAACGGTTCGCGTCTACCTTCATCGCGCCGTAGCGGCCCTGCGACAAAGTCTCGTGGAGTTCGTGTAGGGAGAAGGTTATGAAAAAAGGCATGGAACCATTGGAGAACGCCTGCAAAGAGTTCGAAGAAGATCTGGTCCTTTACTATTATGGCGACGGCTCGCCGGCCGAGCGCGATAGAGTGGAAAGGCACATCCAGCGATGCGGCTGTTGTTACAAATTTCTGGAAGATCTCCGCAAGTTGCTGCCGCAGATGGCCAAGGCGAAAGACATTCCAGCCTCCTTTTGGGACAACTACTATAAAGAAGTCGTTGAGAAGCTCGCGGTCCAGCAGGAGCGCGGCGCTTGGTGGCGTAGTTTTCTTGCGCCCCTGCGCGTTTGGGCAGTTCCGGCATTTGGCACCGTGGCGGTAGCGGTCTTTGCCGTCGCTCTGATCCTGAGCAACGGGAATTGGGATCTTCCGCTGAACCAACCTGGAGAAAGGATTCCTCAGGAGATTCTGACGGACACAAATCAGTTGGAGTTCTTTAACTCCATGGATATGCTGGAGGCTCTTGGCAGGCTCGAGGTCCTGGATGGAACAAAGTTGGAAACCAGAAACAGCCAGAGTTAAGGCGATCGGAATGCTAAAACGAACTATAGGATTTTTGGGCCTTTGCTTAGTCTTGCTGTTGCCCGTTTCAAGCT
>DASTOD010000500.1:0-13698 GCA_035762645.1 Binatia bacterium | reverse complement strand
AGAAAGAGAGCCCTTCGCTACGGCAGCGAGCGGCGCTGCCTACTCAGGGCGATCGGAGCTCCATCGAGACATTCAGCTTTTGGCAACCCTCGCCCGTTCGACGGGAGAGGAAAGGGTGAGGGTGTCTTTCAAGCCGTGACCGTTACACCGGGAAAGAAGTACTGCACGATCTGCCCAATGGCGTAGCCGAGCCCGGCGGCGCCCACGGCAATAGCGAAGAACTGAGCGCCAGATAACCATGGCGACTTGGCCGCTAGATGGCCCTTGAACACTCCCACTCCGAAGAGCGCCATGGCCGACAGAGCGATACTCGAATAGAGCGCGCCGATTCCGGGCAGGAGTATGAAGGGAACGATCGGAACCAGCGCGCCCAGAACGAAAGAGGCTCCCATAACTAGCGCCGCCTGGAGCGGCCGGTTGATCTCCGCCGACCCCAGACCGAACACTTTTTCTTGAAATGTCCTGAGGAAAACCTCTCGGTCGCGAAGCAGTAGCTTGACGATCCCATAACTCTGGTCGCGCGGCAGCCCCTCCTGGCTGAGCGCTTTCAGCAATCCTTCGGCAGCGATGTAAGGCTCTTTAACGGCGAGTTCCTCCGCCTCGCGGATTTCCTTATCAAAGATTTCCTTCTCGGCGCTCGAGGAGAGATAGGAGCCTGCGGCCATGGATATGGCGCCGGCAAACATCGACGTCAATCCGGTAATGATAACCACAATGCGGCTTTCGGTAGCGCCCTGCACCCCGGCGAGAAGCCCAACCGTGCTGATGAGTCCGTCTTGAATGCCAAAAACAAACTCGCGGATTCGGGCGCGCGACTCAATGATCTCTTTCTTTTGTTCAATCGCTTCCAGGGCCATAGCTTGCTGAATAAGATCTCAGAGCGTGGCTGGACAATCGCATATGGCTGATAGGTTATGGCGTATAGATCGAGCCATAGGCCGTAAGCCATAGGCTATACGCCACACTAGTATTTCAGATCAAGAGGGCCGGTAGGCTCGCCTGGATGCCAGTCGGAGGGGCACAGCTGGTCCGTGCGCAATGCCTTGAGCACTCTCAGGGTCTCTTCGACGCTACGCCCCACGTTTTTAGGACTGATGACAATGTAGCTTATTTCTCCGGCAGGATTGATCACGAACGTCGCGCGGAAACAGACTCCTTCTCTTTCATTCAACGCATGGTAGGCGCGGCTCACCCGTTTCCGCTCGTCGCTGAGCAGAGGATAATTCACGCCGCCCAATTCGGCCGCCCACTTTCTGTGGCTCTCGATCGAATCCACGCTCACGCCGAGGATTTCGGCCTTTTCCGCGCGAAAATCCCCCGCCAATTTGCTGAAGCCGACGACTTCCGTCGGACAAATGAAAGTAAAATCCGCCGGGTAGAAAAAAAAGATCAGCCACTGGCCTGGGAATGAGCGCAGAGAATAGTCCTCAACCTTCCCCTGAAAATAACCGTTGAGAGTGAAATCAGGAGCCTTGTCGCCGACGCGCAACATAACGATCCTCTCTATGCTCCCTTCACCTCGGAGCGGTCTTGCCAGAGCGAAAACATCTCCTTGGTCGACGCGGACGAGGCCGAGACAAACCACGGCGCATCCGCTTTTCCGCCCTTCAGGATGCCAAAAAAATATATCCTCAGCATCTGATCGATGACTTGAGGAAAAGGCAGGTCCCGCTTCGGATGATACCAGGTATAAATCCAATTCATCATTCCAAAAAGCGCAAAAGTCGCCACCCGCAGATTGACGCCTTTGCCGTTCTCTTGTCGCTGCAGATCTTCGATCAGATCCATGAGCACTTTCACATAGCGCCGCTTGAGCACCAAAATCTTATCCTGAAATTCGCCGCTCAGCGATTCATCCTCGTGCGCCATCACTTTCATCTCGTGCATGTTGTGCCGGAAGAAACTCAAGTGGTTTTCAGCGAACACGCGAATACGGCTGCGCACATCCAGGTCCGGCGTTACCGCGTGCTCCCAACGCTGCAGCAAGGTCACAAAGCACCGTTCTTGGATCAGGTACAGCAGCTCTTCCTTGGTCCTGAAATAATAATATAGTCCGGCCAGACTCATTCGTGTCGAGCGGGCGATATCGCGAACCGAGGTCCGGTGAAATCCTTTCTCGGCAAAGATCTTCGCTGCGATTTTAAGGATTTGCTGGAGCTTCTCGTCGTGATGGCGGGTGGCAGGTTCGAGGCGGTTAGGCATCAGCGAAGGTTATATTTGCAGATCAGTTTCAGACTGTCAAACAGGCTCTTGAGAAAGGCTCATCGTAATTGGCCGCGGATTGAAAATAGATGATAGAAGATGGCGACCTCCAAGCCTTGCAGCATGGAATCTTCCTTCAAAAAGTCCATCAATGAGTCTCGCTAGCAACAATCCCAGCAAAAATGCAACCTTGAATGCCTCCCTACCATGGTGTATTGGTAAACAAAATCTCAATCGATTATGGATTTCCAGAACGTCCTTGTTGAAACAGAAGGTGCGGTGGCCGTCGTCACGCTCAATCGGCCGCAGCAGCTCAATGCTCTATCTTATGATCTGGTCAAAGACTTGTGTCTCGCTGTGGAACAGCTGGACCGGGATGACACCGTCCGAGTCATTATTCTGACGGGCGGCGAAAGAGCCTTTGCCGCAGGAGCGGACATTAAAGAAATGGCCGATCTTGGACCTTTTGACGAACGAGTGCAGGGACGCCTCGCCTACAGGGATCGCATCAACAAAGTCTCAAAGCCGATGATTGCGGCAGTCAGCGGCTTCGCGCTGGGCGGAGGCTGCGAACTGGCCATGAGCTGCGACATCATCATTGCTTCAGAGACCGCGAGATTCGGGCAGCCGGAAATCAATCTGGGAACCATACCCGGGAGCGGCGGCACCCAACGGTTGACGCACTTGATTGGCAAGCATCGCGCCATGGAAATGGTGTTAACGGGTGAGTTCATCGACGCAAGCGAAGCAGAGCGGGTTGGGTTTGTCAATCGGGTCGTTCCGGTGGAACTTCTTCTTGACGAAGCGAAAGCCATGGCGAACAAAATTGCCGCCAAACCGGTGATCGCGATCAAGGCCGCCAAAGAGGCGATCCTTAAGTCGGCCAATATGGGTCTCGACGACGGCCTGGAATTCGAACGGAAATCATTCTACATGCTGTTTGCCTCCGAGGATCGTAAGGAAGGCATGAAAGCGTTCCTGGAAAAGCGCAAGCCGGTATTCAAAGGGAAGTAAACCGAGTCGGCAGCACGTGGGCTACGAAACAATCATTGTCGAAAAGGCAAACGGTGTCGCGACGATCACCCTCAATCGGCCGCAGGCCTTGAACGCCTTCGTACCCGAGATGAACAAAGAAGTTCTCGACGCTCTCAAAGAGGGCGAGCGGGAGGCGGCGGTGCGTTGCTTTGTGATCACCGGCGCGGGACGTGCTTTTTGCGCGGGACAAGATCTCAAAGGCCGGACGCCGGGACAAAAAGGCTCGTTGGGGGCCTCGCTGCGCGAAAAGTATAATCCGATGGTCCGGCAAATCCGTCGGACAGAAAAAATCGTTGTCGCGGCTGTCAACGGAGTTGCCGCAGGAGCCGGATGCAATCTCGCCTTGGCGTGTGACCTGAGAGTCGCCTCCGAAGAGGCAAAATTCATTCAGTCCTTTGTCCGCGTCGGCCTGGCGCCGGATTCCGGCGGCAGCTTCATTTTGCCCCGGCTTGTGGGACTCAGCAAAGCCATGGAACTTCTCCTGTTGGGTGAAACGGTAGACGCCAGCGAAGCACAGCGAATCGGGTTGGTCGCCAAGGTTTTCCCAGCGGCAGAATTCGCCGCGTCGACGAAAGCAATCGCTGAGAAAATCGCCGGTGGCCCGCGCGGCATGGGGTTGATTAAACGCGCGCTGAACCGCGCTATGTTGCCGCGGTTGGAAGCCGATCTGGAGTACGAGGCCTATTTACAGGAGATTGCCGGTAGGAGCGCCGACTACGACGAAGGCGTGCGCGCGTTTCTGGAAAAACGACCGCCCGTGTTCAACGGGAAGTAAATCGGTTCGGGTCTCGGGGTTCCGAGTTTCGCGCTGGCCGTTTCCAGCTTTAACCCTCGCCCTCTGGGAGAGGGAAGGATGAGGGCAAGAGTTTTAAGAACATGGCTGACAAGACTGAAAAAATCGGCGTGCTCGGCGCCGGCACCATGGGCGCGGGGATCGCGCAGGTGGCCGCCCAGGCTGGATTCAACACGCTGCTTTACGACATCTCTGAGGAGTTCATCGAAAAAGGGCTTGGCCGCATTCAGAGCTTTCTTCAAGCCAGCCGAGAACGGGGAAGGATCACTGCGGAAACAGAAAAACAGATCCTCGATCGGCTTCATGGCACGACCCGGCTTCAGGATTTTCAATCGTGTCGGCTCATTATCGAGGCCGCGCCGGAAAAACTCGAGCTCAAACGCGACATCTTCAAGCAAATGGACGCGATTTGCGGACCGATGGCTCTCCTGGCGACCAATACGTCGTCATTTTCCGTGACCGCCATCGCCGCGGGCACGCGACATCAGGAGCGAGTGCTGGGCTTACATTTCTTCAACCCACCGCCCCTGATGGCACTGGTGGAAGTCATTCAGGGAGATCGCACCGTCGCGGCAACCATGGAAGCGGCAACGGAGCTGATGCGTCAAATGGGCAAGACCCCCGCGCGCGCCAAAGACACGCCCGGTTTCATCGTCAACCGCATCGCCCGCCCTTTTTACAACGAGGCCCTGCGGGTCCTCGGTGACGGTGGCGCCACGGTGGAATCGATCGACCGGATCATGAAGCAGGCGGGGAATTTTCGTATGGGACCGTTCGAGCTGATGGATCTCATCGGCAACGATATAAACTTTGCCGCCACGGAATCGCTCTACCAGTCGTTTTTTCACGACCCGAGATTTCGCCCAAGCCCGATCCAGCACCGGATGGTGATGGGAGGAAATTTAGGCCGCAAGACAGGTAGAGGCTTTTACGTTTATGACAAAAAGTAGTCTTGCCGTTGTCGGCCATAGCCGGTTGGCTAGCGAACTGCTGGAGGTGACCCGGGAGCAAGGCTGGCAGGTGAGCCTTGTCGCCGATGGTGAAGCATGTGTGCCCGCGCCGCTGGTGATCGAAACCTGCGCCGGCGGCGCGGACCGAAAAAAAATTATTTTAGAGAAGCTCGACGCCACGTTGCCGCCGTCTTCCGTTATCCTCAGCTCTTGCCTAGGCTTCGCCGCAACGCTCCTGGGTTCGTGGATCAAGAGACCTGAGCGGATCGTCGGCTTCGCCACGTTCTATCCCCTTAAAGATCGAAAGATGGTAGAGTTAAGCGCCGGGCTGAAAACCACCGAAAGCTCGCTGCAAGCTGCCGAGGAGTTATTTCAATCGCTCGGCAAAGAGACCGCGCGCGTCAAGGACGCCGCGGGTTTAACCTTTCCGCGTATCTTGAGTTTGATTATCAACGAAGCGGCAAGAAGCCTGGAGGAAGGCGTGGCTCAAGCCGATGAGATCGACATTGCCATGCGCCTTGGCGTCAACTATCCCCAGGGGCCGCTTCGTTGGGCCGATCAGATCGGCCTGGACGAAGTCCTCGCGGTGCTGGAAGGATTGCAGCGCGAGACCGGTGACGATCGATACCGCCCCACCCCTTTGCTTAAGAAACTGGTGGCGGCGGGATTTTTCGGCGAGATGACTGGCAGAGGTTTTTATAACTACACCGAAGGTCAGGTGAAGTCATGAGGGAAGCTGTGATTGTCGCGGCCGTGCGCACCCCGATGGGTCGCTACGGGGGAATTTTCAAAGATATTCGGACTGATGATTTAGCCGCCTACATCATCGCCAAATTAGTCGAGAAGACCGGCATCCCCAAAGAGGAAGTCGAGGACGTTTACTTCGGCTGCACCAATCAGGCGGGCGAGGACTCGCGCAACGTCGCCCGCAACGCATCGCTTCTCGCGGGCCTGCCATATTCTATTCCCGGCGCGACCGTCAATCGGTTATGTGGCTCGGGGCTCGAGGCCATCAACCAGGCCTGCCGAGCCGTGGAAACCGATCATGGCGATCTGTTCATCGCGGGAGGCGTGGAGAGCATGACGCGGGGGCCGCTGGTCATGGCCAAGCCTTCGGTTCCTTTCCAACGGGGCGACGTAACCGTTTATGACAGCTCGCTGGGCTGGCGTTTTCCGAACCCTCGCATGGGCGAGCTGTACTCCTTGATCAATAACGGCGAAACCGCGGAGAACGTCGCCGAGAAATATCAAATCAGCAGGGAAGATCAGGATACGTTCGCGCTCGCTAGTCACCAAAAGGCGATTCGGGCGCACGAGCAAGGCCGGCTCAAGGAAGAAATCATTGCGGTCGAGCTGCCGCAGCGCAGGGGATCACCCCAGATCTACGACAAAGACGAAGGCCCCCGTGCGGATACATCCATCGATAAACTTGCCGCCCTGCAGCCGTCGTTCAAAAAAGGCGGGACGGTCACGGCGGGAAACTCCTCGCCCTTGTCGGATGGCGCGGCGGCTTTGCTCGTCACCACAGCGCAGAAGGCGGAGCAACTCGGATTGAAGCCAATCGCGCGCATCATCGCTTCCGCCGCCGCCGGCGTGCACCCGAACTACATGGGAATCGGACCGATCCCCGCGACACAAAAAGTGTTGAAGCGAGCCGGACTGAAGATGGACCAGGTCGATCTGGTCGAACTCAATGAGGCGTTTGCTTCTCAGGTCTTGGCCTGCGTCAAGGAGCTTGGAATCGATCCCAGCAAACTGAACGTCAATGGAGGGGCCATTGCTCTGGGCCATCCGCTTGGCTGCAGCGGCGCGCGCCTCATGACCACGCTGATCCATGAAATGAAGAAACGCGGTAGTCGCTATGGCCTTGCCACCATGTGCATCGGCGTCGGGCAGGGCATCGCCACGATTGTCGAAAGAGTGAATTGAGCGAACACTTCTCAGAGCCTTTCTGCAAATCCTCGTGTTCTTCGAGTCGGATGACTCGCGCAAAGGCGCAAAGGGCGCCAAGCGAAAACGAATCTTTACTTTGCGTTCTTGGCGTCCCTTCAACTTTCGCTCAGGACATGCTTGGCGCGATGATAGGATTTATGCCTGTAGGCCAAGAGCTAGGCCACCGCCGGAAAAATTTGCGCAGGCGGCAAAAAGTTTCGCTAGTACGAATGGTCACGCGCCGCCAGCGGCCGTCTCGGCTATGAGGATTTCTCGACGATATCTGTTGCCTCTCGGGGTCGCCTTGGCCGCCGCGCTGATGGTTGTCCTTTACTCCCTTAACGCTCTCACCGGCGCCAATCGCGAGTTTGTGCGCCAAGAACTGCAAAAATTGCTGGCTGAGGACGCGACGTTCGGCGAGCTTCGAGTCAGCCTCTGGGGCGGCTTAGGGTTTTCCGCCAAACAATTTCGCATCGCGGACAATCCTCGGTTCGCCGCCAATCCTCTTCTTCAGGCCCAAGAATTGAGGCTCGGGATCAGCTTTATGCAGCTCCTGCTGGGCCGTATTGTCGTTAACTCGCTGACTTTCTACGAGCCCGAATTGCAGATTATCACCGACGAAGAAGGGCAGTTGAACCTGGCGGCGCGAAAAAAAGAAATGGCAGCGTTTTCCGATATACGAGCGGTAACGGCGGGCAAAAAGTCACCGTCCGTGGCATTCAGGGTGGCTCGAGTACAGATAAAGCGCGGCCGTGTCGATTTTATCGATCGCTCCGTCAGAGAGCCTGCAGAGGTACAAGTCAAGAACGTGGACGTGGACATCAAGGGCCTCGCGCTTTCAGGGCGGACCGGAATCAGACTCGCGGCCGCCATCACCGAGGGATTAGGGCACGACATGCGGATTGACGGCAAGTTAGGGCCGTTCGTGAACGGCCGTGCATGGTCACAGCAACCTGTCGAGCTCGAAATGCAATTTGATTCGCTGCAGATTCCAATGATCACCCGCGCCATGCCGTTTTTTCGCAACAAGATCCCTCGCGAGCTCGATGTAACTGGCCCGTTGTCGCTGCAAGCTAGGGTAAGCGGCACGCTGCAGCGGCCGCGAATCACGGAATTTCGCCTCAAAGCGCCCCTGTTCGGCGCCTCCGATTACAATGCTACCCTGACCGGCACGGCAGATCTGGCTGAAAATAAGTCTTGGACCGAAGCGCAGTTGAAGGGGGAACTTCTTTTGGACCCGATCGACTTAACCTCTGCCCGCAACGTCTCTTTTTTGAAAGAGGCGCTGCCCTCGAGGCTCGTGACGAGCGGCCCGATAAGTATTCACAGCCGGTTCGAGGGGAGCTGGCAAAACCTCCGCGTCGGCGCGCTGGTCCGAGCAGACAAGAGCGATATTCAGTATGGCGGGTGGCTACGCAAGCCGGCCGGGAGCACCGCGAACGCACGCGGGACATTCTCGCGCCAAAAAAATGGCCTACTTCTTCATGATGGAATCCTGACTGTCGGCGCCTCCAAACTGACGGTGTCTGGCGCGTTCGAGGATATGCCGGAAAAGCGCTGGCAACTTAAATTGCACACGGACCGGAGCCGTGTGGTTGCGTTGGGTCACCTATTTTCATCATGGCTTTACCCCAAGGGCGGAAATTTTGCGGGCGATATACTCATCCAAAGACATTTTGCCGCGGTTGACGGCGGTTGGGAGCTTCACGGCAACCTAAAACTTACCGAGGCTCAGTTCAGACACAAACAAACGGGCCGAAACGTCGAGAGCGTAAACCTCGACCTTTTGCTGTTGGGCAAACAAGCGCGGGTTGAAAGAGCCTCGTTCCGCGTCGGTTCAAGCAGCGTTGCCCTCACCGGCGGCGCTGTGATTACCAACGAGCCGATTCTAAGGTACGAGTTACGCTCGCCGGCTCTGGACCCGGCGGACTTGACAGACGCCTTCAAGAAGATTCCAGTCCGGCTCAAAAGCGTAACCGCGAACGGGCAAGTGCAAATCCAGGACGGCGCGCCCACGCTCCAGGGATCCATCGCCTCACTTGAAGGCAGCGTGAGACAAGTCCCTTATCGCGATCTCCATGCCGATGTCGCTTGGTCGCCGATGGGAATAACGGTCAAGAATCTCTCCGCCCAAGCGCTGAACGGGAGGCTCACTTCCGGTGGGTATTGGGTAACGGGCGATGAGCATCGGGTATTTGAATTGTCGTCTCGAATCGAATCTGTAGACGCACGCCAGTTCTTGGGACAGCTGCTTCCGCAGCTGCAACAACGGCTCGACGGTGAGCTCAATGTCAAGGGCTTATTCAAGGCGACGAGCGAGCTTGGCATAGCATTCGAAGAAACCCTGGAGGGCTCGGGGGAAACGGAGATCCACCGCGGCTTAGTTCGCGACTTTAATCTGGTAGCCCAACTCCTTTCGAGGACCGGCGGCTCTGCCGAAGCCGCCAAATCGCGCCCGCCCGAAAACCTCGCGGCCCTGGTAAATCGGGACCATACACCTTTTGACACACTGCGGGCGACCTTCACGCTGCAGCACCAAAGGGTTCGGACCGATGACCTGCTCATCGTCACCCCCGACTATACGATCAACGCGGCAGGTTGGATAGCATTTGACAAAACGACGAAGTGGAACGGTTTGCTTGTGTTGGCTCCTCACATCACCCAAGAGCTTCAACGCGCCTATGGAAGCATTTATTTTCTGGTGGATCGGCGCGGCCAACTCGCTCTGCCATTCCGGGTCGAAGGCACTATGACAAATATCAAGGCAAGACTCGACAATCGGGCTCTGGTGCAGAATTTTCGCCGCGGTTCACCCCAGATGCCGGAAGAGCCTCAGGCCGACGGTGCCAAACGTCAGGAGAAAAAATCCCGCCAGGAATGGCTGCCGGAGTCACTCAAGCAGTTGCTCAACAGATAGAGTGAAATGGAGTGTTGGAGTACTGGAGTATTGCGGCCTCGAGAACGGAGGATTGTGCTCGAACAATCCATTACTCCATTACTCCATCACTCCAGTCTTCTTCAGCAGCCTGCAAAGAGACTCTAGATTGGCTATCATGGAATTAATCGACATCTACTTCGAAACGCGCCCGGAACATATTGCCTACATCAAGTTCATATTCGAATCCTATGAGGAAGTCGGTATCATCCGGACGCTGGATCGCAAAACGGCGGTCATCGTGCTGTTGGCGGTCGCTGATTTCGTGGCAGTCGCGCGAGAGATTATCGAGTCCCTGAAACAGGAAGTGCCCTTATTTGAAATTCCTCGGCCGGGGGATCTCGGTGATGACTGGCTCATGGCCGAGATCGCCTTGGAAACATCGCGGCGCCGGCCACGATCGTGAGGGATGAGGCGTTGGGCTTAAGGAGCGTGAATCTCACGGCCGCATTGAAAAGCCAACAGTTCCGTTAGATCCTGAAACTATGGATCGCCAATCGGACTCCGTTCCATCTGCAGCATGGGCACGGCAAAAAATTCTCGATCTCTTTACTAAAAAACCGCGGACCCGCCTGACACCCGCCGAAATCCTGAGGCGCGCCGGTTTCTCAACCGGCGATCTCCAACTCGTGATCGAGTGCCTGAGAGAGCTTGCGCGCGAAGGACAGATCGTGCGGTTAAAAAAAAACCATTACGCGCTGCCGGACAGCCAAAATTTGGTGACTGGCCGAATACAGGCTCATCCCGACGGCTACGGCTTTTTGATACCCGACGATAAGAGCGCGGCGGATCTATATCTAAATCGCCGCGAAATGCGCCGGATCATGCACGGGGACCGGGTAATGGCGCGCGTCGATCGAAAAAAACGCGGTGGCGTGGAGACGCACGTCGTGCAAATTCTCGAGCGCGCCCATAAGCGCCTCATCGGCACGTACAGTGAAATCGACGGCAAAGGGTATCTCATCCCGATGGACCCGCGAATCGCAGCCGCCATTCCGCTGCGGCAAGGCGGCGCTAAAGCCGAAAAGGGCAAAGTCATTGCTGCGGAAATCTCACGCTACGGAACCGCCTTGTCCGGCCCCGAGGGCGAACTGTTGCGGGTCATGGGCGACCCCGATGACCCGGAAGTTCAGGTTCAATCGGTCGTCTTTCGGTACGGTCTCGCGACCCATTTTCCGCCGGAAGCCCATCGCGAAGCAACGAGCCGCCCGTTCTCTATCGGCGCCGAGGAGGTCGCCTCGAGAACAGATCTGCGCGAGTTGCCGATCGTCACCATTGACGGCGAGCAGGCGCGGGACTTTGATGATGCCGTATACGTGCGCAAGAAAAACCGGCATTACGAGCTTTTTGTTTCCATTGCCGACGTTGCCTACTACGTCCCATCCGAAAGCGCACTGGACCAAGAAGCCTACAGCCGCGGAACGAGCGTCTATTTTCCGGATCGCGCCTTGCCGATGCTTCCCGAGGCGCTCTCCAACGGCATCTGCAGCTTGAATCCGAACGAAGACCGGCTCACGAAAACCGCCGTGATCGAGATCAACGCCAAGGGCGAACCGATCCGCAGCCGTTTCTTCAACTCGGTCATTCGCAGTCACGAGCGCATGACCTATACGGACGTGGGCCGGATCCTGGTCGATAGAGACGAGGAGCGCATCGCTCGCTACCGTCCTTTGGTCGATCAGTTCAAGTTGATGGAAGAGTTGGCCCTGTTGATCTTCGAAACTCGGAGGGCCCGCGGCAATCTCGATTTCGATCTTCCCGAAGCCGAAATCATTCTCGATCTTCAGGGCACGCCCGAAAACATTGTGCGCGCGGAGCGCAATATCGCTCATCGAATCATCGAGGAGTTTATGATCGCCGCCAATGAGGCCGTCGCCCGCCACCTGACCGAACGAAATTTACCGCTGCTTTATCGAGTCCATGAAGGTCCGGACAGAGAAACCCTGGAAGCCCTCGCCCCCTTTCTATTGACCTTGGGCTACCGCGTGCCGGTCAAGAAAGAAAAAATAGCTCCCCAGGAGATTCAGAGCCTCCTTGAAGCCGCGCGCGGGAAGCCTGAAGAACGGGTGCTAAACCGTGTGCTGCTGCGCGCGATGAAGCAGGCGCACTACCACCCGGAGAACATTGGCCATTTCGGCTTGGCTTCCAGCTGCTATACGCATTTCACCTCGCCCATCCGGCGCTATCCCGATCTGATCGTTCACCGGATTTTGGACAAAGCGTTGCGCGGAGAAAAATTAAAACCGAAAGAGCGTGAAGATCTCGCTTCCTATCTAACGGAAGCCGGCCGACATACTTCGCAGCGGGAAAGAATCGCCATGGACGCCGAACGGGAGATGGTGGATCTGAAAAAAGCCCAGTTCATGATGGGCAAGATGGGCGAGGAGTTCACCGGATTTATCACCAGCCTTGCAAACTTCGGCTTTTTCGTCGAGCTGGATAACTATTTCATCGAGGGATTGGTAAAGCTCTCGTCGCTGACCGACGACGATTACGACTACTACGAGAAAGAATACGTCATCAAAGGCCGCCGCCACGGCCGCAAATTTCGCCTCGGCGACAACGTCCGCGTCAAGGTCGTCCGCATCAACGCTTTCCGCAGCGAAATCGATTTCGAACTGGTTTAAGACGCTAAGGAATTTTTCGCTTCGCGTCATTCTCGCGCACGCGGGAATCCAATCTTTAGATAATTCCAGCCATTGCCGTTGTTGTAGTAAGGCATTGAGCGCACGCCCTCGATCGGACTTTTTCACCAGCGCTCTCAATAATCGCCTCTTTCCATCAGGGTCGTCACACGTTGCGGACCGCCTTCGCGCAGGGTTGCCAAGAACTGCTTTAACGGGATCAGATCTCTAGTAAGAGAAAAGTGCATGTCGAGCTCGGCACGTCCGAAAACCCGCGCGAAGCTGCGCATGCGGAGCGCAAAAACACGATCAAAGAGTAACTCGCGAAGGAGCTTGTCCGCCCGCCGGGCGGAGAGCACGTACCACTCAGCGCTGAGGATCCGATCCAACGTTTTCTGGAAGACGGCGTGACCATTCTTTACAAGCCTGTGCACAACGGCATCCTCCAGATCTCGCTTCGACTTGCCTTTGGGTGCCTGATCAACCAGTGCTACGGTTTCGACAAGCAGCGGCGGGATGTCACGGCCGACAGACTCGCCCGTGAGGTTGGGAACACCGACAATCGCAAAGAAATAGGGAAGCCCTTCCTGCTTCTGCTTCTCGATCGCGCTATAGATCTTGTAAGTTGCTAGCGCAAAACAGTCTCCGGAATCGAGACCGACCATTTCCGGAGCGCGGCGAAACGGCGAGCCATGAAATTTGATATTGACGCGGTAAATAGGTCGGCCCCTCCCATTATAAAGCCGATAGTCGGTATCCGTGCGCCCCTCCCGCAGGTCCCTAAGCTCGAATTCCTCTGAGTGCATTTCTGACTTGTAAATTCGCTCGAAAGCAATCTCCGCACATCGTCCAAGCAGCAGTTGTCCTAACATTTGCGCTGCGCGGCTGCGATAGCGCGCGTCGATTTCATCTGGAGCGATACCCAAAACTTCGCGGACCGCGTTTGGAGCCTCGCTCGCCGTCTTAACCGCTGCGTGTGTTGTACCTACTGCCTTAGCGGCCTCGCGAAGGGAAGTTCCTGCGTCGGCCAGGCTCAATGCTTGGAGTATGTGGAGAGGTCTCGGCCAGGTACCCGAGGGGAAAATCTGTTTCAGCGCGTTGGTGAGGTCATCTCGATTCATCTATCAGATCGATTCCGAATCGAAGAGCAGACGCTCTGAGGTAATCCTCATTAAGGTCGATCGAGACCCAACGGCGATTGAGTGATTCGGCGACGTATCCGGTGGT
>DASTOD010000499.1:0-2543 GCA_035762645.1 Binatia bacterium | reverse complement strand
GCTAAAGAACTGAGGGCGTTTCACAAAGCGGTGCGAAAGGGGGGAGAAGACTATGGCACTTCAACTTTATTGGGGTAGCGGCAGTCCGTTCTCGTGGCGCGTGATGTTGACGCTTGAACTGAAGCGGCTGCCCTACGAGTCGAAACTCTTGGAGTTCTCAAAACAAGATCACAAATCCTCCGAATATCTCAAGCTGAACCCGCGGGGGAAGGTGCCTACGTTGAAGGATGGAGACTTCGTGCTTTACGAGTCTCTCGCGATCATGGCCTACCTCGATCGAAAATATCCAGACCCGGCGATCTTCGGCGAAACCCCGCAGGAGACGGGGCGGATATGGCGGTCGATCTCGGAAACGGACTCTTATGTGATTCCTCCTGGCACCAAACTGGCTATACCGATATTCTTCGGCAAGGGGCTGGAAAAAACCAATGAAATTCAAGAGGCGGCCTCAGCGATTCGCGAAGAACTAAGGCGCGTGGACACGGCTCTTGCCGATTCGGACTGGCTCGTCGGAGCGCGGGTCTCAGCCGCGGACATCGCTCTGTTCCCCTTGATTCAGCTCATTTTGCGGGTGGCGTCCAAAGATGCAGCAAAACCTCTAAAACTAGGCTTGCTTCCCCTGGATCAGAGCTACCCAAACATCGCCGCTTGGGTGAAACGGGTCGAGACAATTCCCGGCTACGAAAGGACCTACCCGCCCCATTGGAAATAGTTTTGATCACATGTCGCCAAAACCTCTTGTTCATGCGTATGAATGAGCGAAACAAAAGATAAAGGGGTTACTATCCAGCAGGTTGCTGAAAAAACTTTGATTGCAGGCTGCTCAAAAAGCTCTCATAGGCGAGGCGCGCGAAAAATCGACGAGCGGAGGCGTACTTATGCAGTACGTTGGAGCGAGGCGATTGAGCGCAACGAAGCATATGGGGCTTTTTCAGCAGCCTGCTAGGCTGCACCCATGACAGAGAACGCCGTTGAACGGGTGCGCGCGACCGTGGAGGAAGTTTACCGCGGCGAGTCGCGCAGGGTGCTCGCCACTCTCATCCGCTTGCTAGGCGACTTCGATCTCGCCGAGGAGGCGTTGCACGATGCTTTCACGGCCGCGCTCGATCAGTGGCCGAAGGAGGGCGTCCCCAAAAATCCGCGAGCGTGGCTCGTATCGACTGGCCGTTTCAAGGCCATCGACGCCATGCGGCGGCGCGCGCGGTTCGACGTATCGCTGGCGGCTCTCGCCGAGCACCTCGACTCCACAATGAGCGATGCGGCGGATTGGGACAATGAGAGCGTCGAGGACGACCGGCTGCGGCTGATCTTCACCTGCTGTCATCCAGCCCTGTCGCCGGACGCCCAAGTAGCGATGACGCTGCGCGAGGTTTGCGGCCTTACGACCGAGGAGGTGGCGCGGGCGTTTCTTACGTTGCCACCCACGGTGGCGCAGCGCATTGTGCGCGCCAAAGCGAAGATTCGCAACGCGCGCATTCCTTATGAGGTACCATCGGGTGCCGATCTGCCGGACCGTTTGGATGCCGTGCTTCGAGTCGTCTACCTAGTGTTTAACGAAGGTTACTCGGCCTCAGCGGGAACGTCGCTGATGCGGCACGATCTTTCGAGCGAGGCGATCCGCCTCGGTAGGCTTCTTGCGGAGTTGCTGCCAGAGGCGGAGGTGGTGGGCCTCCTCGCGCTGATGCTGCTGCAGGAATCACGGCGTGCGGCACGCACAACGTCATCGGGAGACCTCGTGCTGTTGGAAAATCAAGACCGTTCAATCTGGAATCGGGATTACATTGGAGAGGGATTGGCGCTTGTTGAACGGGCGCTGTCTTCGCGTCGGTTCGGCCCCTACACGCTTCAAGCCGCAATTGCGGCGGTGCACGCCCAGGCGCCCAGCGCCGCCGCGACGGACTGGGCGCAGATTATCGGGTGGTACGATCTGCTGGAGCGGGCGGACCCCTCGCCCGTAGTCGAGTTGAATCGTGCCGTGGCCGTGGCGATGCGCGACGGCCCTGCGGCAGGTCTTAGCCTGATCGACGACATTCTGGCGCGCGGCGATCTTGAGAATTACCACCTGGCACATGCGGCGCGGGCGGATCTCTGCCGGCGGCTCGGCCGAAGCGAGGAGGCCCGGGTCTCCTACCAAAGGGCTCTAGTCCTCACGCGTCAGGAACCGGAGCGGCGGTTTTTGGAACGACGGCTGGCTGAATTGGGCTGAGGCGCCATTTGGTTGTCGATTTCCGGCATCACGGAACGACCATAGGATGGAGGGGAGAAAAATGAAATACATGTTGCTAATTTACACTGATGAGCGGGCTTGGACCGACTCCGAGCGGGAGCATTGCTACGAGGAATCGACGCAGCTCGCGCACCAGCTCAAGGCCAAGGGTCAGTATCTGGCCGCCGACCCTCTCGAGCCTGTGGCGACGGCGACCAGCGTTCGGGTGCGCAATGGCAAGCGGCTGGTAACCGACGGTCCCTTCGCGGAAACTCGCGAACAGCTAGGAGGCTACTTCCTGATCGAGGCTAACAATCTCGATGAGGCGATAGCCGTT
>DASTOD010000498.1:0-2467 GCA_035762645.1 Binatia bacterium | reverse complement strand
AGGCTAACTGTGACAAGTGCTAGCGTCCTGGAACTAAAGTTCGCGGAAATGGGGGTGGGAGTAAAAAAGGATAGCGACTCTCAAAGACGTCACCCCCGAATGTTTTAATCGGGGGTCCAGTTCCGGTTTGCCTGGACTTCCCGATAGAAGCATTCGGGAATGACGGACTCCCCTCCATTTTCTTCCTCTGCGGGCGAGCGTAAGCTCATGAATCACTTCGTGGTGAACTCTAGTTGCCTACTCTGATCGCTACTCGGCCGCGCTGCGATGTCTGCGCTCATTCACCTCCACCTTTGAAATCACATTCTTTCCAAGAGCAGCGCGATCCCTTGGCCACCGCCGACGCAGGCGCTCCCTAGACCGTAGCGCGCGCCGCGTCGTGCGAGCTCGTAAATCAGCGTCGCCGTAAGCCTGGTTCCGCTTGCCCCGAGAGGGTGTCCGATGGCGATCGCCCCGCCATTGACATTCACCTTTTTCCGATCGAGCCCAAGCTCTTTTTCGACAGCAAGATACTGGCAGGCGAAAGCTTCGTTGACTTCGACGAGATCGAGTTGGTCGAGATCCAAACCGGCGCGGGCGAGGGCCATCTTAATTGCTGGCGCGGGGCCGATGCCCATAATTGCTGGATCGCAACCCGCGATGCCCCAGGAGACGATTCGGGCTAGCGGCTCAACTCCCCGCTCTCTCGCCTTCTCTAATGTGGTAACAACCACTGCCGCCGCTCCATCCGAGATTCCGCTGGCGTTCCCTGCCGTAACGATGCCGTCTTTTCGAAACACAGGCCTAAGCGCCGCGAGACCTTCGCGCGTGGTGTGGGGCCTCGGATGTTCATCTCGATCGAGAATATCGCCGACCGGCACGATCTCCTGAGATAGCCGCCCCGACTCCTGCGCCGATTTGGTCCGCATCTGACTTTGATAAGCAAACTCGTCCGCTTCCTCACGGTTGATGCCGTATTTCAGTGCCAGATTTTCTGCGGTTTCCGCCATGTTGAGATTGCAGTAGCTGTCGGTCAACGCCGACCAGAGGGAATCTTCCATTCTTCCCTCGCCCAGGGGTATTCCCGAGCGCGCGCCGCGAATCACATGAGGAGCTTGGCTCATGTTTTCCGTTCCACCGGCGAGGACGAAGTTTGCCTCACCCAATGAAAGCAGCTGTGCCCCGCTCACGATGGACTGGAACCCGGATCCGCAGATTCGATTTACGGTCAGGGCCGGAACAGATGCAGGCAGGCCAAGCTTGAGCCCGATATGCCTGGCAAGATAAATCGCATCCGCGCTGGTCTGTTGCGCGTTGCCGAAGATCACATGATCGATCTCTTCCGGGCGGACGCCGGCTCGCTCAATTGCGGCGCGGCCGGCAACGACGCCCAAGTCGGTAGCCGTGAGGTCTTTGAGAGCGCCACAGAATTTGCCGAACGGAGTGCGCGCCGCCGAGAGAATGACGATGTCCTTTTGTAAGCCAGTCATAAAGCCTCGCTGTCATTGTAGCTGAATGCACCCTGGAGGGGAATCGTGAGGCGTGAGGCGTCAGGCGTGAGGGGATATAGTTATCGGCTGACCTCTGATTTTACTTTGAGCGGCTTAGCCGTGAACCGCTCACGCCTTATGCCTAACCATCTGGTTACCTGCGTTGATAGCGCGCGACGGCTGGGTTGACGCCGATCTTCTTTCCGCGGTCCCAGAGGTAGAAGCCTTTACTATTTTTTATGCCGTAGAAACCGGCGGCGACGAGCTTGCACAAAAGATCGGGAGGCTTGTAACCGGGTCCCAGCTCTTTCTCCAAAACTTGTGCGATTGCAAGAGTGGTATCGAGACCCACATAGTCGAGCGTGGTGATCGGGCCCATCTTATGGCCGAGACAGAGCGTGGTTTTGTCCGCGTCCTCGCAGCTCATGATTCCTTCCTCGACCACTTTCACCGCTTCGTTCAAAAAAGGCACAAACATCCGATTGATTCCGAATCCTGCTTTGTCCTCGGCCAGAATGGGTTCTTTGCCCAGCTCGCGACAAAAGTCCAATACGGTTCGAAAGGTCTCCGCGGAAGTCAGAAGTCCCCGGATAAGCTCGCAACCGGGCTGAATCGGAACCGGATTCATGAAATGCATGCCCATGAACTTCTCGGGTACAGCGTAGGCGGCGGCAAGCCGCGTAATTGAAATGGAGGAAGTATTCGAGACCAAAAGGTCGCGATAGCCCAACTCGGTCAAAGATGAAATGAGACTCTTCTTTGCTATCTCCTCTTCCACGACAGCTTCAATCAGGATGTCACAATCCAACAAGTCATCACGGTCCGTTGAAGGCTTGATGCGCGCCCTTATGTTCGCCTCCTCCTCGGGCGCAATGCCCATTTTACCGTTTGATTTTTGATAGCTCTCTGCTAGACGCCGTAAGCTTTCGGCAATCCTTGCCATCCCTTTGGATAAGATTTCCTCTGTCACGTCGACCACCACCGTTTCGAAACCCTGC